>CAZGGQ010000019.1:0-72260 GCA_964525285.1 uncultured Chitinophaga sp.
CTTACATTGTTTCTGCACCATGTTAACCGGCTGTCTGTTTTTTCTTTTTTGCTTTTTACAAAATAATGAAGACTGTAAACAAACACGGTACACAGAAACATCAGGAGCAGGTACCAGTTAATGGAAGCAGGTAAACGGAACAGGTAAAAGGTTTCCCAGGTCAGGGCAAAAGCGCAGCCGGCAATAAACAGATTGCTGTAAACCAGGAAAGCCAGGAACTGTTGTAAAGGTCTCAATAAGCTCAGGGTTTTTTAAGCCTGATTTTTTCTGATTCGCTGTAATTGCTTCTGTGGGCACTCTTGTCTTTTAAGATCAAACCCAGGGTTGCAGTGGTATCTTTTGACACTCCGGGTAAAAACCGGAGGTCAGGATTATTGTTGGTATTATATTCAAACGTCACATTCATATCTGCTTCCTGTGTTTTTGGTGGCACATCAAGCGGTGAGAACGGATAACGGAAAGTATCATTTCTTACAACGGTTGCGCCATTATACCATTTGTAAACAACCAGTATCGTATCAATATCCCCCTCGAGGTCGCTATATTTGCCTTTCATAAGAATGATATCGCCGCTAAAAACCACGGAAGGGGAAATGGATTTTATACTTACCTGCGGCTCCGTTGTAAACTTATCTTTGGTACAGGCAAAAGCAATGACCAGCAATGCAAACAATACAAACAGGCTGCGTTTCATTCAGGTAATTTAAGTGAAAACAAATTTACTGATTTTGACAACACGAACAGCTATGCCGGGACAATGGAATGATAAAGTTTTTGGGGTAAAAGAGGAGGATTTTAAGGCGCTGGCCCTGGAAGTATTCCGTTTCCAGGGTGAAAATAACCCGGTTTATAAGGATTTTCTGCAAGCATTGAAAGTTGATCCGGCAACTGTAAGGGAGCTTACCGGGATCCCCTTTTTGCCGGCGAGTTTTTTCAAATCGCATGAATTAAAGACCACGGCATTTAAACCGCAGGTGGTTTTTGAAAGCAGCGGCAGCAGCGGCAGCATCAATAGCCGGCACCTGCTGAAGGACCTTTCATTGTATGAAGACAGTTTTACAAAGGGATTTGAACTTTTTTACGGACCAGTAAAGGAATGCTGCATTATCGGCCTGCTGCCATCTTACCTGGAAAGAAAATATTCATCACTGGTTTATATGGTGGATAAGCTGATCCATTTGAGTGAACATCCTCAAAGCGGGTTTTATCTAAATGAGTATGAAAAACTGTTTGCTGTTTTGAGTGAGTTAGAGAAACAGCAACAAAAAACATTGCTGATTGCTGTCACATTTGCGTTGCTCGACTTTGCTGAAAAATATTTTCTGCCGTTAAAGTTTACTACTGTCATGGAAACAGGCGGAATGAAGGGGAGGAAGGAGGAGATGATTCGGGAAGAAGTGCATGCCATTCTGAAACAATCATTTTCTCTTGAGCATATTCATTCGGAATATGGGATGACGGAACTTTTATCACAGGCTTATTCAAAAGGCGAAGGGATTTTCAATTGCCCGCCTTGGATGAAGGTATTGATGAGAGATGAAGAAGATCCTTTCCTGGTAAAACGATCCGGCAGCGGCACGATCAATGTCATTGACCTCGCAAACATTTAATCCTTTTCCTTTATTGATACCGACGATGTTGGTAAATTAAATGCTGATGGAAGTTTTGAGGTGTTGGGCAGGGTGGATGGGAGTGATTTGAGGGGATGTAGTTTGATGGTAATATAAAAAAAGCCAGTTGCGTAACTGACTTTCTTATTTGTGCCAGGGACTGGATTATTTTCAATGATCCTCTTTGATTGGTCTTACCCAAGCCCTTTACGCCGTTTCGCGTCGTATGTCTTTTTTGTTTGTTTGCTTTGGCGAGCAAGCTCGCCCGCTTTCAAACAAAAAAGCCCTTCCGACTTTGTCGGAACGGCCTTGTGCCCGGGACTGGATTCTTCAATCCCTGGCTATTAATTTGTTATAGACAATGTGTGTCAAACTTGTGTCGCAGCTTAAAAGAACTTTCCACCTGTCGTGATAAAGATAGGTCTTTCTAACTTGAATTTTATCATTCCCTAGTTAAAGTAATGCACCGTGGTATGGTTTATTTGCAAGTGAGACCTATACAGAACAATTATGGTATACTGAACAAGGAATCGTTTGCACCGTATACAAAAAGAAGCTACTCGGCTGGTATGGTATTTGTAAAAAATCTTGTTGAAGGATTTGTTCGGTATCTTTCAATAGATTGATCTTTATTTGTTTCCAATTGAGAGTTCTAACCATATCTAAAATTCCCCACAAGTAATTTTGAAATAGGTGTGTTTAGAAAAGCTTATTTTCAATAATATTCTGAAGGTCGATTTTGTTAAATTGGGTTACCTTAAATGATTCGAACCAATAAATTATGTTAGATATACCAACTAAATATTGTGAATCGCTAATCGGATATTTCTTTCCACAACCCTTGAATATAATTTCCAATGTAGCTTTTTTGATAGCCGCTTTTCTTGCTTATCGATATTTGCGCAATCATCGTGTTTCGCGACTTTATATTCTTCCGATTCTTTTAGGAATTATTGGAATAGGTAGCGCTTGGTGGCATATCACTAATTCTCGTTTGGGCGATATATTGGATACTTTCTCAATTGTTCTTTTTGCCTCTGTTGCTGTACTTTTACTTTTAACCGAAATTGCAAAATCAAAAGTAGTAACTGCCTTATCTTTTATTCTTCTTCTTTCCCTAGTGCTAATAACAGAAAGATTCGCTGCATGGAATGGGTCATTGCCCTATGTAGTATTACTAATCGGCTTTGTGATCATTGGGGTAATCTATATAAAAAAAATTCCTTCAGCCAAAAGCGTTTTCCTCTCCGCTATCCTCATCTTTCTAATAGCAATAGTGTTTAGAAGCGTTGATATAATTTTGTGCCCTTGTATCCCCTTTGGAACTCATTTTCTCTGGCACGTCCTTCTTGCCGGATTGGGGTATCAGATCATTCTGATGTTAGCAAACGCAAAAAATAAATAGCGGTTTGCTACAATAATCTGATATACCTGTCGCTTTTCTTCTGATTCAAATTAATTTTTAATTCGGCATAATAAACGAGGCTTTCCCTGAAAAGGAATCGTCATTTATTGAGATTGTTCCCTGATAAAGAACATTATTACCTAACACTCTTTTATTTGTCATAAGTAATGTACATTTAAATAAAGTTGTGGTTATTTCTTTTTTACATTTTATTTCAATGTCTCTCAAATAAAACTCGCCACTTTTTTGTTTAGCCGAACTGTCTTTGCAACTAAAGATAATAGCAAGTTGGAAAATACAAAGCATTGCTGTTGGGACACTTAGATGAAATTCACCCGTATCAGATGAGATAAAATATCTGTCCATAAGTATGGTGCCTTCTACTCCATCTTCAAAGAGGGTTACATCCTTGAAAATAAAGTTATCTTCTCTGAACCCTCCCGTTAGGTATTCCGAAAGAAACGGTTTTACTTCGTTCTCTGATAAATGTGTTGTTTGTTTGTTGTACACTATTTGGAGTTTTTAAAATTTAATTTTGGCAGAAGGCAGCCTGCCTTTTTTTTGTATTCGATGTATTGAGAGCCAAATTTGGTTACAAGTAGTTTTTCCTCCACAGGAATTCTTATAATCATTCTTAGGACAAACAAACTTACAAATATTGAGTAACCCCAATTTAAGCTGATTAATGTAACAGAAAGCCAAGTAAGAATGTGAGATAAATAAATTGGATGCCTTATCCATTTATAAATGCCATTTGATATTAATACATGATGATTGGCAATAACAGCACTAGGATAGAAATTGGTTTTTAATGAAAATCTAGCAGCCAAATGAATTGTTATGCTTACAAAAAATAGAACCAAGCCAGAATAGTATAAATATTCTGCATATTCAGATGATAAATTCAAATTGAATTTTTTTATAAATAATAACAATGGGCTTAAAGCCAACCCTGCTCGAGCAATATTTAAAATTAGGACATCAGATTTTCCACTGTCAATAACATAATCATGCTTAGGTGATAGCACTATAGCGATAAGCAAGTGAATTAAGTAGATTAACAGTATTGTGACAATCTCCATCATAATAACAAATTTTTATTATTTGACCACTCTAAAATATGTTTGGCACACTTTGAACTATGGGCCTCTGTGAATGTTTCAAAGCGTATTATATCTGCACCTAGTGTGTTTTGGAATAAGATCGAATCTTGTAAATTATGCAATGAATCTCGATTAGTCGCAACGATTAGCGTAGGAACTTTTAATCTTCCTATTTTGCCATTTAGTAAATTCATTCTACTTAACTGAAGTATGGATTTCTTGGAAATAGCAAAGGCTACTGAATTCATCGCATTTATCAACCCTTCAATTTTATGTGCATCAGCCTTGAATGAAAATTTTTTTATCAATATTAGGATAAGTGGTCTGATAAGTTGAAGTAAATTGACGGGTATTATTCGCAATACCTGAAAGTATGCTGGTAATTTAACCCGATTATTCGGAGTAAGTAAGACAATACCAACAGGGTTTTTTGAGAGTTTACTTAATGAATTGATAATTACCGAAGCCCCTACGGAAGCTCCCATTAAGATATATTTTTTTTGTAAGTTGTTTAAATAGTAAACTAAATCACTACTCATAGATTCAATGCCAAAAGAAAGTGGTTTGACAATATATCTTGTGTGTGCTTTTTCCCTTGTTTCAAAGTAATGAACTGAAGATTTTTGTTGAAGAATGGGTATGAAATATCTCCAAGTAGATGGGGTTGACGACCAACCAGCAACAAACACTACGATATTTTCTGTTTCGTTGTTATTTAAGATCAATAACCTATTGTGAACTTCGTTATTCTGACTGTAAGTAATTATTGCATTATTCATTCTTGGATTTTTTTCTTTGGAGTAAAACTATTTTTCTAATCAAAAACAAAGTATAAATGGCCACAACAATTATAATAATTGTATTCATATTCTTGCTTAAAAGTTGTATGCCTTGAAAGTCGCTTATGTACTGCGATGCAAAGTAACCTGCCAGGACAAATGTCAATACAAAAATGCAGGACCCAATTAAATTGATAAATAACCATCTTTTAAGGGGGTAATTGGAGATACCAAATGCGTAAGGCAAAAACATGCGATAGTAAGGTGCAAATTGAAAAAACAAAAGCAATCCCAACCGTTGTTGTTTAATGACATCAAGAGCTTTGTTAGACCGCTTAGTTACTCTATTAAGCCACTTCCACTTTCCTTGACTTTTTCTTCCAAAAAAAAACCATAAATTATCCCCTACTAACATTGCAGAGTATGAGATTATTATAACAAGAAATAGGTCTATAGTATTGTCAGCAAGCAGAAATCCTGCGAGCAAAAGTACTGTCATGGCTGGAGTAAAGAAACCAATGAAGGGAAAATTTTCCAATAATAGTAAGGGGAAAATGAACCATAATCCATAAGTCTCAAAAACTTGTTTAAGTTGAAAGATGTAATCTTCCATATGTATTTTAATGTTTTAATTTGTACGGTCTTAAAAGATGCAGGTCATCAATAAGTGCAGATTTGATCCCTTGCTTTGCAATTGACAGCATGCTTTCATCTTCACAGTAGTGTGCTAATGTATTAATTGCTTGCTTTGAGTGAGCTTGGTCTACTGTGTGATGTATTGTAAAGTATTTCATGGCAGCATCTGATAAATGGTAGTTGCCCCTAAGGCTTTCAATAAGCCGTTTGCCAAAATAAGGTGTTAAACTTTCCCATGCTACAGAAATGCCTAACTCTCGAACCATTACCTCCATTGAAGGTTTCTCATGAAAAAGATAAAGAAAAGATTTACTATACTTATTGAAGCAATCTTCTATTTCCTTTTCCGTTAGACCAAGATCAAAACAAACTGGTTTCAATAAGTCAGCATGGTTCATGCCCTCTTTGAAATTGCCTTGCTCTTCTCTATACAAGTAACAAAAGTACTTTTTTGCTATTGTCGCCTCATGAGGGCACAGATATAATCGTGCAGGATTCTTGATATCTGTAAAGGTTTTTGTTTCTGCATAGTGCAGCATAGCAATTTGTTTTAGCTCATCTTTTGTGATACTGCCGTTACATAAATCATTTAGAAGGGGCATTTCATCGAAGCACTTTGCTAAATAGGATGTTATGTTTTCTTTAACATTTGTCATAAAACATTTATTTATTGTTACAAATTACATTTTCAAGCTTTACAAAACTAAAGATATTTAAAATTGGCAACAGAAAAGTATATGGAGTATTATAATAACCAGAGGCGGCAATATAGAATTTAAAAAGATGATTCCTGTAGAATACAGGAATCATCTTTTGTCTAATCGCCAGTAGATTTTAATTGTGTCTGCTTTATTGGGATACACATCAAACTCCAGGCTTGATGATACTAATCCATATTCACTCTGTAACTGATTGAGCAACTTCTTCAGTTCCGTCACTGGCAGGGGCCGGTTGGTTGATAATAAAATCAACCGCCCTTTGTGCCTGACCAGATGCCTGCACCATAAACCGCTTGTCATTTTTGAGTTTTGAAAGCCAGCCATTGAGATAGGCAGCGCTGTTTTGGATGCCAGCATTCAATATCCCTGTAAAGGAAGATAGATAGGCTGAACCAAGTTCTGCCACCAATTCTTCAATGCTGTACGGCTCAGAACCAAACTCAGCCATTTCAGTAATGGTTTTTCTGTTCAAACGTTTTTCTGAACCGGTGCTATGCACCAGTTCATGAAAAAGGGTGGTGTAATAGCCTTCAGGACTTTTAAAGCTTTTCTTTTTTGGCATATTGATATAATCTTCCTCAATATGATAGAAGGCTAATTGCTCTTTGTGTTTGATAGCCGGACACTGAGGCATACCGGTAACGATGGCCTCACATTCAGCAATAGGATCATGTTCTTTGGTTACAAGAGGCTCAACTAAGTTTTCAGGCAAGTCCCGACATTGGGAAATGTTGAAGACCTTGTAATACCGCAATAAAGGCGCTTTCTTTTCCTTCTCATCATTTACCACATCATCCTTTTTCGAGGATGTCTTCCAATAAATGACAACATGCCCGACCTCCCCTTTTTTCACCGAAGCTCCAATCTTTTTCAATTGATCCCAGGTCAGAAACAGGTTGCGTTCATAGTTTAAGGAAAGAAGTAACCAGAGGTTGATTCCACGGTAAGGCCGTTTGCTTAAGAGATTTGCTGGTACACTGGCGTCTGCCCACGGCTTTTGCCAAGGGACAGTACCTTGTTCCAGAAGTTCAATAATGCGGTCAGTGACGATTTTGTACACATCCACTTTGGGAGGTGTTGAAGTTGTTGAATCCATAATTCAGAGTTTTTAATTGTCAAGGAAAATTCCTTTGACTCAATCATAGAGGAAAGGCAGAAAAGAAATAAGGTAGGGCAGAATGCAAACAATAAAAGCAGGGATGTCCCTGCTTTTATATATCCTATTATCCTTAAACCCCTATCTCTTTCGAAAAGAGCTTAGCAGCAGCCACCGCCTCAAAGAGCTTGATGTAATACTTATTCCTATTACTCATCTCCTTTTCATACTGCGGTACCAGTTCCGGGTATATTTCAGAAAGTGACCGCATAAGCGCTTTCTTCGTTTTCTTTTCAGTACCGGTGACTAGCAAAAGCAATTGCTTGGGACTGTATTCAACCAAACGAATTTTTTGTTGATATGCCAGGCTCCTGATTAGCACATTGAGTTCTTTAAATTCCCTGATCTCTTGATGAGGCTCCGGTCTTGACAAACAGATAGTATTTATGGTATGACACTTGATGCACGATGCAAGGCTGGACAGGAACAGATCCCTCTTTTGAGGTCCCCATTTGTCTTTATTTAACTTTAGCGAGTAATCTATAAGATAATGTGATTTGATAACTGCCAGCCCCTGCATTCGTGTAGAGAAACTAATCCCTAGAATGGTCGGAGTCATGTTGATGAACGAGAAAGGTGAATAAGGCCCCTCTCGTTTTTTTTATTTGCCTATCCGGTATACTCATTACTTTCTCCAGGATTTTCCGCAAATAATCTTCCCGGTACTTCCGGGAGAAATTAAGAAACAGATGCAATGACCCGTGATCATTTAACTGGAGAGCTATGTCATTAGCCAGCCGGGTTTCCTCAGGTTCGTATTTAATGTTCATATATTTTTTCAAAGAATTAATTGATAAGTAAGTTTTCCCCAGGCTTTAAGGCACGTTACGATTTACGTTAACGTTATTTATATAATCGTTATCGTTTCGTTTTATATCTCCCTTATTTTTTCAGAAACACTATAGGGTATAAATCCTTTCAAGGTAGGGAGAACTGCAAGGACAAACTAATGTCCTAAAGCAAACGGTGCCCGAAGGCACCAGAGAAGTTATGTCATGATAAAAAGTAAAAATTAATTTCTAAATCGGAACCCGACTAATTTCCATGTAAATGATTTTATTAAAATAAGAAGAGGAAAATAAGGGAGGGTGAAATGCAAATCTGTGGATTACTTTCTGCCCTATCTTATTTCTAACTAAAGCAACGGGTATGATCGGAGAAGATGAAAATATCCGAAAACCAAGTAGATGAATTTATCACTTTATATAAACAGGAATACGGTAATAAACTTGAAAGAACAGAAGCATTGGAACAGATCATTGCTTTAATTACTCTTGTTTCACGGATGTTACCCAACACAAAATGGCTTGAAGAGAATACAGATATGCTGTATAATACGAACGCTACAAGCAAAGTAATATGAAAGCATTCCTCATGGAGTCAATATGAACTTAAAGAGGGATGACGGCGCTTTGCTTGTAGCAAACCAAAGCTTTCTCTGCCATCCCTCTTTGTGTTTTTAGAAAACTGCTATGAAAAATAATACCCATCTAAAATATTATATCTACCTGCGAAAATCATCTGAAGGCGAAGACCGGCAGGTGCAGTCTATTGAACGGCAGGCCGATGAAGTCCATAAACTTATAACTTATGAAGGGTTACAGGTTGTTGGGACGTTTCAGGAATGCAGGTCTGCGATGCTGCCATATAACAGGCCAGAATTTACTAAGATGATTAAAGGCATAAAAGCCGGTAAAGCAAATGGTATCATTTGCTGGCATATCAACCGGCTTTCGAGGAATCCATTAGAGAGTGGGATTATTCAGCAATTATTGGAAGATGGAAAAATACAGTCCATTCTAACCAAGGATCGTGAATATACTGCAGCAGATAACTCTATCATTATTTCCGTGGAAAGCAGCCTGGCAACGCAGTATAGTAAGGACTTGGGAAAGATGGTGAAAAGCGGGCTGGATAAAAAAGTGGCAGAGGGTATTGCCCCGCTTAAAGCCCCTATTGGATATTTGAATACCAAAAGAGCAGAACATGGCTCAAATTATATAATAAAAGACAATGACCGTTTTGAAGTAATCAGAAGGATTTGGGATTTAATGCTATCAGGCATATACACGCCTTCAAAAATATTAGAAAAGATTAATAAAGAAATAGGCTTAAAAAAGCAATCATCCTCTTCCTCAGTAGTCTTTCCTATTGCCCGCAGTACTATTTACCGGATATTGACTGACCCCTTTTATGCCGGGCTATTCCGCTATAATGGCCATATACACCAGGGAAAACATGCTCCCATGATAACAGCGGATGAATATGACCAGGTACAAAAACTGTTGGGACGTAAGGGTAGACCAAGATATCAGGGACACTACTTCCCGTTTACCGGCATTATGACCTGTGGCGAATGTGGAAGCGCAATAACAGCCACCGAAAAGAATAAGTTAATTAAGAATACGGGGCTTATCCAAACATACCAGTATTATTATTGTACTCACAGAAAAAAGGGATCTGAAAATTGCAGTGCAAGAAAAGTCATTCCTGCCAGTGAATTAGAATCCCTTATTTGTGATGAGATAAATAAGATTTCCGTTTCTGACAAGTTTAAGGAAGTGGCGATAAAAATATTAAAAGAGAATAGTCAAAACATTATTGAACAGGAGCAGGTCATTTATACCCAAAAGAAAAATGAAGTAATAAGGCTCGAAAAAGAACTGAAAGGTTTACTACAAATGCGGCTCAGTGATTCAATTTCAGAGGAAGAATACAAAGAAGCCAGAAAAGAACGGGAGGAAAAATTAGCTTTTATCAAAGCGAAATTGAATCAAAGTGAATATCAGGGTGAAAAGCTTGCCGTACAGATAGAGAAGAAGTTTTTGATGGTAGCTAATCTGAAAGAAAGGTTTATAAAATCCACACCAGAAGAGAAAAAAGCAATATTCTATTCACTTGGTAAGAACCATGTACTGAAGGATAAAAAACTCTTAATTGATAAGCATAAATGGCTGAAAAGTATTGAAAAAAATAAAGAAGACGCAGAACATGAAATCAGATGGTTGGAACTGGAAAAACACCTTGATATGAAAACATTTAATGCTTATTTCAGTGATATGTTTCCCATACTGCGGAGTGTACTGGACGAAGTTGGAACTGAGGTTAGGGTAGAATTACAAGAGGATAACAATTCTGAACCACTCGCCCCAACTTAGGCTCTGTTTCTTCATCATACCCTATCTTATTTTATCATATCACATTAAGTAAAATAAGGTGTATGAATGACCATACACCTATTGGCCTCACTAACTGGAGAAATAAAAATCAGACCTTTTATATTAAAGACGCTGACCGTTTAGGTCATATCTATGTATTAGGAAAAACAGGAGTGGGCAAATCAACCCTGTTGTTGAACATGGCTATTTCTGATATTCAAAAAGGAAAGGGGTTATGTATCATAGATCCTCACGGCGATATTGCTGAAACCATTCTGCATTATATACCGCAAGAGAGATTAGAGGATGTTATATACTTCAATCCAAAAGACATTGAATATCCGATTGCTTTCAATCCGCTTAAAGGAGTTCATCCTAACTATCATCACTTAGTTGCTTCAGGACTTATTTCAACCTTTAAGAAGATTTGGGCTGATTCCTGGGGGCCAAGACTAGAGTACATTCTCCGCTTTACCTTACTGACCCTCCTTGAATATCCTCATGCTACCTTACTCGATATTCAACCTTTGCTCACTGATATGTTTTTCAGGAATCGGGTACTCAGTTATGTAACCAATCAGCACACCCTCTCGTTTTGGAAGAATGAGTATGATAAATACAGCCCGTCCTTAAGATCAGAAGCTATCACACCAATACTTAATAAGACAGGAGTGTTTCTGACAAGTATCCCGCTTAGAAACATTGTTGGACAAAAAACAAGAGGCTTCAGAATGAACCAGGTCATGGATGAAAGAAAGATATTAATTGCTAATCTATCCAAAGGAGAGATCGGAGAGGATGCCTCTTGTTTATTAGGCAGTATATTAGTTACCTCAATCCAATTAGCTGCCCTATACCGCTCCATACTACCCGAACATGAACGTATCCCTTTCTACTTATACGTTGATGAAATGCACTCTTTCGTATCATTATCCTTTGTTGATGTTCTGGCCGAAGCCAGAAAATACAAATTGTCGCTATTCCTGACCCATCAGTATATTGAACAGGTGCATGAAAAAATCCGTGCTGCCATATTTGGAAACATTGGCACATTGATCTCTTTCCGAATTGGTGCCACAGATGCCGAACATTTAGCCAAAGAATTTCATCCAGTTTTTAATGAAGATGATTTGATAACCTTACCAAGGTATTCCATGTATTTAAAACTGATGATTGACGGAGCAACATCAGCGCCATTTAGCGCAGCAACATTACCACCTCAAATCAATAAAGGTTCATTAAAAGGAAAAGCTATTGAACTTTCCCGAAAGAAATACGGGAGAGAAAGGATAATTGTAGAGAAAAGCATATTTGACAGACATCCGAAACCGGCTGTTGAAAATGTAGATCGAGGTCTGTTTGATCGACTGTTATAAGGTTGTGATGATTTGTGTTAAAAACACGCAAAAAAAAGATTATACATTATCCTGACATCTTTCAGCCTGTTAACAAATCCAATTATTCTAAGTACCTTGTATTCTTAATTAAATATTTATGGCAAAGAAACCACCAGAAAAAACTATTTACCGTGATGATGGTGATGGTAAGTTTATTACGAAAAAGGAATACGAAAAAGCCGACCCTCGCACAGTTACAAAAGAAAAAGTGCCTGTTGTCCCACCTTCGAAAAAAAAGTAATATCCTTTACTCAATCTTTTATTTTCCTGAAACGACCCTGAGGTCGCTTCCACGGAAATACTATACCCGTTTATAATGCCTTATCTGGCAAAAAATCCCGGGGTGAGCATTCAAATATTTTAGATAGTTCGTTAATGTGATTGAGATTGTATTTCGCTCTTCCTTTACGACTCTCAATGTCCCCGATAAATCCGATTGATTTGTCAATCTGGTAGGCAAGCTCTTTTTGGGAGTACCCCTTTTCAAGGCGTTTCTTTTTCACCACATCTACAACATACTGCTCTATCCGAGTTAAAAGTGCCTTAGCCATATTACATGTGTTTTAGACACAAATAATCATTATCCCAAAAAATATTTCACTCGTACCTGTACGAGTATTATATTTGATTTCCAGAAACGTCCCTAAGTCATTTGTGCTGGCATTTTTCAAAACATTTTTTAACCTTAAAACAACGCTTTATGAAAAAAACCCTTCCTTTTTTCGCTACGATTGTCCTGCTGGCAGGCTGTGGCACAACTAAACAAACAGTAACACAACCGCCTGCACAACGAGTTCCGGCTAAATTTGACTACAGCCCTCCCTCACGGGCCCTGGTAGCTTCAACCGGTATCACCATTGCCATTGTCAAACCTACCTATGTAGGCAAGAACCCGGAATACTTTGTTCCGCCATTCAATGAAATGGCCGTCAGTATGGGTAACGACTTCGAGGAGATGCTCACTGCCAAAGGATTTACCGTCAGAGGCCCCTTTGGGTCAAGAGACGAGATGGTTTTTAATGACAAAGTCAATTCAAGCTTTGTCTTAGAAATCGGTATTGATATTAACCCGCAATACAATAGAAAATACCTTCCAACTACAAAGACTAATTGGGGTTCCATACTTGATAAAAACGCTCCGGCTTCAACTACCACCTATGCCATGAACGGAGAAGTAACCTTAGCAGGAAATTTAGTAATAAATGCCAAGTCTGCCCAATACGGTGAATTGATCTGGAAAAAGAATATTGCCCTGGACGCTTCCTCCTTTACCTATACTGGTTCATTGAACTGGAATGGGGTTCCAACTATGGCTGAAGAACTTAATAAAGACAATATGGTGTATAACGCCGTGTCGAAGGAGTTAGAAAAGTTTTATTTACAGGCCTTAGGGTTAGCCTGGCAGCAAATTGATCCTGCGGAAATGAAAACCGTTGCAGAACAGGCGAAGAAGGCGGATAAAAAACAATAACAAGTTGAGCTCAATATATATAAACAACCGTATTACTACGGTTGTTTATATGAATTCTTGAATTCAATTTTAAGATTTGAATGGCGTGACTAAATTTTTTTAGCGAGAGTCAATAAATAATGGTTTACTCTTATAGAGAATAAAAAAAATAAAATCATCTTAAATTAATATTCATAACGAATCATTGATTTTCAACTTCTTTTCACTTTTTAGCAGATGGTTCAAACTTTTATATGACAAAAATCATTTGGTGAACTAAAATAATTATTTCAGTTTTAGATTACCATTATTAATTCATCTTATCCACTCCCCTAAGAAATAATTTCACACTAAGGCACTGATTAGATGTTAACAACTCAACTGCAAAGTATGAGGAAGACTATAGTTATATTCAGAGTGTTTTTTGTATCATCGGCAATTACCAGAGTAGTATTCTCTCTTATTGCTTTTTTCCTCCTAGCATCATCCGCAATTTCACAATCAAAGCTTGATTCGATATTTAATAAACTCGATCCGCAAAAGTTTGCTGCATCAATTAGCAAAAAAGCTGACAAACTAGAGGATAAGCTTGTGCAGAAAAGTATGAAAGTTCTTTCTTCTATGCAGAAGCAGGAAGAGAAAATTTATAAAAAATTATTGAATAGTAAGGACTCCCTGGTTGCGAAGGTGAAACTTGCTGAATTGAAAGGGAATTATTTTACACTAAAAAACAAGCTTAAAAATCCGGTTATTGCAGGTAAAGCAAAACAGTATATCCCGAAGCTTGATTCGTTAACTACTTCACTAAAATTCTTAGATCAAAACGGGGTAGGTGGGAAAGTGAAAGATGCTTTGGCAAAAACAAATGCATTGCAAGATAAGTTTCAGAAGACGGAAGAAATAAAAAAATTCATTAAGGAAAGGAGAGAACTACTGAAACAACAGTTAGAAAAACTAGGCATGGTGAAACAACTGAAGCAAATAAACAAACAGGTTTATTATTATGCCGCTCAACTGAAAGAGTACAGAGAAATTTTAAAAGATCCAAAGAAGATTGAAAAGAAAGCGTTGGAATTATTGTCAAAAACAAAATTGTTCCAGGACTTTATGGCGAAGAACAGCATGCTGGCTTCTTTATTCCGTATGCCGGGAGATCCTAACGATCCTGCTTATATAGCAAGTCTGGCGGGATTACAAACGAGGGTACAGGTAAATAACTTGGTACAGCAACAAATAGCAACTGGTGGCCCGAATGCCCAGGCACAGTTTCAACAAAATTTTCAGGCAGCTCAGGGACAATTGCAACAACTGAAGGACAAAGTATTAAAGCTAGGAGGAGGCAGTAGTGATGCAGAGTTGCCCGATTTTAAACCCAATAACCAAAAAACAAAAAGCTTTCTTCAACGTATTGAATACAGTGCCAACATGCAATCACAGAGTGCTACAAACTATTTCCCTGTAACCAGTGATATTGGTTTATCAGCCGGATATAAACTCAATGATAAATCTATAATTGGTATTGGGGCTTCATATAAGTTGGGCTGGGGTCGTGGATGGGATCATATTAAGCTGACCAGCGAAGGGATTGGTCTTCGCTGTTATATTGACTGGAAACTAAAAGGTTCTTTCTGGATAAGTGGTGGGTATGAGCAAAACTATAGATCTGCATTTAGTGATTTCTATCAATTGAAAGATATGAATGCCTGGCAGCAAAGCGGATTGATCGGAATAAGCAAAGTCATTTCAGTAAAGTCAAAACTCTTTAAGAAAACCAGTACCAAACTGTTGTGGGATTTTTTAAGTTATAAGCAAGTGCCGAGGACACAGCCGATCATATTCAGAATTGGGTATAACCTTAAATAATTTTTCTATGATGAAAAAAGTATTATTTCTTCTTGTTGGATTAATTCCTGTTTGTAAAACTTTTGGGCAAGAATCTCCCAACTATGCCAATTCCTCCACATTGCCGGCAGGCGCTGATGCTGCAAGCAAGATAACTGCTAATCCTGTTAATTTATTTACAGGACAAGCCAATGTTTCTATTCCTATTTACAACTTTAAAAACAATAGCGGACTTGCCATGTCCGTATCATTGGAGTATGTCGGAGGTGGAGGCATACAATTGGGACAATCACCGACAATTGTTGGCCTGGGATGGTATTTGAATGCGGGTGGGGAGATAACAAGAACAGTTCGGGGAATGCCGGATGATAGGCCGACATATGGATATCTCTACGCTTCAGCTATCCCTTCAGACTGGAGAAGTAACGGAAATAAATACTACTTCGACAGCCTGGATACCCAGCAGGATATTTTCCAGTTTAATTTTCCGGGACATTCCGGTAAATTCTATATCGGTAAGAATGGACAGATCGTTACCGCTCCATTATCCAAGATTAAAATAATTCCAACATATGCAACTTATCAGCCCTGGATTGACTTATATCAGAAGTTGCAGTCATTCAGGATTGTTGCTGAAGACGGCGTTAAGTACGATTTCGAAGAATTCAATTGGGGAAGTATCGCATGTCCCGGCTCGGGATATAATAACATTTATCATGGGGTCACCTGGCAACTTACGAGGATGATCTCCCCTTTTTCCAATGATACTATTAAATTTAATTATCAGAACGGGAGCGGATCGGCATATGGCTTTGGTTATCCACAGATCACCTATGTAAAGAATTCAGATGGGACAAGGAAAACACCCTATTTTACCACAGGCGGTGGTTCCAGCGGGCATAAAAAAATAAGCTCGATAGAATTACCCAATAAAACAACTGTTTCATTCGTATATAGCTTTGGTACTTTGTATAATGCGGGTGATTATGCTCTTTCTAAAATCCAGATAAAAGACAGCGCATTCCGTTTTGGTTATTTATTAGGTTATGATTCATCTTATCCTGTTCAAAGAGCCGGTCATTCTACTTCCTATGATACAATTCCGGTTAAGCTGATGTTAACCAGTGTTACTCCTTATACAAGCAAGGAAAAACAAGAAGGATATAAGTTTGGATATGTCGGCGCTTTTCCAAAGCCAGGGTCATATGGGGATTCTATTGCCAATAAAAGGGATTTTTGGGGTTTTTATAATGGCATTATACAGAGCAGTAATGATACAACGATCCCCAGGATAGCTCCTTATACATTTGGGGCTGACCGAAGGCCGGATACTTATGCAATGATGGGCTCTTTAATCACGTTGAGAATACCTTCTGGCGGATATATCCTTTATAACTATGAAAACAACACACATTATCCTTATACCAAAGAAGACAATACAGTTTCCATTGCGGCCCAAACTTCATCTCAAAATAATGTAGCATTCCGGCAGATATATAATAACCGTCACCAGTTGACTTTCCTGCTCGATAAAACTGTTGTAAGAACAGGCTCTGCACCGGTATCAGGACCGGGAGATCTCAATGTATATATTAAGAACACCGCCGGAACCACCACTTATGTATCCAGTTCTATTTCACTCTATGACCTATTTTACTCAGGAATCAGGACACTGTCTTTCAATCTTGATACAGGAACATACAGGCTCGAGACTTCACTTTCTGCTGGTACCTCTGTTTCAGGAAGTTTGCCGTTAGACATCAAATGGCAAAACCGGGTTGTTAATAACGCAGTAAACTATGATACTTCGGGCGGGGTAAGAGTATATTCTATTTCAAAACATAATTTCTATGATGGATTGGAAGGAAGTTTTGAGTATTACAAATATGTGAGGGAGGATGGAAAAAGTTCAGGTTTCCTCGGAGATATACCCAGATACGATTTTCCATACCGTGAATATTATAATTCAAGTTCAACAGCTGTCGATTATACTGCCGTATGCAGCGAGCCGCTTACTACAAATGGTTTTGTGCTGGGCACACCTGTTGGCTATAGCCGTGTAGAGATCGTCCGAAGTTCAAATGCAGGGAGTCTTGGAAAAGAAGTGCAGGAATTTACCGATTTGAAAGATGTAAACAGCAATGCATACCCTACAGCCTTTCCCTATACTCCGCAGGATTTCCGGGCCTGGGGTCTTGGCATACCCAAAAGAATTTCTGTATATGACAGTTCAGGCAATCTTGTTAAAAGGACAGTTAACACGATTCAATATGATACAGTAGTATATAACAATGACAACTTTAAATCCATGAAGATGGGTCATTCCCAGACAAACTATAATGGCACCTCTCCTTATCTTACACTGGCTTCAAAAACTTTTATTGCGGAACATTATTATTTAACAAACGGCAGAGCCTACGTTACCAGTTCTAAAGACACACTGTTTCATATCAATGGCTCCACACAAACCAGCTACCAGGATATTACATACGATACCAACTACAATGTTACAAAAGTGGTGACCAGCTTTGACCGGACAAGGGGTTTGGAAAAAGAATTAAGGATGTACTATCCTTATAATTATACTATCGGAGGCGGGATTGGAAAACTCAGGGACAGCTCTATTATTTCATCACCCGTAGCGACGGAAACCTGGATCAACGGGGACAGCAACCCAAGAATGATCACCGGCTCGGCCACTTCTTTCCGGCAGATTGGTAATAATGATATAAAGCCAGATACGATCTGGTCATTTGAATCCAACAAGCCAATAATACAGGCAACCATCGGGACCTTTGATCCTTCAAAACTTATAAGGAATACGACTTACTTTAAACCGCAGAGTTATTTTACCAGCTATGATTCATATGGTAACCTTTCTGAAATGAAAAGCCTGGTAAGCGGATTGAGCAATTCGGTAATGACTGATTATGATCAGCAATATGCCGTGGCAAAGACCTCCAATGCTGTCCAATCGGATATTGCTTATACCAGTTTTGAATCAACCGGCAGCGGCAACTGGACCATTGGCAGTTCAACAAGGGATCTGACTGATAAACTGACCGGCAAGAAAAGTTATAACCTTTCCAATGGCAATGTCAGCAAATCAAGTTTAAACAGTTCGCAAAATTACCTGCTGACATTTTGGGCCAAGTCAGGCGCATCGGTAACGGTGAACAGCGGCAGCCCCGGCAGTTCCATAGCCACACAAAATAACTGGTATCTCTATTCAGTGGCACTGACAGGTATTTCTTCTGTCACCATTAGCGGCAGCGGCTTGATCGATGAAGTAAGGTTGCATCCGAAAGATGCTAATATGATGACCTATGCTTATGAACCATTGATAGGCGTGATCAGCAGTGCCGATGCAAACAATACGGTTGTCTATAATGAATATGACAAACTGAATCGGCTGAAAATAACCAGAGACAAAGACAAGAATATTATTAAACGCTTTGACTTTTCCGATACAACAATGTTTGTGACTACTGCTCCTAATTGGGTTGGATTTGACAAAAGATGTTCAACTTATGGTTATCCTTATGTCGACTCACTATACCAGGACATGAATGTTTTTAGTGATTCTTCAGGGTACATTAAAGGAATTTATCAAACTGGTTGGGATTGCAGTTGCCCGGGAGTATCTACCAATCCGGAGTTTGCCGTCATCGGAGGCCAATGTGAAAGAGGAACATGGGCAGTAGTTTCTTCAAGATATGCTAAATGGCTTGTAAATGGAGAGTATGTATGGTGTTGGCAATGTGTCTATAGGTACTGTTTTAGCGATGGCAGCCAAAGCACTTATTACCAGGAGCTTTATTTTATGTCTGCATGTACCGTAACCTGCACTATATAATAACTGAATTGATAAATATAAAAAACTTTTAAAAAAATGAAACTCCTTTTATTACTTACTTCATTTGTAGTTACCACCAGCATTTACACTTTGCAGTTTGCCGACACAGACGGCAATGTGGTAAACATGAGCAGCTATCAAAATAAAAAGATATTACTGGTCAATATTGCCACTAATGGTGCAAGGGTTAATCAGCTTGCCGGACTACAACAACTACACCAACAGTACGGAGATAGTGTTGTAATCATTGCCTTTCCATCAAACAGCTTTGGTCATGAGCCTAGGAGCAACGCTGAAATAAAACAGTTTTGCCAGAACAATTACAGTGTCAGTTTTAAAATTGCCGCAAAAAACCCGGTAACAGGTACAGGCATACAATCTATCTACTATTGGCTTGCACATACCAGTGAAAACGGAGTAATGAATGGGACAATAGGAGGAGATTTTCAAAAATATCTGATTGATAAAAATGGTTTGTTGGTAGGAGTGTTTGCCCCATCAGTTGCGCCCACGGATTCGTTGATTGTTGAAGCATTGACCAGTAGCTATAACTAATTTGATTTGTAACACAGAACTACAGCTTATGAAAAAGCATTTATTCATACTTTATTTGTCACTTGGCTTTGTTTGCAAAAGTTTTTCCCAGGTAGTGCCTGAACCAGATTCCACACAACCTGTTGTTCACGCCTATAACCCAACACCCTCAAAAATATATCAACGGGTGCTTTCACTATTAAAACCCACACAGGATACTTCAGAAGTGGTGCTTTCTGCGGTGCCGGAAAACGTTGCTATCACTACTTTTTATTTTGATGTAACAGGCCGACCTCTCCAGAGTGTGGTTAAGCAAGCCTCTCCTTCAAAAAAGGACCTTGTTTCTTTTACAGCATATGACAGGTTAGGCAGACTAACCAGGCAACACATGCCCTATGCACAACAGACCTATAATACCAATGACGGTAAATTCAAAGATTCGGTTTTATTAAGAGATTCTTTATTTTATCATGCGCTGTTTCCGGACGACAGTGTTTTTTACTGTGTTACAAAATTTGATGCATCACCATTACAGCGAATACTTAAAACAACCGCCCAGGGTGATAGCTGGGCAGGAATGGACAGAGGAAAAACAATTGTTCAGCGGGCAAATGCCACAACAGATAGTGTGCGACTCTGGACAATAAACATAAACGGAGAGGACGATGTGCCTTCCACAGATACGGTGTATGGAGCAGGAAGCCTGGTAGCGGAAGAGTTAACCGATGAGAATGGGAAAAAAAGGATTGTCTATCAGGATGAACATGGCAGACTGATACTATCCAAAGTGCAATCTATTGCATCTCCCTCCACGGGGCATTACGGGTGGATGTGTACCTATTATATATATGATGAAATGAATAACCTGCGGATGGTGCTGCCTCCCAAAGCGGTGGATGCATTGGTCGCTGTAAGCTGGAACCTGTCGGGTAATTCTGCTATCAGGACGGGGCTTTGCTATGCTTATTATTATGACAATAAAGGCCAGATGATCATGAAGTACATTCCCGGGAAAGATAAGAGCTATATCGCTTATGATCTGTTAAGCCGGGTAGTGATGACGCAGGACGCCAACCTCCGGCAAACCGGCGAATGGGCCTTTGTAAAATATGACGGCCAGAGCCGTCCCATTAAATCAGGGCTTATTACTTCTTCATTGATCAAAGATTCCATCATTGCTCAGGCATCCCGCAGTTCAGATTATCCTACATTAAGCGGAACATATACCATCACTTCTGAAGCTTATTATGATGATTATAGCTGGGTGTCCGGAACACCGGTAAATAGTAGTCTTGTTACTACGCATATCAACAGCGCTAATTTTTATACCACTTACAATGCTTCCCCGGAATATGCACAATCCATTACGGTAAGCAACCGGATAAGAGGGGCGGCCACAGGAAGTAAAAGTCTCATCATCGGCACAAGCACTTATTTATATTCACTTTCGCTGTACGACCAATATGGCCGTACAATACAGGCAAAAGGAACCAATATCAGCGGCGGTACGGATGTGGTCACCAGCCAATACAATTTTTCCGGCGGGGTTTTAAGAGTTCATCTTGCACATGAAAAATCGGGTACTAATTCTCAGAATCATACCCTGCTTACCAAGTACCTGTATGATCATGCAGGCAGGATCGACAGTATTATAAAAAATATTGACAGCACGGGAGATAAAGTGATCGTTCAAAATAATTATAACGAGTTGGGACAATTAACTGCAAAAAAACTGGCCCCGGCTTATAACAGTAATGCAGGAATAGAGACACTAAACTACGAATATAATATCCGTGGTTGGCTGATTGGCATGAACCGCGATTTTGTAAAGGATATAAGCAATAGCAACTGGTTTGGTTATGAAATGGCTTATGACAATACTGGTAATATAATCAGCGGGCAGAGTTATGCAGCAGCACAATACAATGGCAACATTACTGGTCTTACTTGGAAGTCAAGGGGTGACGCACAAAAAAGAAAATATGATTTTACTTACGACTATGCCAATAGGCTTTTAACAGCCGATTTTAACCAATACACCAACAGCAGCTTTAATAAAAATGCCGGAGTTGACTTTAGTGTAAGCAACCTGACCTACGACGCCAATAGCAATATACTGACCATGGCGCAGAAAGGATTAAAAATAAATGCTTCCCCCGTTATTGATTACCTCAGCTATACTTATCCATCCAATAGTAACAAACTGCAACAGGTGGCTGATACCGCTAATAATAGCAGCCTGCTAGGAGATTTTAAATATGATGTTGGGTATAAAACCTCGACAGATTATTACTATGATGTTAATGGCAGCCTGACGAAAGACAATAACAAACATATCGATACCATCCGTTACAATTACCTCAATTTACCTGACTCAGTCAATTACTTTGCCGCAGCAGCTATGTGGGATGGCACGAATGGTTATATCACCTACACCTATGATGCAGCAGGAAACAAACTTCAAAAAAAAGTGGTCGAATTGGGAGCATACAGCTATAAACTTGTTACCACCACTACTTATGTCGCCGGTTTTGTGTATGAAAGTAAAAACTACAGCTCGGGAGGTACGAACTATACTGACAGCCTTTTATTTACAGGACATGAGGAAGGAAGGATACGGAAAAAAGGCAGCGGTTTTGTATATGATTATTTTATTAAAGATCATATCGGCAATGTGCGGACAATGCTGACAGAAGATACACAGAGTGACCAGTATCCCGCAGCTACAATGGAAACTGCGAATGCAACGGTGGAAGAAACCTATTATAGCAATCTGCCTGCCACCAGAGTGGACTTACCAAGTGGTTACCCTACTATCAGCGGGAATGCCAAAGTAGCCAAGACCAGCGGGGCATCGGGACAAAACAAAATAGGCCCGGCGATAGTATTAAAAGTGATGGCTGGTGATAAATTTAATTTGCAGGTGACCAGCTGGTGGAAGAGTACCAATACACCCGGCACACCCAATAGTCCGCTGAGTGCCCTGGTAACAGCCATGAATGGAAGTATAGGAAATGTGGCAGGCAACCATGCCAGCGGATATGAATTAACAACCACTAATGTGTTGAATGCGGGTGCAACCAGTTTTTTAAACGGCCAGTCTTACAATAGCAATAAGCCCAAAGCGTTTATAAACTGGATATTGATTGATGAGCAGTTCAATTATGTTTCAGCTAATTCAGGATTTGAACAGGTAGGCGGTTCTGATACTTTAACTACGCACTCGAGAACAGACCAGGCTATCAGTAAGAGCGGATATTTGTATATTTATGTAAGCAATGAAACGCCGAACATTGATGTGTTCTTTGACAATTTACAAGTGACCCATGATAGGGGGCCACTATTAGAAGAAGACCATTATTATCCCTTCGGGCTATCCATGAGTGGAATTTCATCCAAAGCATTGTCATTTGGAGGTGCAGCTAATAAATACTTATACAACGGAAAGGAACAGCAGAATAAAGAGTTTAGTGATGGAGGAAGTTTAGAATGGTATGATTACGGTGCCAGGCAATACGATAACCAGATAGGTCGTTGGCATGTGATAGACCCGTTAGCTGAATCAAGCAGAAGATGGACGCCGTATAATTATGCTTACAATAATCCTATCAGGTTTGTTGACCCGGATGGAATGAGACCTGTACCGATAGGTGAAGGAAGTGGGTGGAGTACTATTAATACGCAGAGTTTTACAAGAGTAGGTAGTTGGGCCCGGGCATATGATTCCTATTTTTCGACAATGGCATGGGACCAGGCTATTGAGGGTTATTGGGACAATATATTTGAACGGGCAGGATACTTTAATGCAAATGGGGGTGGTGATTTAGATTTTCAGGCTGTGGTAGATGGGTTTTATAACGGAGTCGCCTCGGAAGGACCATGGACGTACCTGCAGTATATTGGACAATGGGAAAATGAACATGGCGTAAAAATGACTGATGAACAAAAAGAAGTCCTGGCTAATGGGTGTATTGGACTTGTTATGTTGGAGCTGGGCATCAACCATAATCCTTCGCTATTAGGAGGATATAAGAAATTGGGTGATGCAAAGAATGCGGCAAAAGCCGAACAGGATAAGATAGATGCTGACCCCGACAACCACCGTGATAAGGAGGGCAGGCTCGCCAGGGTAGTAGTTTATGCCTTTTTATTTAATGATGGTAACAATAAGTATAAATTTAAAAACGATAGAATGGACCTGACTGCAAAAGACTTTCAGGATATTAACGCTGAAGCATTAAAAAAGGGAGGTACCTTTGATTTCGGGCTATACAACCCACAAAACAACACATGGAGGGACGCAAATAATAATAATCAACAAGCAAATGACATGATGGTTTATGAAAGGTCGGTGTATGCATTTGAATCACACTATTTTGATAAGAGGGTTTATTATTACAGTATAACTTATATTCCTAAACCTAAATAAAGTTCCGGGTAAGTAAAAAATTTCAATTATGGCAATAAAATATTTTATACTAATGGTGCACTCATTGTTATCTGTTAACTTAAATCAATGCAGCAATAACCCGGATACAACTAAAATAACTGTTGTCGGCACAGCTGTAGACATTAAACACCATGCTGCTGTGCTGACAGACGATAGTCTTCTTTATTATTTGGATGGTATTGATCATTGGGATGTAAAATATATGGGGAAAAGAGTTAAAGTAACCGGAAAATTGGTAGCAACAAAAGTTTATCCTCCCGCAAAAAACAGTAATCCTAATATTACTCCCCAACCACGACTCCAACCACAACTTCATGACGGGATAATATTAAAAAAAGCAAAATGGAGATTGGTTAGATAGTGTTTCGGCAATGTTTTAATCCGGCATATCTTAAGCATAAGAGACAAATAAGTGACTGACAGGCTATAAGGTCTCGGTTGCCTTCCCTTGCCATCAAAAACGCAAGCCAGCACAATACAATCACTGCACTGACTGAGAAAAGGAAAATTGGTTAGGGTGCAGTCAATGTATTGCCGAAAAGGGCTTCACCTTGCTTCGCAAGACCGAATCCCTTTCCGGTTTCATGCTGTCATGGTTTTTGGCTACAGTCAGTCACCTTCGTCCGTGCTCTCAATCTGTATGGCCTATTCGCTTCACTCATAAGCCATACAGCTTCCGCACTCCACATTATCTCCCCACCACTGGCGGCAATCAAAAAAGTATGCTTATCACTAAGCGTAGCTTATACTTTTCCGCTGCCTTGTGGTGGGGGCGCCACCTGCTGGCGTTTACCGTCGCTGAACACAGAACTGATGCTATGTTTTGCTGGCACATGACCTAGGCCAATACAAGCATGCCATGCAAAACAACCCACGCCTGAGCTACGCCTCGTGTTACACACTCCAGGGCGTATCCACGGTAAACGCATGGCGCAGGACGGTGGCGCTGGAGTGATAATCTAAAATAAGTCGAAAAACAGGGTTGGTTTTTACAAAGTTTCTTATTTAAAAAATTGAATTCTAAGGGCTTATCTTTATATTGCAATTCACATTCGTGGATAAAGAATTTACTATGAATCATTGAATAAAAGTAGCTTTCTAAATAAAAAATTAATGACTTATAATGGCTTTTAACCTCAAAGAGATTGAACAAGAGATTTTAGAGCAATACCTTGCCGAAGATGACAACAAGCCTTGGATCATTGGATTCAGCGGAGGCAAGGACTCTACAATGCTACTGCAATTAGTTTGGAATACACTTAAAAAAAAGGTTCCAAAAGAATTAAGAAGTTTAAGCAACCGTCGTATATATGTAGTCTGTAATAATACATTGGTCGAAAATCCAAAAGTTCTTGAGTTCGTCAAACGTACTCTTAAGAATTTACAAAAAGCTGCATTAGATGATCACATGCCAATTAGTATTCATCAGACAACTCCCCGGCTGGAAGATAGTTTTTGGGTTAACTTAATTGGGAAAGGTTATCCAGCCCCTAATAATGTGTTCCGCTGGTGTACAGAAAGATTAAAAATAAAACCTACTACTCGATTTATTTTAAACCAGATTAATACACATGGTGAAGTAATCATATTATTAGGAACCAGATCTGACGAAAGTACTAATCGGGCTAAATCAATGAAAAAATATGAAATTGAAGGTAGCCGATTGAGAAATCATACACTTACTAACGCCTATGTTTTTAATCCAATCAAAGATGTAACAACAGATGAGGTATGGCAGTATCTATTACAAGTGCCATCTCCCTGGAATGGAACAAACCGGGATTTGATAACTCTTTATAATAACTCGTCGGGGGGTGACTGCCCATTAGTGACTGATATTAAAACGCCTTCATGTGGTAATAGCCGCTTTGGTTGTTGGGTATGTACTGTAGTGAAGCGGGATAAGTCAATGGAGGGATTAATAGATAATGGTGAAGATTGGATGATACCCCTTGTTGAAATCAGGGATTTCCTTGCAGGAACGATAAGGCGTGATGAAGAAGACTATGATCCTAACGTTTATCGTATGCCTGTTAGAAGGAATTTTGATGAAGGTATGGGACCCTATTGGCCCAAATGGCGTAAACATATTTTGGAACTTATATTGAAAGCTCAAAGAGAAATTAAAGAAGAACAGCCCGACACAGAACTCATAAATTACCAGGAACTGGTTGCTATACAGGTAATCTGGCATCGTGATTTCATATTTGATTATAGTGTCGCAGAAATTTATAATGAAATATTTGACAAGGAAATAGCGATTGAAGCTGAAACTGAGTCATTGCGACTTGAAAAGGAATTACTAAAAGCATCTTGTAAAGAAGAAGGTGATTTTAATCTTATCAATAACCTGCTGAAAGCACAACGCAATAAGATACTCTTGGTTAAAAAAAATGGATTGCAAAGCGATCTTGAAAATATTTTAGAAGAATATTTATACCCCACCTTTACTGATGTTTATAAAAAAAATAACGCTATCTAATTACAAAATTTATAAAGGGGAGCAGGCTGTTTCTTTTGAACCAGACCCTGACCGTAATATTTATATTATTACCGGTAATAACGGCTATGGAAAAACATCTTTTCTTACATCCCTTATCTGGTGCCTATACGGAAAAAATATGCAGGAAGTTGACGATACTTTCAGGATATCAATATTGGAACTTGGAGGTTATAAGAAGTACATAAACTCATGCATGAACCATTCTGCCCTTGCAGAAAAAGAAACTGTATTCAGTGTCAGCATTGTTTTTAGTGATATTTCTATACCAGGGCTTGCCTATAATGAAGTCTCTATTAAAAGAAAATATAATATAGTAACGGATGAAGAAAATCTGGAAATTCTAATTGATGGTCAAGAAAACGAGCTTGTTCAGGAAGTAGGGAAAGAAATATTCATACATGATTTTATCCTCCCCAAAGAAATAGCAAAATTTTTCTTTTTTGATGCTGAGAAAAATGTAAGCCTTGCGGAGACCCAATCCTTAGCAGATAAAAACAATCTCAGTAAAGCCTATTCTGAAATTTTGGGAATAAAAAAATATGAAGAATTAAAGAATAACCTTCTTGATTTGCGGCTTCGCTACCGAAAAAATTCTGCACAACATGGAGATGCGGAAAAGCTGGGAAAATTGGAAGGAGAAATACATTCAATTGACAAACTTAAACATCAAACGCAAGAAAAAATACAAGATCTGCTGGAACAGAAAGAAGAATTAAAAACCAAAGCCGATAAGTTACAGGAAAAACTGATTCGTGAAGGAAGTACTATTACTCTTGAACAAATTAAAGATTTACAATCAAGAAAAAAAGGTTTAACCAAGGAATATGACGGTTACAGATCAGCCTTTAATGAACTAATGGATCTTGCTCCTTTTGCTATAGCCGGTAATCTTATGATTGAGGTAGAAGCGCAGCTCTTGGAAGAGGCAGCCACACAGCAAAAGCATCTGCCCAAGGAGATTGCGAGACGCAAAATCAGGCAGATAAAAGAAGGAATGAAAGAAACAAAACCGCAAGGATTTGTTGCTGATAGAAAGACTAAAAATTTTTACGAAAAATCATTTACTCAACTGCTAGAAGAGCATCTGATTGATTACAATAAAAAAAGTGCTACCCTCCATTTACTTGATAAAGAAGAAACAAGTCATTTCTTGGCTATTATGGAAAACTTACGATTATCTTATCGTAGCAGGTTAGTCGACGTTAACAGGAAAATAAAAAATAACCGTTTTGAGTTTAATAAAATCTCTAAGCAGTTAAGTTCTGCAGAAGCGAAAGAAACTGATAAAGTAATTGAAAATTATCGTAACCAACGAAAATCAGTAGAAGACAAATTGCTTTTTACTGAGAACGAATTGCATAATGCGTATAAAGATTTGGGGACTTATGAACATCAATATGCCAATAAGAAAAGGATATGGGAAGAAATGACTAAGAAAATAGAGATACTAGAGAGGTATGCTGAAAAGGATGCCCTGGCTGCCCGGTTGACGGATGAATTGGACATTTTTTTACTAAAAATTAAAAATGAAAAAAGATTGCAACTTGAACAACGGATACTCTCTGGTCTTAAAGCCTTAATGCATAAAAATCATTTTGTTACTAACGTTAAGGTGATGATTGAGAATGAAATTATTGATATTGATCTTTACCACAACAAAAACAAGATTGATAAAGAAAATTTATCAAAAGGTGAGCAGCAGCTATATGCTACTGCATTACTAAAGGCATTGGTTGAAGAATCTAACATTAAGTTTCCGGTATTCATTGATAGCCCGATGCAAAAGTATGATGCCTTGCATGCATCCAAAGTAATCTCTGAATTTTATCCGACTGTTTCAGAACAGGTAGTATTATTCCCTTTACTATATAAAGAAATGACAGAACAGGAGTATAAATTAGTACTACCCTATACAAAGGCGGCTTATTTAATTGAAAATGTCGAAAATAAAGGGTCTTCTTTTCGGTCAATAGAGCCGAATAAATTATTTAAACAGGAAAATATAACTGCTGTCCATGCTTAATAATATCAGAACATCGGTAGATAACAAAAAAATTGTAGCTGAATTGACCTACAAATTGCATTTGGGCCCGGAAAACATAATAGCCCGTCTGGCTTTTTCTTATTCAATTGCGAAGTCGCCTAAACTTAAATTAAGCGAAATAAAAGACTCAAAAGGAAAGGAGTATAGCATGAAAGTACTGTTTGGTAATAACAATATACCTGTTTATGTGGCACTTGTGTGCCAGAAATATGAAATATATAAAACCGATAAAGATATTGCCCGCTATATAAAATTGCACGTAGACGATGGTTTGGAAAAATTACAGAAAGAGTATGTGAAAAATGCGGCTAGTAACAGTTTCGATTTTTTTATGAGTAAAATTGAAACTGGGTTGAATAAGATTAATTAACCTTAAATTTATTTTATGGCAACTATTAAGAAGGTTGATGAAGGTCGCATCAGGGTTGCCGATGTCACAATTGCCCAACTTAGTCGTGGATTATATAGAAGCACAGCAACAGCCTTTAAGGAATTGATCAGTAACGCCTTTGATGCAGATGCAGACGATATTCGAATAGATACTAATTTTCCAGAATTTGATTATATATCCTGTGTTGATACAGGAAAGGGAATGCCAATTGAAAAATTTATTAATCATTTTGGAGAAGAAGGTATTGGCAGTAGTCAAAAAAGAAAGGGCAATAAAGAAGTTACTGAGAAATATAAGCGACCAATCGTAGGTAGAATGGGGATTGGCATGCTGGCTATTGGACAATTATGCCACAGTTTTGAAATTGAAAGCCATTATTATAATGATAAAAAGAAGGGTGTTGCTTATAAAGGTCGCATTATACTCGAAGATTCTGATATTCAAGGTGTAGATGAAATTGTAAAAAACGACGATGAAGAAAACAATAATATTGATGTCGGAAGATGGTCGTATGAATTAATTGATTTTGAAGAAAGTAAAATTGGATTTCATATTTACTCAAATGACATAAGACAGACTTTTCGAAGAGATATGACCGAAGCGGTAAAGCTAAATGATCAATATAAAAAGATTCATTTTAGTTTTGAAGATTTGCATAAAGAATTTTATGACAAGACTAAGAAAAGTATTCGTAATTGGCACTTATACTTGGAAACTATCTGGGAATTATCAATCCTATGTCCATTGCCTTATACTTGTGATGTAACGGAAACGCCTATTAATACTCAAAAGATATTACCAGGAGAAAAGCGCACTAAGGATTACCAGCAAGTAATGGCTTTTTTGAAAAAAAAACAAAGCCAATTCGAAAAATTCAAGTTTAAAGTTTTTTTCGATGGGATTGAACTGAAGAGATTAATACAGTTTCCAACAGAGGACGATATTAAATTTTCAAAAATATTTTTCGTTGACTTTAATGAAGAAGTTTTCGGAAAGCAACTAAAATTTACCGGTTATATATTTTCGCAAATACCCAAGGCTATCAGCCCATTTGAATTAAACGGTATTCAAATAAGAGTCAGAGGAGTAGGCATCGGAGGGTATGACAGTACGTTTCTCAGATATTACAATCAAATTGATACTATTAGGTCACGTTGGATCAGTGGAGAAATATTTGTTGATGATGGATTAGAAGCAGCTCTCAATATTGATAGGGACAGTTTTAATGAACATGATGAGCACTTTAAGAAACTTCAGAAAGTTATTCATGAGAAGTTAAATACGGTTTTCCATGAGTCTAGTAAAACTGCGACAGAACTATCGGAAGAAAAGAAAGAAAAGAAAAGCGATGATCTGAAGCATGATTTTAAAGACTTCGTTAAGGAGGGATCGCATGGAAAATTTCAGCTTGTTGAGAAGTCGGTGAAGGGAAATGAAGAAGCTGTTTTCTTTGACGACACTAATAAACACCTTATCATAAACAATGCTGTGACTACTTTCAAGAAGAAGAATGCAAACAATGTATATAAAGCAATTCGAATTGCGTATCTCATTGCTAAAGAGACTACTAAATCCGAAATAGAGCGAGATGAAGTATTTGAAAATTTAGTGAAAGGCATCATACAAAAACTAATTTAACGGCTTATGGGTTACGATGATTATTATGGAAAGCATAGTGCGAGGTTCTATGGATGGCTGCCGGCAAGTCTTGAGCATAAGGCCAGACTAAAGGGAAGACCCATTAAGTATTTTACTTTATGTGCAGAAGAAGCTATTGACATTTTCATGCTTGAAAAGGAAGGAATTTTAAAAAGGGATGCGAACAAAGAGTTGCCAAATGTTTTTATTTGTGAAAAGGAAAATAGTGTAGCAAGTAAAATTGTGAACTTAGTACGTCCTCCAATAAAAGAAGCAATTTTTGTTGGGGCACTTGATGTAATTCTTACTTTCAAAGAGGATAAACATACTGCGGGAAAGGATCTTGATGCTGATGATAAAAACTATCAAATCAGGCAGAAGTTATATAACAGGAGACTTTTTCATAGACTCAAAAATTCATTCCCATTTGATATAATAAATTTTGATCCTTGCGGGAACTTGCTGGATAATAACAAGGATAGCAACAAGCGACTAATGGAAAGTTTGAAAAAAGTTTTTGAATTACAAAACCCCTTAGATTCTTTTTTGATGTTTGTCACTATTCCTTTATCAGATATTCATAAAGATTATATAAAGACCTTTAAAGCAGGAATAACGAAAAATGTCAAAGATCATCCAAAAATAGGAGAGGCATTAAGTGGCAAATACGGGTCTTCGAAATATGAGGATATTGAAGAATTGCACAGAATTGCCATTGGATTCTCAAAAAGTGTGATGACACCGATTGCCAAAAAGAGTAACTGGCAGTGTAATCACCAGGGTATATATGTTTATCAGAATAGAGATAAGCGCCACATGCTAAGTTCAGTTATTCTTTTGACGAAGAGTCAAAAGTTCGATTTGGATATTTATGTTAAAGACGTACTACAAATTATTACTGAGATGCCAAGCTACTATCCCTACTCTAACCCTTTCGGTGATCAAGTAATTATAAATAATATGAAGGAAGTCGTTGAATATCGAACTGCGGTAAAGGAGTCCTTTATTGAACAATAACTCTAGTTGATAAAAGACAAAATAAACTACAAATGGAAAAAAACTTTTTTCAGGAAGTTTGGGAGAGATTTAAAATGCCTTGGAAATACTCTGCATTTCGCTCCTACTTTATTTGGATTGTCCTAATTTTTGGAGGATTTGGAATTTTCCTAACAATTTTGAAAGTCAGTAAGTCGCCGGATATCAAAGGATTTGTAGTGGCGCAAGATATGTCAACATACTTTATCGCTATAATAGCAGCTAGTCTGGTAGACTTAAATTTGTCTTTCAGCATTAAGAATATTGCTAGTTTGATTATTAATTCGCTTGCATTTTTTGGAGTATCCCTGCTTCTTTTATACCTGGCATATAATCTTGAATCTAATTGGGCGTTCGTACCAGCTTCATTAGGAGTTGTACTTTCTTTGGTAATATGGGTATTAGCAAATGCTGATAATGAGAAACTAAGCGATTCAAATTATTATGATATGATGCGCGGGAAAGATGTTGGGCATGGAAGTAATTGGCAGTAATTAATAAAACATTTTCTATGATTGATACGAGAATTGTTGGAATTCCAGTAATTCAGAATCAGCAGGAGTTTGTTATTGGAGTTTTTACGATTAGCCAAATTTTAAAGTTCACAAAGTTCACTCACCGGTTAATCGTTAGTTATGATGAGCAAAACCTCCCAGTCTATAATCCTGCTATTCAACGATTTGTTGAAGGGAGTAGGGTTGAAAAGATTGCAGACTTTTTGATTGATGATCCGGAAGCTACTTTTCCTACTAATATAGTATTGCATATCCCAATTCAGGTAATTGAAAAACAAATTGTTCACGATTCGAAACTTGAGGAGTTTAGGTTTTTGGAAATTTTTATATCAGATGTTGTGTTTAATGAGGTTAAAAGGGATAAGGAGAAGAGCGGAACAGGCGACATTTTCATAAATATAATTGATGGTCAGCATAGAATTAGAGGCATTGAAGTTGCTATTGAGAGATTGACGAGAGATATTATGTTAATCAATCAGACTCTTCTGACAAACCCCAACAGTGAAAGTCAGAAGGAAAACCTTTCAAAGTATCAACAAAGACTTACTACACTTTTGAATATAGAGCTTGTGGTTTCTTTCTTTGTTGATAAATCACTAGAGTACCAGGCAATGATTTTCGCTACTATCAACCGCACACAAAAGCGAGTTTCTGAGAGTCTTGTCTATAGTCTGTTTGGACTCACAAAAAACAGTTCTCCGCAGAAAACAGCATTGCAAATAGTTCTGGAGTTAAATGCAAATAAAAAATCTCCTTTCTATAACCGCATTAAACTTTATGGAGGTAGTTATGACACTCACCAAAGTCCCCCGTTGTCGCAAGCAAGCATGGTTAAATCAATAATTGAACTTATTTCCGAGAATTTGCACCGTGAGGCTGAGAGGGATAGATTTAAAAAGAGGTCGGAGCTCCACAAGAGATCTCCTAGCTCATCCAAGGTTTTACCTTTTAGAAAGTACTATGCATCCAATGAGGATACCAAGATATCTGATATTTTTTACGCATTTTTTACTGCGGTAAAAGATACTCTTACTGATAAAGATGGAAATTCATATTGGGAATTTGAGCCTGACAGAATGAAGCCCACTAATATTCTCCATACAACCGTTGGATATCAAGCGTTGCTAAATCTTCTAATAGATATTCTTGAAGACCTTGATGAAAAGAAACGGTTTAATGTGCAAACATATAAGCCAATTTTGGAAAAGATCAAGACATTAAATTTTGAAGACACTAGCAGGTATCCGTTTACAAGCATTTCTAGAACCATCTTATTCCTTGATATGAGTTTGAAAATTTGGCCTCCTGAAGGTATGTATGACCCAAGATTAAAAAAATTAGAAGAGGCTTTGGATAAAACGTTATAGTTTTTTCGGGCCTAACAAAACTATTATGAGAAATAAAGACAAGAACTTTTTAAATATAATAAAGCGGTTATGAGAACTCAAACGATCAATGACGCAATTAGAAAAGTATTATCTGAAGCTAATTCACCTCTGGCTCCGCAGCAAGTTTATGAAAAGATTGTTCAAAAGGGATATTATCAATTTAAATCAACTAACCCGATGGCAGTTGTTTCAAATCAATTAAGGAGACATTGTGTTGGAAATAAGCAAGCAGAAAAAAGAGAAAAATTGTATAAAAAAGATTCTGCCAATTTATTTGTATTATTATAGTTGAAGTATGATAGAGTATTCTTATATAGGCTAAGTATGAAATATACTCATTCAATTATTTGCCCAACTCATGGGCCTTTGATAGACTTGACTGAGCATTCATACTATCTCTCCCGTTTTTTTGCGTGTGAAAATCCGAGTCATGACAATTATATTTATTATTGGTTTCAGATTGCCTCTGGAATTATTAGCATAGAGTACCAAAGTGACCGTTATGATGACAGTGTTTTTCAATGCCGACCAACAATGGAATATGAAGAGGAAAAAAGCAAGTTCCATTCTAAACTTATTAAAGCGTTAACAACTTTCAACTTCATTTGGGGAGGATTCGAAGCATTTCTGAATTCAGTGAACATTCCTGAATGTCCTTATCAAGGAGGTAAGATTAACGATGCAAGCTTTTGGCTTTTGAAAAATTATGATCCTGATAATGTCCCTCTAAGATACTATCCTCAAGTCGTTGAATACTTGAAAGGACTGATTGTCAAAAATTCGTGGTACGGAGATCCTAAAGTCTTATTCAAAAAAAAGAATTGTGAAGGTGCCTCTGCCGAAGGTATTAGTATCGTATATAAGATTAGAAATAAACTGGCACACGGAGATTTCCAATTTAGCGAGCCGGAAGAATGGAATTCTGAAAAACCGCTGGACTTGCCAATTATAAATTCTGCTAGTAGGATAGTTTTATTGACCACTCAAATGATGCTTAGCACATTTCATCAAAACTCAGAGTTCTTAATTGATGTTTATCACAATGAAATGGAAGAAGAGGAAGAAGGCGTTTTAGCCAATATATTTTTGAAAACTATTCATATGAAAACTGACTCTGTGAATGGGAATGATAAATTGTAGTGATATAAATTAATAAGTATTGGGATTTACGCAATAGTTTTTTTATTTTATTGCTGAGTAATTGGTTAGATAAAGTCCTCTACTTATTTATATGCTACGCATGTGCTGGCCTGGATATTTGAAACATTTTCTGGGCGAAGTGAACAATACCTCACAGATTATTTTTTGAATTTTAAAATAATGCAATTGCTTGACAGAGAAAACTGATAAACAAAAGAAACATCCCTAACCAAACCATTCTATTTTTGAATTGATCCTTTTTCAAAAGTTCCTTCATCTCCTCTCTTCGATATAAAATCATTTGCGAATTCGCTTTTGGTGTGAAATGATACATTAAATATGCTCCAATTAACCCAATAACCAAACCAACTATATTTAATATCTTTTGCATGATAAGCTATTAAAAATTTCTTCTTTAGGTGCATTCTTCTTTTTCGGCCAGCGCAAGGCAAAGATATTGGCTCTACATACGAAAGTCAAGGTCTGTGCTCCGTTTCACTTCGCTTGCCTCCGGTTTTATCAAAAAAATCTCCATCCTTTTATTAGCTAAGAATCATTTAGCGGGATAGTATTTTTTTGACAAAAACCTTGACTTTCTTCCACGCTTCTATTATGGGTTGCCTATCGCTGGCCAACTGCGGCGGTGAGCCGAATCAGTTCAGTGATACATTTTTTAACCCTAAAACCTACAAGTATGGTACTTATCGGAAGAATCACTAAAGATGCAGTGATTAAAAAACTCAAAGATGAAAGGCAAGTGGTCAACTTCTCTATTGCTATTAACGACTACTACAAACCCAAAGGAGCAGCAGACGGTGTTACCCTCACCACCTTCTACAATTGCTCATATTGGATCAGTCCGAAGATTGCACAAAGGCTAACCAAAGGAAGCCTGGTAGAAATCAGTGGCCGTATCTACATCAATGCCTACACCGGCTTAGATGGAGAAGCCAAAGCTTCCCTTAACTGTCATGTGAACAGCATCACTGTTCATCAGCACATCAAAGTAAATGGAGAACAAACTAAAGCGCCGAAAGCAGAGGTAACAGATGATTTGCCTTTTTAAAAGGCAAATGAGCCGGAAGCTGCCACCGTATGTACGGTGGCAGCTTGAATAATAAATCCCTAATGATTTCAAATTTTTTTATGAAGTAGTTGTGTGTATCCTAAACTATATTGATGTGCTACGTTTTTCCAGTTCCATGTTTGACCTAAAGTGTGATTATATTGAGACATACTATCCCAGAGATGAGTTTTATTTATTAATGTCTTAATCGCTTTTGCAAAATCTGTATAATCAAATGAACTTGATAAGTTTCCCGATAATTCAGTTACATAAGATTTGGCAAACTGAAATGGGGTTGATACAACAGGTCTCCCACAAGCTAACATTAATGCCAACACCCCGCTGGAACTCTGATCTTTGCGGGTATATGGAAGGAGGCAAATGTCAGCTAACTGAATATATTTTATAAGCTCTTTTTGTTCTAAGTAATCACTAATGAAAGTTACGTTACGAGTGAGGTTTAACTCTTCTACCATTTTTATTAATGTTTCCCTGTAGGATTCTGCGGTTTCATTTTCAGGATGGTTTGAACCTAAAATCAAATAATGAAAATTGGGGATCTCTTTTTTTAGGGAGTGAAGTGCAGTAATTGCTAATTCATAGCCTTTTGTATCACGCATATGACCGGCAGATACAAAGATGATTTTTTCAGAATATTTTTTTCTTTCTAAAATTTGCCCAGAGGTTTTGAATACAATGGAAGGAACGCCATGAGGAATTATTTCAATCTTTGAATCGCCCTTTTCATACTTTCTTACTATATACTCTTTCGCCTCTCTGGAAAACACATAGAGCAAGTCACTTCTCTTTACAATTTCCCGGAATATTTTTTCTCTTTGTTGATTCAGATTTGCAGATACGGTGTGTAAGGTAGTTATAATCGGTTTTGTGATATGACGAAGAAGTATTGAGATATTTTCGCCATCTGGCTTACCAAATATTTTATACTCATGTTGGATGTCCACAATACCGATGTCTGAAGAATTAATATACTGAGATGCTTTCAGGTATTGCTCAGGTTCACTGATTTGGATAACATGGTTTGTTCTATGACCATGCTCAGTGCAATGGCTTAATTCTACTTTCGTAAATCGCAGATCAGGAGTGACTAACTGCAAAGATTCAATCAAATCATGAGAGTAGGTTGCAATTCCACATTGAGTTGGCGGGAACGTACTTATTATCCCAATATCAGGCACGTTCTGTTTCAATTTTGATATTGTTAACTTTTACCTCAAACTTATTGCCATCTCCCCAGGCCAGCATATAGGCCCGGCAAAGGATTTCTTTATTCACTAAGTTTTTGTAGACCTCTGTGTTATTAACAAAAAAGTGAAGAAAGCCTTCAGCATCTATATTTAATTCACATGTATAGCTGTTATTCTTGGGAAAGATGTTTGGGTATTTATCAGGGCGTTCCAGTATCCCATTTTTATAGGTCGTAATAAAAAGATCTTTATCAGTATAATTTTTTCCGATATGTATGACAAAATTATTATCCTGGGATTGAATGCTTCCATCTCCAAACAGCTTTCCATCTATCCGCAAAAGTTTAAAGCCAATCCTGTAATATTTGGATTTAGTGAATATATCGCAGGTCAGCCTTTTCAGCATTCCGCTTTTGAGGGGCAAGGCCACATAGTCTGCCCATTGGGGTGTAGTAGTATTAGCTACCCCTATCCAATCACTCAAAGTTCCATTCACCCTTTCAGACAATTGTTCTTTATTCTGTTTCTGATGTGAACCAAACCAACGTTGCAAAAATTCTTTGATGTTAGTCATTTTCTCTATGCTTTTCTTTTTTGAAGTATTTGTGCCATTATAGATTTCACAGAGGTATTTTGCCTTTATTACTATTCTCTTATTAAAACGAGATACATTAATCTCGTCAGCTAAGTCACTATAGTTAGCTTCATTTGTATTTAATAAAACGTCAGGAAATTCTTCTTTGTAATAAGCTTGAATCAGACTTTTAATATCAGAAAGCTCTTCTTGAGAGTATGCTTTTGTAAAATGCTTTTTTGCTGAAGATCGATTTTTATAGTCTTTGTCGTAATCCACTAGATAAGGTTGGAATAAAAGTATTGAAAAAAGAGAAGATTTTCGGAAAAAGTGAGAAGATTTTTGTTGGCCCCCTCTTTCGGGAATAGCCATCTTTACTGTGGCTTAAATCAGAAAAAAACCACCAGAGTTTTTTCTGGTGGCCACCTCGGAAGTTAGTCCGAGATGTAGCTTACAAGGTTTTACGAGAACCGAGTAGCATACTACATAGTATACACCTTTTCCAGTAGTTGTCAAGCACATCTTAGGGGCTATTCCGATCATTCTTTAAATGATTCATGTATGGAAAAGCCCGGTTTTCATTCTTCAATTCCCGAATTAAGTGATGCAAAGTCAAATGGCTTTGTTCATGACTTTATTATCCATATAAATGGATTATTGTATTGCCTGGCAAATCCCGGTCATTTTTATGACATGCATGAGGTTTCTACAACCGCCATTCAATGTGCCCTATTGAACGCAACTCTTTACCTGATATCCACTAATGATGATATACATGGAACAATGATTGAATACCATGAATTCTAAAATAATTTAAGAACTTAAAAAATGAACACCGGATTTCATATAGAAAATACCAACTCAAAAGAATTACGGTTTCAGGGAACAAGCCCGGGAACATCTACTAAAGCCCCGGTATCTGAGAATAATTGGGCATTTGTTGATATGCAGAATTTATATAAAGGTGTCCAGGAGAGAGGATGGAACATCAGATGGGAATCTTTCAGACAATATCTTAAGGACAGATTTAACGTAACAAGGGCCATTGCTTTTCTTGGCTACATAAAAGAATATCAGTCTATATACAATCATTTAAGAAACGCCGGCTTCATACTTGAATTCAGACAGGTGAAAATGCTGAGCAATGGAACAATTGATGGCGGTAACGTGGATGCAGACCTGGCATCCTATGTTATGGATTACAAAAATGAATACCATAAAGCGATCATTGTTGCTGATGACTCTGATTATTGCCGGACAATAAAAAGTTTGAAAAGACAAAATAAGCTCAGGCTGATTATAAGCTCACACTTAATAAGAAATACTTCCGAATTGATTAAACAGGTGGTTGGTCGTGACCAGATACTAATCATTCATAGTCTCAGAAATCAAATTGGATATTCTCAGGCGGTATAATTTTTTTAATCTTAAACCTTTCATCATGCAAACAATGCCCATGATTACAACCAGCTTCTCTCACCCTGTGGTTGAAGATTACATTACTAATCTTGATGCAGAGCTTATTGACTTTGCCAAATTGCAGGCCAAAGAAGATGCTCAGAAAGATACTGAGCTGACCGAAACACTTTTTACCATTAAGGTTAAGGATCATATCCGGTCAAAAATTCAGATGGCCATTGATTTTATTAAAAATATTTTGTTGGTCACATCGATGGTCTTTGATGCAACTGAGATTGACCGGGAGGCTCAAAAGAAAACAAGGGAGATAAACAATGAAACTAATGACCGATTACAGATACGGGCATCCCTGAAAAGAAAACTTGCTTCCATTATTATTGACCCACTGAAAAAGAAGTATGGTAGGTGGCTGATGCTTGTCGCTTTGTTTGTCGGCGCCGGTGATGCTGCACTGGCATACGGTTCTTTTAGGCATGGAGCTTATACAGCGTTACAGGCCCTGCTTGCTTCCCTGGCTATCGGTGCAGTCATCAGCGTATCTCACTTGTTATATGCCCGCTGGATCAAAAAGGCTAGAACTGAAATCCAGAAGATGACCAGGATTTTTATAATCCTTTCAGTTGCCTTTATCTTCTTCGCCTGGATCGGCAATCTCAGGGCTGAAGCTACCAACAATAAGGTAAGTATTGCCCTTGATGGTAATAATGTAAGTGCTGTAAGTTCTCCTCATCTCAATGGCTGGGCTATTGCCATTATCAGTTTTGTTCTTTTTGCCACTGTTCTTTTTTTGTCCCTCCTTCTCTGGAAATCAAAAGAGGAAAGATTAAAAGAACAGGAATACGAAAAATTATCCCGTGAAATCTCAGCAATTGATTCAGAGATCAACACACTGGAAAAACAAAAAACTGATATACAAAACATGGCCGCTGTTCAAAAAAGTGAAGCTCGTAAGATTTTTGATTATGCAACCAGTTCAATCCGCAAATGCAAAAACATCGGGCAGGGCGCAATTACCAGATACAAACAAGTCTATGCAAGGTTTCATAATGATGTGGTACCCCCATTCTTTGGCTCACCTTGCAATTTCATCTACGATGAATCATTCCAATTCCCCAAACTTCAAAAACAAGAAGCTGTATGAAAAAGATTCTTCTATATCTGTTCACCGTCGTCTTTATGACAGCATGTGATGTCAAAGTCAAAGTCAATAGTGAACAACGTTCTTCTGTTGCTGTTTCTGCAATCCTGGACATTACTGATCCAAGGAATTACTGGCCTGGCGCAGACCAGCTTTTGCAGTTTTACCATTTTAAGCAAACCCCTGATGCGGAAGGTTTGTTTCGGCTTCGGACAATATCAGATAAGCGGCTTACTCCAGTTATTTCTTACCATTTGGCTGATGCAAAGAGTATGGAAAAAGATAATAGCGAAGATGACCCACAGTTCAGGAACAAGAACGTGGTAGCCTTTTACAGCACTGTCCGCAGGGCCATGAATGATTTCTATAGTCACACTGATACCACCCAATCACTTTCAAACAGTGAATGCTTCCGTGCAATCGCAGATGAGCTTAGTTTCCTGGCAGAGAGCAATGCTGATGAACGTACACTCATAATTGCCAGTGACCTGATGGAGAAAAGTGACCTGCTGGATTGCTATACTGCGAACCTAATAAATCCAAAAGCGATTGCAGCACAGTTTGACCGGGCTAATTTATTACCTCAAAGCCTTGCCGGTATCACTATCATTTTTTTGTTCAATCCCAGAGATCGTATTGAAGACCAAAGATTTTCTCTTATAGTCGAAGCATATAAACAACTTTTTCAAACCAAAGGAGCGGAAATAAAAGTACAGGCAAATCTATGAGCAGTTCGTCATCTGGAAATATGTTTTTACAGGCTCTCAAAACACTTGTGATTGCAATTCTTAAAGTTTTTGCTATTGTATTTGCCTGGTGTTTAAAAATCATTGGTCTTGGGTTTGCTAAACTAAGTGAGATAACCTTTAAACTGGCTGAAAAATGATTTATGTATTTATCATAGGGTTAATTCTTATTGCAGCTGGATTAGCAAACAATAAAGCAGCTCATACATATAATGCAGAGTGGGGCAATAGTTCTGAGCATTTGTCCCGGTATAATCTTGGCTTTGCTGTTACAGGCTCAAAGGCATTGACTAAAAATATCTCTCATGAGAACTGCGCCCTATTCGGCCCCACCGGCAGCGGCAAATCAAGTGGGGTGATTATCAGTTCCGCAGCCTCACTTGCAAGAGGAAAATCTTCTATCATATTTCATGATGTTACTGGCGAAGTATATGTACGCACCAGTACCTTCTTAGCAAACAAGGGATACAGGATACTCCGGCTTGATTTTTCCGATTCTAAAAAGTCTGAAACTTTCAATCCGTTATTGGAATGCAAATCAATTTCCGATATTCAAAAAGTTGCCCTGCTGATTATCCGTAATTCAATCGGTCCCGGGAAAGGAGATGTTTTCTGGGAACAGAGCAGTATTATGATGATCAGTTTATTTGCAAGGTACCTGGTGTTCCATACGGAGCCTGAATTCCGTACCCTTCAAAATGTATTAAGATTGATTGAAAAATTTGCCGTTGATCCAACGGTCATTGATAAATTATTTGTCAGAACAGATGAAGATTTACTCAATGCTTACAAAGCCACTGTAGTAGTTGGCGAAAAAACATTGCAATCAATAATCGCCACCGCCCGGACAGCGCTCAATTTGTTCTGCGATCCTGAGGTATGCAAAACCACTGCTAGCAATTCAATTGATTTTAACCTGCTGAGAAATGAACCAGTGGCCTTATACGTCTCTAATCCATTAAAAGACCTTACTTATTTCCGACCATTATCTGCTTTGTTTTTCCAAAGCTTATTTAATCATGTTCTATCTCGTATTCCCGGTAAAAGTGAACGATCTATTTTCTTTGTCATGGACGAAGCGGCCAGTATGCGGTTCCCGGATTTATCCGTAACCATATCCAATATCCGAAAATTCAGGGCCGGTATTCTGTTATGTATGCAGGATGAAATGGCATTAACGGCACAATATGGGCAGGCTGAAGCACATCAGATAAAAACCAACTGTGGCACCACGGTCTATTTAAAGGGAACCCCGCTCCATTCCGCTAAAGAAATTTCCCAGATTCTTGGAAAACATACCCATACCAACGAAAAAGGCACAGAAAAAATCAGGGAGCTGATGACACCCGATGAAATAAGGATGTGTGATGATGCCATTATTTTAATTAATAACAAAGCGCCTTTAAAATGCCGGACAGTTCCATATTATAAAAACATGTGGCTAAAAGGGCTTACCACATTGACACCATATGAGCTTGAAGAAAAAGAAGTCAGCAATCCGCCACTGATTCCATTAATGTAAAATGAAAAGTATTAAAAAGTATAGCAGTGTATATAGTTTTCTGGATAAATCAGGCATATTAGAAAATGGAACCGGTGAAGCTATTCAACAGGCAAAAAAACAATATTGGAAGGAATACAGAAGAAAATACAACAAAGTAAAACGCCGGGAAAACAAACCTTTTCAGATCTGTTTTGATTTCAAGGAAGCAGCTATTATTATCGAAAAAGCAAATAAGTACCACAGCAGCCCTACTAATTATATTAAACAGTCGGCGCTTGCCAATGGAAGAAATATCCCTGACCCGGTTGCAGCCGGAGAAATAAGGGAATTGGTGATTTTACATCACAATGCCCTGCGAACTCTGGAAGATGAAAACCAGTTGCAGAAGCCAATCGCTGACCGTCTATTAAGTCAAGCCTCTCAAATAGAAACAAGGGTGCTTGATTTTATATCATTATTTAAATAACAATAGTGATCATTAAAACCCTTTCCAGAAAATCAAATACCAGCCAGTTGGTCAGCTATGTCTTTAAATATGTTTTTAAAGAACGACAAAATATCAGGCAAGCAAAACCGGAAAAACCTGACAAGAGTAAATTTATTATCCGTCATAATATCCGTTCCCGGTCAGTAAAAGGATTTGTCAAAGAATTCAAAGAGAATGAAAAGTATAGGATAGTCCACAGAAAAGACAGTGTGAAATTATTTCACACGATTATTTCTTTTTCGAATAAAGACAAAGAACATATCAATGACAAGCTATTAAAGGATATTGCCCAAAAATTTATTGCAGAGCGAGGTTTAAATAACATGTACGCCGGAACTAAACATGAAAACAAAGATCATATACACTTGCACATTACAGTTTCGGGAACCCAGCTAAATGGCCGTAGTTCAAGAATTTCAAAACAACAGTTACACCATATAAAAATTGTCCTGGACAAATATCAGCGGGAAAAATACCCGCAATTAGTTCACTCATTACCGGAGCATGGAAAAAATAAAAGATTAACAAAAGAAGCCGTCGTGGGGCGGATAAAGACTGAAAGGCAGACGGATAAGCAAGCCCTGCTTGAATGCCTTGAAAAGGCCTATACAGGCTCCAAATCGCAGGAACAACTCCTTTCCAGGCTTACCCAATCCGGTCATCAGCCATACTTCCGTAATGGGGCTTTACAGGGAGTGCGATTTGAAGGAAAAACGAAGTATCGGCTTACAAATCTTGGTTTTGATAAAGCAAGACTCCAGGCATTAGACCGTCTAAAAACAGCCGAGAATAAAACCCTGAATGAACTTAAAAGCCTCCGGGCAGGTCGCAGTAAAGATTTAAAAAGAACTATCACAGAACCAACCTTTAATAAAAGCAACCCTGAAATCATTGAAAAGAACCAACAAAAATCAATGGATGAACTTTCGGAAATCAGGAATGGCAATGAGGGCAGAGAAATTGACGGAGGAGATACCAACGAAAATCACAGCATGGCCTCCGCTGATGAAGAATTAAACAATAAAGAAGATGAAAACAAAGAAACAGACGATGAGGAAAATGCAGTTGATACAGATGATACTTGTGAACCAACAGAAGAAATGGAATAAGCTTTTGCATTCCATTTTGACTGCATCGAATCTCTTCGGGGGCACGGGGGCAACGCCCTCGTCAAGATGCATTTCACTTAGTGAAATGCAATCTTGCAACGCTATTTTTTCTGGTTATTTTCTGTGTCCTGTTTTTTGTCCTTTGCCCTGTCTTTTAGACCCAATGTATATGTCATTTTTTTAAAAATATTTGTATGATAAAGCACGAAGAATTACTAATTATGAGAGCCGTAGCCCTCTGTTTTAAACCCTATTTAAAGCCCGAGGAAGCCCTCATTTACTGCAACCTTGGCAGGACACAATTCGCCAAAAAGTGTGAAGAGTTTGGCATCTGTAAAAGCCCCAATGGCTATTACAAAAGAGAGCAGATTGACAGCATGCTGGCAGGAAAAACATCACCACTGATGGAAGCCGTAAAGAAAATGAAAGTGTGAAATACGGCTTCCCAATCAAACAAACCGGCAGACTGAAAGCATGCCGGGAATGCCAAACGATCTTTGACAAATTGGAAAAGGAAAAAGCCGCCCAAAAATTATCAGACGGCTTTTTGTTTTTAACTGGCTACAGTCAGGAAGAAAGGAATATGGTCGGGAGTTGGCAGGTTGTTGATTGTTTCAATCTGGTCTTTTGGCCGGTGCCTTTTATATGTTTTTCTGACCTGCTCAGTTGTCCGGTGTCCCATCAGGTAAGCTACAGTTGCATCATCCACATTCCTGTCCTGCAGAAGTATAGAAAAACTTAACCGGGCACAAGACCAGGTGATATGCTTTTCAATACCTGCCGACTTCATCCATTGCTGCAACACTTCATTTGCACCGTTTGCAGTCGGTAACCTGAATAATGATTTGTTTGGGTTGCTTACTACATGGCCTTTCATTTTTTGCTTTTCCAAAATATCATTTGCGATAGGGTGCAATGTCAGAGTTACTGGGAAACCAGTCTTGGCTTGTATGATTCTTGTGGTAAGAACATTTCCACGAATATCACTGCACTGTAGTTTTTTTACATCCACCCAACGCAGACCAGTATAGCAGCAAAAAATGAAAGCCGATTTAACTTCTTCATTTAAACAGGGAGTTTGAAGCAGTTTTAAATATTCATCGACTTCAAGATTTTCTTTTAGCCTGGCTGACGGATTTGATTTTGCAAAGACATTGGCAGTTGGGTTTTTCTGAAAGTATCCATCACTTTCGGCAGCGTTAATGACCCATTTAAACCTTGCATAGTAACCGCCGGGAGTTTCCCCGGTAAACTTATCAAGCAGGAATTGCCGGAAACGCTTGCAGAAGTTTTCAGTGATGTCTACCGGTGAAATAAATTCCTTTTTTACAAACAACTTGAATTGTTTCAGGCTGTTTGCCAAGTGGCGGTTTCCTTTGCGCCTGTTCAGGTTTACATACTCTTCAAAGTATTCAAGAAAATTGGCCTTGAATTTATGAGAAGGAATATAAGCACTGCCGACAGCCTGCTGCTCAATGGTAAGCTGACTCTTTTTTGTTTCCATAAGCAGAAGAGCTTGTTTGTTATGATTTTTTTCAACCTGATTTTTAGGATTGGTATAGATAAAAACACCTGTTGAAGGTCGTTGCCCGGGGCCACGTCCGTAGTCATAATAAAAAATGATCTTGTTTCCTTTTTGATTTTTTCTTTTAATGATGTTCATAAGGTAACAGTTTTAATGATGAATAAATAATGATGCAATGGATATGCCATGCTAACAACTTGTGCCAACTTGTTAGAGATTGGCAGACATTGAAAATGGCATAAACCAAAAAGAGTGAAGAACTGAGAAGAAAAAACTTTTTTGAAAAGTGGCAGGATCAATACCCGCACTGACATTTCGGCCAGTGATGAACGTTGGAAACTGTGTGTCATTTGGTGTGTCAATTTTGTGTCAATAATAGTGGTAGTAAGTGCTGAAAAGCGGGAGTATCTGACACGACCTAAAAGGAAAAAGCCTCATAACTTATGAGTTACAAGGCCTATAACGTGCCCGGGACTGGATTCGAACCAGCACAACCTTTCGGATGCTGCCACCTGAAGACAGTGCGTCTACCAATTTCGCCACCCGGGCTAATAAGAGCAAAAAGTTAAATGGATCAAAAAGGTCAGATCAGACAGGTCGCTTATTGGATATGACCAGTATGACTTATTTGACCATCTTCTTTCAAACTTTTTCCGGACGGCAAATATATGACAGCAGGACGACACCCGAAAATCGGCATAAACCTCTGCACAATCCGCAGATAACAGCAGATTGCGGCAAATACCTGAATATTTTTTGTCAACATCCGGTAAAAAATGTTCACAACAAAATTTACTCCGTAATAATACGGCAGGTTGATTCAAATATTCATTTATATTCGGCTGCCCAAATTTTTTACCACGTTAAATCAAAACAATTTATGAGAAAACTAGTACTGTTCGTGCTGTCATTTACATTGATATATACAGTGACTGCACAGGAAAATTATTGGTCTTCACGCACGGATGCAGGCAGTATCACTACTGACAAAGCTGTAGCAAGACTATCCTTTCCTAAAGAATTCAAATTATTTGATCTGAACATTGACCCATTAAGGCAGCAATTATTCTCTGTTACCGGGGGTCATAGTTCCAGGCATTCAACGGTTATTTCCTTACCAAATGCTGATGGCCGGATCGAACAATTTGAAGTGGTCGAAGCTTCCAATTTTGAACAGGACCTGCAGGCTCAATTCCCCGGGATCAGGGCTTTTTCCGGCAAAGGCATTACGGACCATTCTGCCACCTTAAAATTGAGTATTTCTCCGCAAGGCATTCAAACAATGGTTTTCAGGACGGAGAAAGAAAATGAATTCATTGAAGCATATTCCCTGGACCATACTGTTTATGCAGTATTCAGATCTCATAGAGAAAAAGGCAGTTTGCCATGGACATGTTCTACTATGGATACAAAAATGTTTACTGATATAAATGCCCAGGTTGCGAATACGAACATTACTGAAAGGTCAGGAGGGGACTTAAAGACCATGCGTTTGGCTCAATCCTGTAATGGTGAGTATTCCAACTGGTTTGGGGCAACCAGCTCTGCCCAGGTGGCATTGGTTTTAGCTGCTTTTAATGCAACGCTTACCCGTTGTAACGGGGTTTATGAAAAAGACCTGGCCTTGCACCTGAATCTTATTGCCAATACAACCAGTGTCATTTATTATAACCCGGCAACAGATCCTTATACAACATTGTCAAACTGGAATGCACAATTACAGTCAACGTTAACCTCCGTTATCGGTGAAGCCAATTATGATATCGGTCATATGTTTGGCGCTTCCGGCGGTGGTGGAAACGCCGGTTGTATCGGTTGCGTTTGTGTGAATGGTTCTAAAGGAAGTGGCATCACTTCACCGAATGATGGAATTCCCCAGGGAGATAATTTCGATATAGATTATGTGGCACATGAAGTAGGCCACCAATTGGGAGCAAATCATACTTTCTCCATGAGCAATGAAGGCACGGGTGTGAATAAAGAAGTTGGCTCCGGTATCACCATCATGGGTTATGCCGGTATCACCAGCCAGGATGTGGCACCACATTCAATTGATATATTTCACCAGGCTTCTATCGCCCAGATACAGGCTAACCTGGGAACAAAGACCTGCCCCGTAACTACAATTATTGCAAATGCAACACCCGTTGTTGGAACGCTAACTAATTATACTATTCCAAAAAGCACTCCATTTGCACTAACCGGTTCGGCTACTGACGCCAACGCCGGCGATGTACTGACTTATTGCTGGGAGCAAAATGATAATGCATCTTCATCACAAACAGGAGCAAACAGTGTGGCGAGTGCAACCAAAGCAACCGGCCCTAACTGGATATCATTCAGCCCAACAACATCTCCAACAAGGTATTTTCCAAAATTATCAACCATTCTGGCAGGTGCCCTTATAAGCGGTCCTTTACCCGGTGGTGATGCGGGTGCCAACACGGAAGCATTAAGTTCAGTTGCAAGAACATTAAACTTCAGGTTAACAGTCAGGGATAATGCTCCTTACAGTTCCAGCGCCCCGGTTTCCGTTGGCCAAACACAGTTTGCAAATATGGTAGTTACAGTCAGCGCTGCTTCAGGACCATTTGCTGTTACTGCACCCAACACGGCTGTATCATGGGCCGGAAATTCATCACAAACTATTACCTGGTCTGTTGCAAGTACAACGGCAGTACCTGTTAGTTGCGCTAATGTAAAAATTTCTATTTCAACCGACGGTGGTAATACCTTCAGCACATTGGTTGCCAGCACAGCCAACGATGGCACAGAAGTAGTGACAATTCCAAATACGCCTTCATCAACTGCCCGTGTTAAAATTGAAGCAGTAGGAAATATTTTCTTTGATATTTCCAACAGCAATTTTACTATCAGCGGAGCTGCAGCCTGCGGCGACCCCACAGGTCTCAGTTCATCTTCAATAACCAATACTTCGGCTACTGTAAGCTGGAATGCTGTTGCCAGCGCCCTGTCTTATGATGTGGATTATAAAGCCGCTTCATCCGGTACCTGGATCAATGCAGCAACTGCAACTGCATCTTTGTCGGTAAACCTTGCTTCACTTACACAGGGAACATTATACGACTGGAGAGTAAGGGCTACCTGCAGCGGAGGCAGTGGGAATTATGTGCAGGCTCAGTTTTCAACCACAGCGCCATGCAATGCACCAACAGGTTTAACATCATCTGCCATTACTTCATCATCAGCTTCAGTAAGCTGGGCTGCTGTAAGTGGTGCGAATAACTATACTGTGGATTATAAAGCCGCTTCATCCGGCACATGGATCAATGCAGCAAGTGCCACAACTTCCACATCAGTTAATCTAAGTGGTCTTACTGCGTCAACGCTGTATGATTGGAGAGTAAGAGCAAATTGTGCTTCAGGCGCCAGTGCTTACAGCCAGGCTCAGTTTACCACTTCAGCAGTATCAACCTGCCCCGGTACTTATGATGTTTCAACAAACGGATCAAGAAATGGTGCTGCCACGATTCCGTTTAATACAGATATCAAAGGACTAATAAATCCAACTGGCGATGTGGACTATTACAAGTTTGTGATCACTACAGGAGGCACTATCACAGTCACACTGACTGGCCTTCCCGCTGATTATGATCTTCGTTTGTACAGGAACAATAGCAATGTGGCCAGTTCATCCAATGGCGGTACTGCCAATGAGACCATCAACTACACCGCTACTGCCAACACCTACTACGCCAGGGTAGTTGGATGGAATGGCGCCTTTAATGCTACCAGTTGCTATACGCTGAAAGTACAGTTGGGTACTGCCAGCAGGGAAGAAGGATTGATTACAGCAGGAAATGTAACTGCGTTCCCTAATCCTGTTGCTGATAAAGTAACCATCAGGATCAATGATTTGCAGGGAAGCGCAGCCATCCGGGTGTTTGATATGTATGGGAGGATGCTGATGCAGCAAAACAGCGGTCAGCCGCTTACACAGCTTGATGTTTCAAAACTTCCTTCGGGTTTATATATGATAAGAGTTATAAATGGTGGAAAGGAAAGTATCCTGAAGATTGTGAAAGAATAAGGATGATTTCAAAAATGATAGAAAAGTCCCCCGGTTACTATCGGGGGGCTTTTTATTATTCACCATTGGCTATTCACCATTCACTTTTACACACTTACATTAAAATCCCGCAACGCATCATTCAAACTGGTTTTCAGATCGGTGCTTGGTTTTCGTTCCCCGATGATCAATGCACAGCCCACTCCATATTCACCGGCGGGAAATTTTTTGGTATAGGAGCCCGGAATCACCACACTTCTCGCGGGCACCCGGCCTTTCATTTCTTTTGGTTCAGCTCGGCTGACGTCAATGATCTTTGTTGACTGTGTTAAAACTACATTGGCTCCGAGCACTGCTTCTTTTTCTACAATTACACCTTCTACCACAATACAGCGGCTGCCGATAAAACAACCATCTTCAATAATAACCGGAGAAGCCTGTAATGGTTCCAGCACACCGCCGATACCAACACCGCCACTTAAATGAACATTTTTTCCAATTTGTGCACAGCTTCCCACGGTGGCCCAGGTATCCACCATCGTCCCTTCGTCCACATAAGCGCCAATGTTTACAAAGGAAGGCATCAATACCACATTCTTCCCTATATAAGCGCCATACCTCGCTACGGAACCCGGCAGGCTGCGAACACCCAGCGAAGCAAAATTTTTCTTCAGCAGCATCCGGTCATAAAATTCAAATGGATTCAGATCCCAGGTCTGCATTTGCTGTATGCCAAAATATAAAAGGATGGCTTGTTTCACCCATTCATTTACGGCCCAGCCGGTATCCGTGGGAGAGGCGGACCGCAATCTTCCTTTATCTATTTCTTCAATAACAGCCCGTACCGCATCACTGTATTTTGTTTCTTTCAGCAATTCCCGGTTGGCCCATGCTTCTAAAATCAGTTCTTTCATTGATAGAAATTTGCTGCGAAAATAGTCTATAAGTCATAAGTGTCAAATAAGTCAAACTGGTCATATTTGACTTATATGACTTATTTGACCTGTATGACTATTTTTGTTTCATGAATATCGGGTTTGACGCCAAAAGGGCTTTTCATAATAGTACGGGGCTGGGGCATTACAGCCGCAACCTGCTGATCTCACTTTCTGACTATTACCCCGGGCATCAATATTATCTATTCAACCCGAATCCCTATCCTCTTTATCAATTGAATGCTGAAAACCTGCATGAGATAGAACCAACTTCTTTTTTTCACAGGCTGTTCACATCTGCCTGGCGGAGCAGCTGGGTGAAAAAAGATTTACGCCGGTTGAAGATTGACCTTTATCATGGGCTGAGTCATGAAATCCCCATTGGTATTCAAAAGACGGGCATTAAGTCAGTTGTTACCATTCATGATCTCATTCATGAAAGGTACCCGGAGCAGTACAGTTTTGTTGATGTAAAGATTTATCGTAAAAAATTCCGGTATGCCTGTACCCATGCGGACAAAGTGATTGCGATCAGTGAGCAAACCAAAAAAGACATCATGGAGTTCTATAAAATACCGGAAGAAAAGATCAGGGTTTGTTATCAAAGCTGCAACCCGGATTTTGCAGAACGGGTAAGCGGGGAAGAAAAATGGAGAGTGAAAGAGGGTTATAATCTGCCCGACGAATTCTTTTTGTATGTCGGCTCAATCATTGAAAGAAAAAACCTGCTGAATATTTGCAAAGCTGTTTTCCTGCTGCGCAATGAATTGAATATACCATTGGTAGTGATCGGAGATGGGAGCAGTTATAAAGAGAAGGTCAAAGACTATATCAGGCAAAATGGTTTGACGGATAAAATCATTTTTCTCTCAGAGAAGGAACCCCTCCAATCATTCAAGTATCGCTTTAAATTATTAGAGTATGAAGAAGAGATATTCAGGCAGGATAACAAAGATTTTGTTAGTGAAGAAGATGAATCCGGGTTAGTAAAACGCTCCCTGCAGCTGGAGCGATTTAAAAATGCATCAGCTGATTTTCCGGCTATTTACCAGTCAGCTATTGCCATGATCTATCCTTCCATCTTTGAAGGCTTCGGCATTCCGGTGCTGGAGGCTTTGTGGAGTAAATTGCCGGTAATAACTTCTAATGTTTCCTGTTTGCCGGAAGCCGGGGGAGATGGAGCTTATTATGTTAATCCTGCCCGTGCTGAAGAAATTGCTGCGGCCATGAAAAAGATCTATGCGGATAAACAATTTGCAGCTGCAATGGTTGAAAAAGGCTGGCAGCATGCACAGCGGTTTACCCCGCAAAAAAGCGCTGAATCAGTCATGAATGTGTATAAATCAGTATGGTAGATTTTAATAACTCCACACTTTAGTGCGGAGTAGATGAATAATTAAATGCCCGGGCTTTAGCCCTGAAGTATATGAATTTTGAAAAAGATATTGAGCAATGCTTGCAGGCATTGAGAACCGGCGGTCTTATTTTATATCCGACAGATACCATTTGGGGCATTGGTTGTGATGCCACGAATGCAGAAGCGGTAGAAAAAGTTTATAAATTGAAGAAACGTTCCGACGAAAAAGCGATGATCGTTTTGGTAGCTGCTGAAAAAGATGTATTGAACCATGTGGCAGCGCCCGATCTCCGGGTGTTTGATTATTTGCAACAAACAAAGAAGCCAACAACAGTAATTTATGAAGGCGCTATCGGCTTCGCTGACAACCTGGTTGGTAAAGACGGGAGTATTGCCATCCGTATCTGCCACGAAACATTTTGCCGGCAACTTATCAAAAGATTCCGGAAGCCGGTTGTTTCTACTTCTGCCAATATTTCGGGGCAACCATTTGCAAAAAATTTCGCTGCAATTGACGATGATATTAAAAGAAGAGTTGATTACATCGTCAGTTACCGTCAGGATGATAATAATATTACTGAACCCTCTTCTCTTATTAAATGGAATAAGGGAGTTGTTGAAGTACTCCGTACTGACTCTTGACTCACGACTGCGAACTCCTAACTTTGTCCCGGAAATGAAAATAAACTGCACCAAACAGGAATTGCATCTATTAAAAAAGATTGCCAGCGCTGCTGAAGCATCAGGAATGAAAACGTACCTGATCGGCGGTTTTGTAAGAGATAAGATCCTTGCAAGACCGACCAAAGACTTAGATATCGTTTGCATCGGGGATGGAATCGAACTGGCAAAAATGGTTGCGAAACATTTTGATCCGGTTCCCCCTGTAAATTTTTTTAAAAATTTCGGAACAGCACATTTCATAACCGGCGATGGATTTGATTTAGAATTTGTGGGCGCCCGCAAAGAAAGTTACCGCTCCGACTCCCGCAAACCGGAAATAGCCCCCGGAACGGTGGAGGATGACCAGAACCGCCGTGATTTTACCATCAATGCATTGGCCATAAGCCTGAACAAGGAGAATTTTGGCCAACTCGTTGACCCGTTCAACGGCGTGAAAGACCTGGATGACAAGATCATCCGGACACCCCTGGATCCTGTTCTGACGTTCAGTGATGACCCGCTGCGGATGATGAGAGGCATCCGGTTTGCCACAGAATTGGGTTTTATCATTGAAGAACAGACATGGCAGGGAATAAAAGATTCGGCTGAACGCATAAAAATTATTTCCCAGGAAAGAATTACGGATGAGCTGAATAAAATTATTGTTTCCCCAAAGCCTTCTGTTGGGTTTGATTTGCTTTTCAAAAGCGGGTTACTGCAAATCATTTTCCCGCCAATGACAGAACTGGCCGGTGCAGAATATAAAGACGGACTTGGACATAAAGATAATTTTTACCACACCCTGCAGGTGCTTGATAATTTATCTGCAAATACAGGTGACCTCTGGTTGCGATGGGCAGCTGTATTGCATGACATTGCCAAACCGGCCACCAAAAAATTTGAAGATGGCCATGGCTGGACCTTTCATGGGCATGAAGCAGTAGGAGGAAGGATGGTACCGAAGATATTTGGCAAATTAAAACTGCCGCAAAACGAAAAGATGCGTTTGGTGAGAAAATTGGTTGAGCTGCATCTTCGTCCCATCAGCCTTACCAAAGAAAACATAACAGACTCAGCTATTCGCCGGCTGCTTTTTGACGCCGGTGAAGACATTGATTCACTGATGATGCTTTGCGAAGCCGATATTACCTCAAAGAATAAAACAAAAGTGAAACGTTACCTGGAGAATTTTCAACTGGTAAGGGAAAGGTGTAAAGAAGTGGAGGAAAAAGATCATATCCGCAACTGGCAGCCACCCATTACGGGGGAAATTATAATGGAAACATTCGGATTACCACCTTCGAAGCAGGTGGGAGTGATAAAAGATGCGCTGAAAGATGCGATGCTGGACGGATTGATACCTAATACTTACGAAGCCGCTCATAATTTCATGCTGGAAAAAGGGAAAGAACTCGGATTAAAGGTTGTTAAATCTTAAATCTAAAATCAAAAATCCTAAATTTGCAGTATGGCTATTCTGAAATTCAGGGTTTATCTGGAAGAGGATGAAACGGTGTACCGTGATGTAGTCATCCGGCATACACAATCTTTTTTTGATCTGCATGAAGCGATATTAAAGTCGTACGAATTTGACAACAGGCACCAGGCGACCTTTTTCCGCAGCAATGACCATTGGCAGCGGGGCCGGGAAATTTCCATTGAGAAATATGACCAGGAATATAAAGCGCCGCCATTGATCATGAGTGAAACAACCATTGGATCTGAGATCAGGAACCCCAACCAACGATTTACTTACCTGTACGATTTTAATAAGAACTGGAATTTTTTGCTGGAGTTAATAAATGTTTCCAGGGAAGAAAATCCGAAGATCAGTTACCCCTCCATGATAAGGACCGAAGGTATTGGTCCCAGCCAGTATGGAACCAAAGGATTGCTTGGTGAAAAATTTGCAGATATTGAGGAGAAGTATGATCTCACACAAGTGGCGGTGGGGGATGGCTTTGGTGAAAAAGATGAAGAGGGGGAGGATCTTAGCGTACCCGATGATGAAATGGCTGCCGAAGGGGGTGAAGAAGAAGTTTAAGGGAGTCATTAGTCGTTAGTCTTTAGTCCGTTGGCCGCCATAAGTTTGCCAACGGCGATGCCGGAGTCGGCGGACCACTTCTGTTGAATATTCAAACTGAAGATTTTTTGAAGAACCCCAAACAAAAGACAGTTATCATTATTTGCGGCCCCACTGCAGTTGGTAAAACGGCTGTTGCAATCAAACTGGCCAAACATTTTCAAACAGAAATTATCTCAGCTGACAGCCGCCAATGTTTTAAAGAACTCAATATTGCTGTGGTAAGACCATCGGAAGAGGAACTAAGGCAGGTGAAACATCATTTCATCGCTTCCCACTCCATTCATGAAGAAGTGAACGCTGCCATTTTTGAAAGTTACTCATTACAGAAAACAAAGGATTTATTTCAGCAGCATGATGTGGTAGTAATGGTTGGTGGAACAGGTTTGTATATCAAGGCTTTTATGGAGGGATTGGATACTATTTCTGAAATTGACCGGGCCACCAGGGAAAATATAATCATCAACTATAAAAGCAAAGGGCTGGAATGGCTGCAAAATGAAATAAAGAAAAAAGACCCCGGGTTTTATGAAGCAGGTGAAATGCAAAATCCGCAACGTATGATGCGGGCACTGGAAGTGATGGAGGCCACCGGGCAATCCATTCTTTCCTTCCGCAAAGGAAAGAAAACAAAAAGAGATTTTACAGGTATTAAGATCGGGCTGGAATTACCGAAGGAAGAACTGCACAGAAATATCAATACAAGGGTAGACAAGATGATGGAGGCCGGATTGCTGTATGAGGTAAAGGGATTAGCTGCTTTTAAAAAACTGAACGCACTACAGACAGTAGGTTATGCTGAAATTTTTCAATGCCTGATTCCGGAAAAGCGATTAAAACAAATCAGCGACAATATTTTCAGTGTACAAACTGATATATTAAATCTTGATAAAGCCGTTGAACAAATTAAAACGCATACCCGACAATATGCAAAACGGCAACTGACCTGGTTTAAGAAAGATAAATCAATCAACTGGTTTCATCCCCAAGAACTGGAGGGGATGAAAGAGTTGATAAAGAAGGAGATGCTTTAGGAAATTGCATTCCTTTTTTTGAACAACAAGGCATCTGCTGAATATTTTCCGCTTCCCAATACAAAAATGACCAATGACAAAATTAAATAGAGGAATGGCAGTTGTTTGTCATTAAATCCCATGTCTTTAAGGGCAATAAAAATCACGACGATCATAGTAATAAAAATAGGGATCACGGCAAGCCTTGTCAATAAACCAATTGTTACCAGGATACCGCAAAAGAACTCGGCAAAGATGACCAGGTTATAAGATGTCCTGACACCCAGGCCGGTATAATCTTTGAACATCGGCATGTACTGCTGGTAATGTTCGATCTTTCCAAAACCAATATAAATGAACAGGCCGCCGAATACTAACCGGAGCAGGAGGATGCCCAGGTCTGCCTGTAAAGAGTGATGACTCAGTATCTTATTTTTCATTTCCTGTGCAGGTTTATTATTTGCTTATTTTTCTATAAATTCTTTCAATGACTTACCAATGATATGTGTCCATCCTTCCATAAAGCTTTCTTTTGCAAAATCGGGGTTGTTTGCCGGGAATGTTTCTAATCCTTCATGAGTAAGTTTCAATCTTGTATTACTTCCTTCTTCAAACAATTCAAAAGTTACATAAGACATTCCTTCTAAATTATCATACTTCCAGCTATATCTGAGTTTTTTATTCACTATTAAATCTGTGATCTTGCAAAGGTGTAAATATTTTTCTCCATTGTGGCCCTCACCGGTAAACCGGAACTCAAATCCCACTTCAGGTCTAAACTCCGGGAGGTCGAAATACCATTGCTTCATCTGGGCTTTGTCAGTGATAGCTTCCCATATTTTTTCAAGGGGTGCATTGAATGTTCGTTCTATTACAAATGGTCCGGTTTTCATTTTTACTTTTTTATAGTTAGTTTTGATTTGACATTTTTTTTATTTTCAGGCTGTAACTTATTCAGGTATTCTTCCAATGAATCCAATTTGTCATTCCAGAATTTCCGGTATTGCTCTATCCAGTCCGAAACTTCATTCAGTTTCCGGAGTTTTGCTTCGTAGTACCTTTCCCGGCCATGCTGTTTAATGGTGATCAGGCCACATTCCGTCAGAATTTTCACATGTTTATAAATAGCGGTTCGGCTTACCTCAAAGTTCCCGGCCACAGTGTTTACATTAAGGGGTTTTTGAGCGATCATGCTGATGATCTCTCTTCTTGTCGGGTCGGCGATAGCCTGAAAAACATCTCTTCTCATGGATTAAAGGAAACCTTTTGGTTGCACAAATATATACAACCTTTTGGTTTCGTAATTTTTTTTTTGAAAAAGATTTACCCTGCTGTTTAATTTTTTGAATAAAAGCTGTCGGGGAAACCTGCTACCGATATCCTTATTTCTTTTTGAGTTGCAGCAGTATTGTTTTCTCTTTGGCCGGCAGATCGCATTGGGCCTTTCCTGAAGTATTATCGCTTACAATATAAATATTTCCGTCTTTATCAACGGTAATTCCTTCCAGGTTCATACTGTATCCCTGGTCTTTATATTGATTGGAGATATCGGAAAATTTTTCCACCGGCACATTCTTCAATGTTTCTGCCTGCAGGTTTCCTTTTTTATCAATATCAACTGATTCCAGGTATTGCTGCCTCAATTTTCCTTTGGAAAATGATTTCAGGCATAGCAGGCGGTCATTCTCTTTATCATAGCAGATGTCAGAATATCGCCACTGCGGAGTTTTCAGTGACAGTTCGATCATGGATTCATATTTCAGGGAAAAACTGTTGTCCTCGCTGCCGGGTTCAATACTGAACGTATAGATCTGCGATCTTGTCATATCCTCGTTTCTTTCCCTCAGCAGGTAAAATTTATTGTCTGTTCCATTGGCGGCAATTCCTTCCATGCCGTCGCCATCTTTTGATTTTGGGGGAAGCGGAATGGAAGTCTCAATTACTTTAACGGAACCGTTGTTAATATCGGCTTCATAAATAGCCACTGCATTTTCCGATACCAGGTACAATTTATTTTTATAAGAGGTCATCCCTTCCATTTCAAATTCCTTTGGAACCATTAAAGGGATACTGTTTATTGTATTGCTATTTTCAGGGTCCATGACAAGGATCAACGGGCAGCGTTCCGAAGCAAAATAAAGTTTGCCGTCAAGATATTTTGCTCCTGAAATGCAGACCTGCTTGTTCAGGGCATCGGGCAGGTGTACATTATTTATTTCATATAAAGGAACAGTTGCCGGCTGAATGGCAAGGGATGAAAGAAGAACAGCACCGGCAACCAGGGGGGTGATCCGCATATCAGGTCTTTATTTTTAAGATAAAAAAAGCTATCTGCGAATTTAAATGAAAGTTGCTTAAAAAATGAATCAGCCCGCGGGATAATAAAAAAGAATTTAACATCCGCGAAAACGGGCATTTTGCGTTTCATAGGCCTCATGACCCGGTTTGTGAACCGTCATGCTTACTTAATGCCGGGCATTCTGGTTATATTTTCTATATGAACCAGGGTCAATTTCCATTCCCCGGTTTGTTGTTTTGTCCACAGCAGGTTGTAGTTACCTTTTTCGGTAAAAACAGGTCCGCCAGGCGGCGTTAGGTCAAGAGTATATGTTCCTCCATCATATGCAATGTGTCCGTCACTGTCTTTAATTATGGTGGAGGTTTTAATATTGCCGAGAACTTTAACAGCACCACTTACCCAATTATTGGCTATAGCGGTATGCCCATTGTGAATCAGTGAGTCAACATTCACAGAAGACGCCGAAGTTTTTTTTCTACAGTCTGATTGCAACTGATTATAGCTACTAATAATAGAAGAATGGTCAACTGTTTCATATCGATAGATTTGGTTTTAACTTTAAAGGGCTGTCGGTTATAATATGGCAGTATGACGGTTTTCGGCTTGGCTTTGTGGCGGATTTTTAGTACTAAAGTTCATTAGAATTCCTAATGTTTGTTTTAGCACAAATGTTTCATAGAAGCACGTCAGCTGCCATATTGCCAAACCGATGTTAGTACCAGTTTTTCTTTCTGTCGTTGCTATGTCGTTTTATAAATATACCATCCGTTTCCAATTTCTCGTATCATTATTACTCTATCGGAATTCATTTCAGGCAAGTCCTTTTTTTCTTTCACATATATATATCCCACTGAATTGTCAACCATACCACCAATTAAAAAGTTGATACAGTTGCCTAATTCATAACCACCTGTCGAAACAGAAGCAATGAATAGTTTTTGATAGTCCGCTATTAAATTTTCAATAAGTTTTATACTCCTTTCTTCATCCGCTTTTTCTTTTTCAAGTTGCGTTAATGCAAGATTTTTAAGTCTTTCAAATTCTGCTTGATTTGTCAGAAAGTGTTTGGCGATATTATCGTCTAATTCAAGTGTCAGTTTTACGTTTCCTAATTGAAAGTTATAATCTTCTCTTGATGTAAACATTGAAAAATCGTCCTTTTTCTTCTTTTTAGACTCGTCAATAATATCGTCCACTTGTTGCGGTGTCAATTTTTCAAGTTCATTTTTTACTTGTTCAATTATGCCAGTCATAGCTAATGATCTGAATGCACTCATTTTCCAAACGGTGTCCTTCTCAAAATGCAAGTAAGTGTCAAGTCCTTTGCCTAATGAGTCCAAAATTGTCATTCCTACAACCGCTGTTTTCTCTGTCTGTCCAAGAAAAGTGAACTTTGTTGTTGAGCCTTTTTGTAAATCTTGTCCATTAGGTCTTCCTTTATATTCTCCTATGATGTAATTATCAATGTTTGGTAAACTGTCTTTGCCAAATATCTTTTTTGCCAAATCTAAAGGTTCATAAGTCTGTCCGCATACTGTCGTTACAGTCAGAATTAAAGTTGTCAATATTGTCTCTATTCTTGTCTTCATAAAATTGGTGCCAACTTGTGTATTTGCGAATATGCGAACCTTGTATTTTTTTAAACTTCAAATATTGTTGGCTTGGATTTCATGCATTTGATCCAGTTTATGCAAAATTTTTAACCGCCCCCGGGAGTTTCGCAATTACAACCGGGTTTCTTCAAATTGCCGGCATATTTAGGCGGTTCAAAACGCCTTCTTCTCTTCTTTCTTCTCTGCATTCTTTACATATTTCTCCAACCATGTAAATTGTTCGTTCAGCATGTGCAGAATATTTTCCCGGCCCTGGTATCCATGGCTTTCGTAAGGCAGGCTTAGGTATTTTACTGTGCCGCCATGTCCTTTTATTGCATTGAACATTCTTTCGCTTTGTATGGGAAATGTGCCGGTGTTGTTGTCCATTTCTCCATGCACCAGAAGGATAGGTGTTTTTATTTTATCAGCATAATTAAAAGGGCTCATGTCACTGTATAATTGCAGCGCCTGCCAGTACGTGCGATCCTCATTCTGGAAACCAAAGGGAGTTAAGGAACGGTTATAAGCTCCGCTCCGGGCAATACCGGCTTTAAAAAGTTTGGTATGTGCTAAAAGATTCGCTGTCATAAAAGCACCGTAACTATGCCCGCCAACAGCTACACGGTTCCTGTCACCCACCCCCATTGAATCCAATACATGAATAGCGGCTTCGGCATTCATGGTAAGCTGTTGAATAAAATCATCATTGGGCTTCTTCTCCTTACTGGTAGATACGATTGGCATCTCGGCATTGTTCAGCACCGCATATCCCTGTGTAACATAATATACCGCAGAGCCCCAGTTGAGCAATGTAAAGCGGTGTTCACTTCCCCGAACCTGCGCTGCATCAGCAGCAGAATTAAACTCAGCCGGGTAAGCCCAGATAAATACCGGCAGCTTACCATCCCGGTTTGCATTATAACCTTTGGGCAAATAAAGGTCGCCGGTAAGATCAACGCCGTCAGCTCTTTTGTATTTTATTTTTTGCTTGCTTACATTATCTAATTGCGGGTAGGGATCAGTGAAATCAGTTATTTGCCTGTCGGCTAATTTTAATTTTAGGTTCTTAAGAAAGTAATTGGGAACTTCTTTCTCAGTTTCTTTTCTTGTGAGCAATTCTAATTTATCTGCGTCCATCACTTTTACCACATATTCAAAACTTCCTTCCTTGCTTCGCCAGATGATGTCTGATTTTTTTGTAATAAGATCAAAGCTGGCAAGAAATGGAAGGTCGCCTTTGGGAGAACTGCCGGTGGGATTATTCATTAATATTTTACTGCCATTATCAATCAGCCTGATCACCTCCTGGCCCCATTGATTTTTTTCAGTAACGGGGAACCCGGGATTTGAATATGCATCGGTGGTATTTCTTTCCATCAGCTTTTCTGTTTCACCGGTGGATGGATTGTAGCGATTAGTTTGTGTTGTTTGTTTTCCCTGTAAACCTTCATTCACCAATGCCAGCGTTGTATTGCCCCAGGTAACTCCGCGGTATCTCATTTTTGTTTTAAAAAGTTCCAGAGGTTCATTGTTGAAAGGAGCAGCCAGCGAATAAACAGCGTCATGATAGTCCACATTCTTTTTTATGAAGCCGCTGTCCAAAGGCATACACCATATAACAGTAGCCGCTTCATCATCACGCCAGTCGAAGCCGCGGGGAACCAACTGGACATTGTCATTACCACCCGGAGCTGTTTCAGCAGAAGGAAGATCGGCGAGTTGTTTTACCGCTTTCCCATTCATATCGGTAATAACAATATGGGAAGGAAAACCCTGCGCCGGCACTACGTAAGAAAAAGGTTTCTTCAGTGTCCGGACAAGCATGTATTTTTTATCCGGAGAAATATTGATGCTGCCATAAATAGCAGGCTGCCCGATCTTTGTTTCAGCTCCATTTACATTCTTTACCAGTTGCGCAGTGTTATAGAATTCAAATAATTGTTCATCATAAGGACTCCTGATCAAATCCTGGAAAGTGGGTCGTGGAGAGGCTTTGCCATAATTCTCCTGGGTGGTTGGGCCTTTGGGCATCAGCGGTTTGGGTGGGGCGATAGATGCAGGTCTTATTGCTGTAAGATATAATAAAGTGTTGTCATCATACCATTGATAATTTCCTCTCAGCACATTCAATGCAGTCTTATTCACTTTCATTGCTTTTTGTGTGGCCACATCAATAACATACAGGTCAACTTTATCTTTTGTAGTTTGAGTAAAGGCGATCTTTTTATTATTGGGACTCCAGTTAACACTGCCTGCAAACAATGACGAAGGCAATCCGTTGATCTTATATTCTTTTCCGCTTCTGATGTTTTTCAACCAGATATTGCTGATGAAATTCTGACGGCTCGGGGCATAGTTTTTGGGATTGATGCGCATACCGGCAATGCGGAACTCCGGCCTTGCCAGTTCTTCCACCGACGGATAAAGGCTGATATCGGTAAGCAGCATCCATTCGCCTTTGTCATCCACACTTACAGTAGGTGATGGTTTTGCCAGCAGCATATCGGCAATTGCTTTCGGCGGCATTTTGTAACTGCCATCATCCTGGGCATTTAGAGTTACAGAAAGATGTAAAAAAATGAGTACAACAATAAATGAAAAGTGTTTGGTTGCCATTTTGTAAATATTTTTAAGATTATATCCGGGTTTTGTCATGCCGGGGCTTGGCCTGTCCCGACGAAGGAGGGACAGCATCTCAAAGACTCCGGTCTGACAGTTTGTTGTAGTCTCTGAGACTCCTCCTTCCCCGGAGTGACAAGACCCCGGATGATTGAATACCTAAATAAAATACTTCCAGAAAAATGTCCTGTTGTTAACATAGCAGGAAGAACTAAATTTACGAAACAAAACTCTTTTACTATGCGGATTTTTTTCTTTATGTTTTTGGCCGCTGCTTTATCTGCTTTCTCAGGAAGATTAGCGACTGCTGACGTCACCATAACGCTGCCAGAAGGCTTCAAAGCCACAACCGTTGTGGAAGGGCTTGGCCGTAACCGGCATATAGCGGTAAACAGCAACGGTGAAATTTATGTAAAACTGGAAAAATTGAAGGAGGGTAAAGGCATTTTTGTATTGAGAAATAATAATGGGAAGTATGAAGTGGTAAAAAGCTTTGGCAATTATACCGGTACCGGCATCGTCATCAGGAATGGTTATCTCTATGCCACTTCTGATAATTCAGTTTTTCGTTATAAATTAAATGCCAATAATGAAGTGGCTGATCCGGATCATCCTGAAAATATTGTTACAGGTTTAGTAAGCGGTAATCAACATTCCTCCAAATCCATTGCATTAGACAATGATGGTAATTTATTTGTCAGCATCGGGGCACCCTCCAATGCCTGCCAGGTACAGGACAGAACTCCGGCTTCCCCGTGGAAGGATCCCTGCCCGATATTGGAAAAGGCCGGAGCCATCTGGCAGTTCAAAGCTGATAAATTAAATCAGTCCTATGCACAGGGAACACGATTTGCAACGGGTATCCGCAATATTGTTGGCATTGACTGGAACACAAAGGAAAAACAATTGTATGCAGTGCAGCATGGCCGGGACCAGCTTGCACAACTGTTTTCGGGTTTATACAATAATGAAGAGAATGCTGAACTACCCTCCGAAGAATTTTTTTTAGTGAAAAAAGGGAGTGATTTTGGCTGGCCCTATTGTTATTATGATCAGCTGCAAAAGAAAAAGCTGCTGGGTCCTGAATATGGCGGCGATGGAAAGAAGCAGGGGCGTTGTGCAGATAAAGATCAGCCCATCATGGGATTTCCCGGTCACTGGGCGCCGAATGACCTGTTGTTTTATACCGGTAAAATGTTCCCGGATAAATATAAGAACGGCGCTTTTATTGCCTTTCATGGAAGCTGGAACCGGGCGCCATTGAAACAGGCGGGTTTTAATGTGGTGTTTGTTCCTTTTAAAAATGGAAAGCCTTCGGGTAATTATGAAATTTTTGCTAATGGTTTTGCCGGGAAAGAATCAATTGCCGGACCGGGACAGGCAAAGTATCGCCCCTGCGGATTGGCACAGGGCCCCGATGGGGCTTTGTATATTTCGGATTCTAAGGAAGGGCGGATTTGGAAAATTGTTTATGGGAAATAGTTTGCTGATTCTTATAAAGCGTCTATATTTGTTATGCATTGAAAAAACATTTTAACAATACATGGTGGTGGCATACAACTCTTAGGGGTCTGTAATGTCATAACTATATTTGTTTAAATATATTCAGGCCCCGGCAGTGTTCGGGGCTTATTTTTTGCCCCCATCACCTGAAGGGGAGTAAGGCAGGATTTATAAAAGTTCAAATTCCCCTTTAGGGGACTGGGGTATGCGGAAAATTGAAATCAATACAAGCTGTAAAAGAATGCTGGCGGATGTATTTACACCCGTCGGCATTTACTTAAGGCTTCGGGACAGGTTCCGGGATACCATTCTGCTGGAGAGCACCGACCATCATTCGTCAGAGAACAGTTATTCATTTATCTGTATCAATGCGATCGGTGGAATTGAGATCAGTTCTAAAGAAAATATTGAATTCAAATTGCCGGGACAGAAGCCGGAGAAGCCCGCTTTGAAAAACAGCAATGAGGTTCCTCAACTGCTCTGGGACTTTATGCAAAAATTTGAAATTCAGAAAAGCGTAGCAAAGGAGGGAAGGTTTGCACAAGGATTATTCGGGTATACAACCTATGATGCGGTACAATTCTTTGACACTGTTCGACTCACGACTCACGACTCACCACTCAGCATTCCCCTGATGCGTTACAGGTTGTACCAGTACGTCATTGCTATTAATCATTTTAAAGATGAATTGTTTATCTGCGAGAATAAAATTAATGGAGTGGGGAGTGATGTAGCTGTTGTGGAGTCTATAATAAGAAGCAAAGATGTGCCTGTTTATCCTTTTAGTGCAAAGGGAAAGGAAAGTTCAAATATGTCTGATGAGGATTATAAAGAAATAGTGAAGAAAGGAATTGCCAGTTGTCACCGGGGCGATGTATTCCAGATCGTATTAAGCCGCAGATTTCAACAAAAATTTACCGGTGATGAGTTCAATGTATACAGGGCATTGCGGAGTGTAAATCCGTCTCCTTATTTATTTTTCTTTGATTATGGGGATTATAAATTGATGGGCTCATCGCCGGAGGCACAAATAGTTGTTCAGCATGCCTGTCCGCCGGACAGCCGGGGTAAAGCTGTTCTTCATCCTATTGCAGGAACGTATAAAAGAACCAGGGATGATGAAGCAGATAAACTGGCGACTGAAAGACTATTAAAAGATGCCAAGGAAAATGCAGAGCATGTGATGCTGGTGGACCTGGCAAGGAATGATCTGAGCCGTGTGTGTGATGAAGTGGAAGTAACGCATTACCGGCAGGCACAATATTTTTCTCATGTCATTCATCTTGTAAGTGAGGTAGCTGGCAAAGTGAGAGATGGCAGTAACCCGTTCGAATTAGTAGCTAAAACCTTTCCGGCGGGCACATTAAGTGGTGCGCCGAAGTTTAAAGCAATGGAGCTGATAGATTCGTATGAACCAACAGCCAGAAGTTATTATGGGGGTGCCATCGGCTTTATGGGCTTTGATGGCAGTTGCAATCATGCCATCATGATCAGAACATTTTTGAGCCGGAATAATACATTGACGTACCAGGCAGGTGCTGGGGTGGTAGCGGCGAGTAATCCGGAGAGTGAATTGCAGGAAGTAAATAATAAATTAGGAGCATTGAAGAAAGCGATTGAATTGGCGGAAAAATTATGATGGTTAAATTGTTTGATAGTTTTGACCAGGATAACCATAAAGCCATCAAACAATCAAATACCTGGTTAATATGAAAAGTATGAAAATTCTTGTATTCGATAATTACGATTCATTCACCTATAACCTTGTGCACCTGGTTGAAAAGATAACTTATACGAAAGTAGATGTGTACCGCAATGACCAGATTGCATTGGAGAAAGTAAAGGAATATGATAAAATTATTTTATCACCCGGTCCGGGCATTCCGGAAGAGGCGGGTATGTTGTTGCCCCTGATAAAAGAGTATGCTTTTTCTAAATCAATTCTTGGAGTTTGTTTGGGGCACCAGGCAATTGGACAAGCATTTGGTGGAAAGTTGATTAATCTTTCGACGGTTTATCACGGCGTAGCTACAGAAATACAAGTCGGGAGTAAGGAGTCGGGAGTCAGGAGATCTTTATTTCATGGCTTGCCTGAAAGGATTGAAGTGGGTCGTTATCATTCATGGATTGTGAGTGATGAAAACTTTCCCGAAGAACTGGAAGTAACTGCAAGAGATGAGAATAATTATATCATGGCATTGCAACATAAAAAATATGATGTGCAGGGAGTGCAGTTTCATCCGGAGAGTGTGCTGACGCCAATGGGCGAAGATATTTTAAAAAACTGGTTGAAAGGTTAACCGCAAAGACGCAATGTAACGCAAAGATATCCTAGCGAACCTTAGCGTCCTTGCGACTTAGCGGTTAAACAAAAAATATGAAAAAAATTTTACAATATTTATTCGAACACAAAACACTGACCAGGGAATCAGCCAAAGAAGTACTGGTGAATATCGGCATAGGTATTTACAACGAACATGAAGTAACTGCTTTTATGACGGTGTACCTGATGCGGAGCATTACGATTGAAGAATTGCAGGGTTTCCGGGACGCATTACTGGAATTATGCGTGAAAGCTGATTTGAGTGAATATAATACGATAGATATTGTTGGTACGGGTGGTGATGGAAAGAACACATTCAATATTTCAACACTGGCTTGTTTTATAGTGGCAGGTACGGGACAAAAAGTAGCCAAGCATGGCAACTATGGCGCATCATCCATTAGCGGTTCATCAAATGTGATGGAGCAACTGGGATATAAATTCAAAAGTGAAAATGAAAAATTGAAAAGAGAACTTGATGAGGGGGGAATTTGTTTTTTGCATGCACCTCTGTTTCACCCGGCATTAAAAACGGTGGGGCCGATCAGAAAGAACCTTGCCATGCGGACTTTCTTTAATATGCTGGGGCCAATGGCTAATCCGGCTAATCCCACTTACCAGTTGGTCGGTGTGTATAATCTGGAGATGGCAAGGATTTATAATTATCTGCTACAGTTGGATGGTAAGCCTTTTACTATTATCCACAGCCTGGATGGATATGATGAAATATCGTTGACTGGTGATACTAAAGTAATAACGAATGAAGGGGAAAGAATAATGACAGCAGAGCAATTGGGGAAGAGAATGGTTTCACCACAGGATATACATGGCGGCAATAGTGTAGAGGAAGCAGCAAGGATTTTTACAACTATTCTGAAAGGGGAGGGTACATGGGCGCAAAATGCCGTAGTGCTGGCGAATGCAGCCATGGCTTTGCATTGCACAGGCAAGTATAAGAATTATGATGAAGCATATAATGCAGCGGTGGAAAGTTTGGAGAGTGGGAAAGCAAATGAGTGTTTAACTAAACTGATTGTGTTGCAGGCACCGTAGGGGCGATAGTTGGTAGAAATATCGAAGAAAAAATTACAGGAGCCCCAGCGGGGCGATATTTAAAAATGCAGATGGATATTTTGGAAACAATAATAGCGGCAAAAAGAAAAGAAGTAGAAAAATTTAAGCCAATGAGCAGCATCGAACGGTTTGAAAAGGAAGGTTTTTTCTGGCAGATAAGTAACCGTTCATTGCTGCAAAGTCTATTGCGGCCCGGAAGCACCGGCATCATTGCAGAGTTTAAAAGAAAAAGTCCCAGCAAAGGTTGGTTTAAAACCAAAGAATTGGAAGTGGAACCTGTTGTTGCGGTATATAATAAAAAAGCGGCAGGGATATCTGTACTGACCGATGATGAATTTTTTGGCGGCGACCTGGATGATCTGATTCAAACCAAAGTAGTGACAGACATTCCCGTGTTGCGCAAAGATTTCATCATTGACAAATGGCAGATAGCAGAAGCGAAAGCTTTTGGTGCAGATGTGATATTATTGATTGCTGCCTGTTTATCCCCGGGCGAAGTAAAAGAACTTGCAGCCTATGCAAAAAGTATCGGACTGGAATCGATCCTGGAAATACATAGTGAAGAAGAATTAAGTCATATCTGCGAAGAAGTAAGTATAGTGGGTGTTAATAACCGGGATTTAAAAACATTTGAAGTGGATATTAATACCTCCCTTCAATTGATTAATAAAATTCCGACCGGTAAACCTGCAATTGCTGAAAGTGGTATCAGCAGCGTTGATACTATTGTAACTTTGAAGAATGCGGGTTTCAGGGGCTTCCTGGTCGGTGAGGCTTTTATGAGGGAAGAACAACCTGCGAAGGCTTTTGAAGCATTTGTATCAGGGCTAAAGCACATGTAACTTGCTTATTGACTAACCCTGGTCTTAAGACCTGGGTTAGAAAGACGATTAAGAATGGGAGTTTGTTCTGGTTAATAACTCCGGCTTTTAGGCGGGTATCAGAAAGTACGAATAGCGACAGGATTGTAACCCTGAAAATGACCCCGGCCTGGAAGCCGGGGTGACAGAATAATAATAACGACAGGGCTTTAGCCCTGGCAACAAACAAGCTTATGAATATTAAAGTATGTGGCATCACTGAAATGAAGCAACTGCAACAGCTTGACGGCCTCGATATTGATTTTGTAGGACTGATATTTTACAAGGACTCGCCCCGGTATATCGGAGAGAAGATCTCTAAAAAGGAATTGAAGAGTGCTGATTTTGACCTGAAGAAAGTGGGAGTGTTTGTAAACCCCGAAATGATTGATGTGCTGGATGCCATTGATGATTTCGGCCTGGATGCGGTACAACTGCACGGCGATGAAAGCCCCGGAATGTGTGAGGACCTGAGTAGTGAAGTGGAAGTGATAAAAGCTTTCCGGGTGACAGATGGTATGGATATTGATAAAATGGTAGCCCCTTATGATGCAGTTTGTGATTATTATTTATTTGACAGCGGCGGAATAAAAGAAAGTTTTGGTGGAAGCGGAAAACAGTTTGACTGGAGTATTTTAAGCAAGGCCAAGATTGAAAAACCTTTCTTTTTAAGCGGAGGCATTGCTGTAGAAGATGCTGCTAAAATTAAAGCGTTCACTCATCCTGATTTTTTTGGCGTGGATATTAACAGCAGGTTTGAGAAAAGCCCGGGGGTGAAGGATATGGGGATGCTGTTGCAGTTCAGGTAAGCCATGAAGTAGATTTTATGCTTTAGGGTTTATCCCCTCCTGGGAGGGGCGTATGTAGGAAAATATGTGGTTTAGAAATCTGGGGTGGGTTGCTAAGTTGATTTGTTGTATTAGGCTTCGTGGAACGGCAAAACGCTTAACAGGACAAAATGTAACGTATTAACCATTTATATGATTAATGTTTTTAAATATTTTCATTCAAAAACACCTTAAAAGGAAAGATTCTAAGAATCATTGATGAAATTAAAGTCATTGTATCTAAGAATACAAAGAAAAAATTAGACTTTTTCATTATGGCGCTTACAAGATTGACCCAATGCACTTATCTATTTGGGTATGTGTAAAAAGTGACAAAGAAAAACAGAGCCTTATGCGAAATGATGATTTATTGCCAAGATTAAAACAGTTGTTAGATAAATATAATTATACAACGATGGCAAGGGATTTAGTACATATCGGATTTGAGTCTCAAGAAACAGTTGATAGAGAGTCAGATGGTAATTGGTTTTTACATTTTAAATAAAAGCTCTTGAATTTGATTGATAAGAATTGAGATAACTTTTGAATAGAATTACCGAACCTTGAAGAGTGCGACGCAACAGACGATGCCATGAAAAACTGAAGCTGGTAAAATAAAAAATAAAATATGAGGAGATTGCTTCGCCTTCGCCTCGCAAGAAATGTCAACAAAAGAATCATATCAACATCCAAATGAACAAGGTTACTACGGCCCCTTCGGTGGTGCTTATATCCCCGAAATGCTGCACCGTAATGTAGAAGAACTGCGGACAAAGTACCTGGACATTATTTATGAAGATTCTTTTCAAAAAGAATTTCAGCAGCTGCTGAAAGATTATGTGGGCAGGCCCACGCCATTGTACCTGGCGGAGCGGTTGAGTAAGCAATTCAATGTGACTATTTATTTGAAGCGGGAGGACCTTTGTCATACCGGGGCGCATAAGATCAATAATACGGTCGGGCAGATCTTGCTGGCACAGCGGCTTGGTAAGAAAAGAATCATTGCAGAGACGGGTGCCGGTCAGCATGGGGTGGCCACGGCTTCGGTATGTGCATTGAAAGGTTTGGAGTGCATTGTGTACATGGGCGAAAAAGATATTGAACGGCAGGCGCCGAATGTGGCGAGGATGAAAATGCTGGGTGCTACCCTGATACCTGTGACCAGCGGCAGCAAGACGTTGAAAGATGCAACGAATGAAGCGATACGGGATTGGATCAATCATCCGGATGATACACATTATATCATCGGCAGTGTGGTGGGGCCGCACCCTTACCCGGATATGGTGGCGAGATTTCAAAGCATAATTAGTGAAGAGATACGGAAACAATTATTTGAGAAGACGGGTAATGAATTGCCTACTCATGTGATTGCCTGTGTGGGTGGCGGCAGTAATGCAGCTGGAGTTTTTTATCATTTCTTAGATGAGCCTACTGTGCAACTGATCGCTGTTGAAGCGGCTGGTCTTGGTGTGAACAGTGGGATGAGTGCGGCTACCACACAACTTGGTAAGCCGGGTATCTTGCATGGCAGTAAAAGTTTGCTGATGCAAACCGAAGATGGCCAGGTGCTGGAGCCTCATAGTATTTCTGCGGGTTTGGATTACCCGGGCATCGGGCCCCTGCTTGCACATCTGTTTGAAAGTGGAAGGGCAATTTTTTTGAGTGCTACCGATAAAAAAGCATTGAACGCAGCATTTGAACTAAGCAAAAAAGAAGGTATCATACCAGCATTAGAATCGGCACATGCATTGCATGCATTAAAAATGATCAACTTTAAAAGGACTGATGTTGTAGTGGTTTGTTTGAGTGGGAGGGGGGATAAGGATCTGGATACTTACATGAAAAATATTTCTTAACCGCAATGACGCTAAGTCGCTAAGGAACGCAAAGAAATTCCTGGCGAAACCTTGCGTCCTTGCACCTTAGCGGTTAATCTAATATGAGCAGGGTAAACGAAGTTTTTAAGAAGGGAAAGGGCAATATTTTAAATGTCTACAGCACCGCAGGTTATCCTCAATTGCATTCAACTCTGGATGTAATGAAAGCCCTGCAAGAACATGGAGCCAACATCATTGAACTCGGCATGCCCTACAGCGACCCGCTGGCCGATGGCCCGGTCATTCAGCATAGCAGCAGCATTGCTTTGGCAAATGGAATGACAATCGCCAAACTATTCGAACAATTAATAGATTTTCGCAATAACTCCCCTTCAGGGGTTCCCGAGCAGGCGAAGGGAAGGAACATAGTTCGGGGCATTTCTATCCCTGTAATCCTAATGGGTTACATGAACCCCGTTTTACAATATGGCTTTGAAAAATTTTGTGCCGATGCTGCAGCCGTTGGCATTGATGGACTGATCTTGCCTGATCTGCCGGAGTACGAATTTGAAACGGAGTACGGGGTAATCATTAAAAAACACAATCTTGATTTTATTTTTTTAGTGACACCGGAAACATCCGGGGAGCGGATAAGGAAATTAGATAGTCTTGGTAGCGGATTTTTATATGCAGTATCTTCTTCATCCACCACAGGCAGCGATAAAAACACTGCTAATACAGATGAATTCCTTCTCCGCCTCAAAAACTTAAAACTTGAAAACCCTGTATTGGTTGGTTTCGGGATAAACAATAAGCAAGCCTTCGATGCCGTTTGTAAGCTTTCTGAAGGTGCCATTATCGGCAGCGCCTATATTAAAGCATTGGAAAACAGCATGGATGTTAATGCAGCCACAAAATCCTTCCTTTCGTCCATATTAGGCTGACATGTTTTTGTCATGTGGCAGGATTGTATAAATTTGTATGCTGATCGGGTTGTTCCGAATCATCTCAAGCTACGAAGTCCCGTTTTAAACGAGACGAAATAGTACATATGAAAATTAACTGGTTTAAGTATGAAAAGATTACTGATTATTTTATGGCTGATGCCCTTAGTCATTTTTGCACAGACAACAAAAAAAGCCGGGTTTACCATAAATGGAAAACTGGACGGTTTTAAAGATGGAACAGAGATACGCCTGATACAGAACGGGGAAGTTGTTGACATGACAAAAACAAAATTACTCCAGGGTAAATTTGTTTTGAAAGGTAATGTTGCGGAGCCGGTGCTTTGCTACCTGATCATCGGTACAGAAAAACCTGCTGAGATCTATGTGGAGAGCGGGGCTATTTCATTTAAAGGAAAGAAAATGGAGCCGCCTGTTTATGAGATCACGGGGTCGGCCTCGCACAAAGAGTTTACAGATTTTACAAAAATATTCATACCCATTGCCCAGCAATTAAATTCGCTGGCAAATACAATTAATTCTACCATGCCCGGCCCCGAAAGAGATAGTCTGATGAAAATTTATACGGATGAGCAACAGAATATTCAAAACGCAATAGACAAATTTGTTACAGAAAAGCGCAAATCTGCAGTTGCCGCATTTGTGTTGAATGCTACGTTTGACTTTAACCAGGACGTGGTGATGCTGGAAAAAAGATTTAACCTGCTGGATGCATCCGTAAAAAAACTGGAAGCGGGAAAACAACTGGAGGAATTTATTTTAGAAAAAAAAG
>CAZGGQ010000020.1:0-71086 GCA_964525285.1 uncultured Chitinophaga sp.
CGCCCCCCACCCCCCGCAGGGGGGATTCGGCCTCCCGAAGCTCCTCCGAAGGGAAAGCCTCCCCAAACCCCTCACAAGGAGGGGCTTTAGAACCCGAAAGTTTGGAAATTAATTACAGCTATTCGACGGCTGATTCTGCTATTTATGGTTTGCTTAAAGATTTTGTAGCTGAACACCGTAGCAACCCTACAGAAGCAGAAAAAGTTTTATGGGAAATTGTGCGAGGGAGAAAAATGGCAGGATTCAAATTCAGAAGACAGCATATCATTTCAAATTACATAGCTGATTTTGTTTGTTTGTCAGAAAAACTAATAATTGAAGTTGATGGACTGTATCATCAACTCCCGGAAAATAAAATCAGTGATGAGGAAAGAACATTAGCGCTAAACAAACTTGGCTTTGAAGTCATCCGCTTTACAAATGAACAAATAATAAATGATACTGATAATGTAGTGACCACTATTGTTCGTCATATTAAAGAAAGAAATAGCGAACTGTCAGAGGCCAAAATCCAACCTGCAGGGGGTGGGGGGGCCGTATTTATCTCACTGCCCGGTGTACCCCACGAAATGAGAGGCTTATTGATGGATGAAGTAATTCCCAGGCTATTGAAAGAATTTGAATTGCCTGCCATCGTCCATCGAACCGCCTTTACAGCAGGCCAGGGTGAATCAATGATCGCAGAATTGCTGAAGGGTTTTGAATCTTCTCTCCCACCTCATATAAAACTGGCTTATTTACCTAACTATGGCATGGTGAAGCTGCACCTGACATCCCGGGGAAATATTAAGGAAGAAGTGGAAAAAGAACTCTCCCCATATTTTGATCAGTTGCAGGTGCTGGTGAAAGAATTCCTGGTTAGCAATGAAGATGAAGAATTGGAAACTGTGATCGGGAAAATTATGAAAGCAAAAGGCAAAACAATGGCAACGGCAGAAAGTTGCACGGGAGGTTATATTGCTCACCTGGTTACATCTGTTCCCGGCTCATCTGAATATTACAAAGGAACTGTGGTTTGTTATTCAAATGAAGTGAAAGAAAACGTACTGGGAGTAAAGCATGAAACGCTGATGAATGCGGGTTCAGTGAGTGAAGAAACCGTGAAGGAAATGGCGAAAGGAGTGATTGAAACACTTAAAACAGATTATGCCATTGCCACTTCAGGCATCATGGGGCCTGATGGAGGCAGTGAAGAAAAGCCGGTGGGAACAGTTTGGATCGCAGTGGGAAATATCGAAAAGGTGGAAACACTGAAACTTAATCTCCGCTTTGACCGGCAGCGTAATATCAGTATGACAGCGGCCTATGCATTGAATTTTTTACGAAGATTTATTCTGGCTGACAGTTGACTGGGGATTATATGTCAAATCATTACCTTTGGCCGGTTGATTGTATTGTCTGTGTTCTTTTTGGTGTTGATTACTAAATCATCAGACATTCCAATCCTAAAATCTTCAATCTAAAATCTGAAATAATCATATGGCTATAGTTGATCTGATAATGCCAAAGCTGGGTGAAAGTATCATGGAAGCCACCATTCTGAAGTGGCACAAACAACCCGGTGACTATGTGAAGATGGATGAAACGATCCTTGAGATTGCCACCGATAAAGTGGATAGTGAAGTGCCCAGCACGGCTGAAGGTGTAATGGAAGAAATTTTGTTTAAGGTAAATGATGTGGTGCCGATCGGGAAGGTGATCGCCAGAATAAAAACCTCTGCTCCCGAAACTGCTTTTTCCAGGCCGGTTGTTTCAACACCTGTAAAGGAACAAGGCGCAAGCCACCTGCCTAACGGACAGGCAGGCAAGGTACAAGAAGCCGTTGTAGTAGAAGCAATTCAACCAGCAACCAGCAACCAGTCCGCAGGATCCAGTGGGCGACCAGTAACCAGCAACGGCTCATCCAATCGTTTCTATTCGCCGCTTGTATTAAATATTGCAGCAAGTGAAGGAGTAAGCATGAGTGAACTGGAGAACATTCCGGGAACAGGCAATGAAGGAAGGGTGACGAAGAAGGATATTTTACAGTATGTGAGTGGAAGAAAATCAGGAGTCAGGAGTCGGTCCGTAAGGACTCCTTCGGAGGATTCGGGAGTCAATACTTCTGAAATGATCATTCCTGTTTCAAGGATTGAACAGCAGCAAACAAGCAGCAACCAGCAGATCACAACTTATTCCGGGAATGTCGAAATAATTGAAATGGATCGCATGCGGAAGCTGATCGCCGAACACATGGTGAGAAGCAAGCAAACCAGTCCGCATGTTACCAGCTTTACGGAAGCGGATGTCACTAACATGGTGATGTGGAGGGATAAAGTGAAAAAGGATTTTGAAAAAAGAGAAGGGACTAAGATCACTTTTACACCTTTGTTTATTGAAGCGGTCGTTCGTTGCATAAAAAAATTCCCGCTGATCAATTGCTCCCTGGATGGCACTAACATCATCATCAAAAAAGATATTAATATCGGCATGGCCACTGCCTTGCAAAGTGGCAACCTGATCGTGCCGGTCATTAAAAATGCAGACCAGTTGAATTTAGTGGGTCTGGCAAAACAGGTGAATACGCTGGCGGATAATGCCCGTAACGGCAAATTGAAATCAGATGATACACAGGGTGGCACATTTACAATGACCAATGTCGGCAGTTTCGGTAGTTTGATGGGCACACCGATCATTAATCAACCACAAGTTGCTATACTGGCTGTGGGCGCCATTAAAAAACGCCCGGTGGTTATCGAGACCCCGCACGGCGACAGCATCGCCATCCGCCACATGATGTACCTGAGTATGAGCTATGATCACCGCATAGTGGATGGAAGCCTGGGAGCTACGTTCTTAACTGCCGTGGCAAAAGAATTGGAGAATTTTAATGGAGATAGGGAATATTAGGCCCCCTGTCCCCCGAAGGGGGGAACTTAGGTCGCAAATTCTTTTTTATGTTTTTAGTTTTCTCAAAGCAATAAGTTTTTTTTATTTACCCAGCTTCAGTTTTTCATGGCATCGGCTGTTGTGTCACTCACTTCATCGTTCCGTTTTCATGGCATCATTCTTCCCCGCAATGGCGGGGCTCTTCATCTTCCTGTCCATTACTGAGCATTAAGAAAATCATTTCGAAGGCGCCCCATATTTTTCTGCTTTAAAAACAAAACCCTTCCCTTTTCTTTTTATCACATACAGGTTGTCATACTCATTATCTTTTAAATCCCCGGGTACAGCTTTTTTGCCACTTAACTTATTGGCAATATCATCCACCGTATTGGAATGGCCAACCACCAATACATTTCCTTTCCTGATTAGTTTTAACTTTTGTATGAATGCATCCATCGAATCAGGCTTGCTGCTATAGATCTGAATGGGCATATCCAGGAAAAGTTCCTTCAATGGTTTTGCAGTAGATATTGTGCGGGTCGTATTGGTGGAAAAAATATGCTTGACATTTTTCCCGCTCAACATCTCTTTTAACTTCAATGCTCTTTCCTGCCCTTCAATACTTAGAGGCGGATCTGTGCCCGGCTTCATGGTTTGCATATCAATTCCGGTTTCTTTTTCGGCATGACGGACGATATAATAAGTGTTGCCACAGGAAAAAAGCACTACAGAAAGTACCAGGATAAAATATCTCATAGCTGATCTTTAACAGACTAAAAGTAAGCTTCCTTTCTTTTATTCAGTCTTTTTATTAAATTTATGAATGCTAAACTCATGTTACCATGAAAACATTATCCGAAACCTGGTTTGCCGAAGGACGTATTGATTTTGAATTAAAAAAATACACCCTCCTTGCTTACCTGCAGGAAGTGACAAAATACTTCAACGAGAACAAACTCTATCCCCAGCTGGCGGACATTATTTTCCATTATAACAATATTATTGCCTTCCGGGAAAATAAGAAATACCTGCAGGAACATTTTCCCAAAAAAATGACCGGCATACAGATGGAAAAATTACAGTTGCTTTATGAACAGATGATCGGAGATGATGAGTTGATGCAGGAATTAGAAGACATCATTCACTATTCCGCAGGGAAAATGAAAAACGCTATTCAAAACGGTACAGGTATCTATGAGTTTGTAGAAGATAAAATTGACATCGCCCCGGTGGGCCTGATACCATTAGATACACAGGAAGGATATTTCTTTTTAAGCAGTGGCAATGAAAAAAGCACAGGTGTTTATCACTACCGCCTTTCCATTTTTGAAAAGCATGATGAAAAATACCGAAGTATCAGAACATTATTCATTGACAACTGGAAACGCAGCATCTCCAGCACCTATGAACATATAAAATCAGAATTAATAAAACGCTGGAGTGATCTGCCCAACCCGGCAGTTTATTCTATTGAGACTTCTCTGCGTTTCCCGGTGGATGAAACCATATTGCCGATAGCGAAGAGAAGCTTGGTGAAGTTTATTTCGGCTGCGGCTTAAAGCCTCACCCCAACATAAATTCTTTTATTCGCAGAGTCTTCATCCCCTCTCCGTCCGGAGAGGGGTGGCGGAGTCTCCGATTATCAAACTATTATTTGGGGTGAGGCCGCTAATCAACCAAATCCAGCCCCCACTCCTTTCCCTTCTTCACGGCAGGCACTCCCTCCGTGATCCATTTTGCAAGTTTCTCTCCTTTTAAAATCCAATCGAAGAATTGTTGCATTCTTATTTGATAGTCTTTCATGTCCTGCCGCTGTGTCAATCCGTGCCCTTGTCCGTTATAATTGAACATCCATACTTTTTTTCCTAATCTTCTCAACCCTGTGAACAACTCAATTCCCTGGTACCAGGGAACGGCACCGTCGGCATCATTGGCCATGATGACCATTGGCGCTGTTACTTTATCCAGGTGAAACAGCGGAGAATTTTGCAGGTACAAAGGCAGTTTTTCCCACAATGTTCCGCCGATGCGGCTTTGTGATCTTTCATATTGCCATTGACGGCTTATTCCGCTCTCCCAGCGAATACCACCATAGGCACTGGTCATATTAGCGACAGGTGCGCCGGCCCATACAGCTTTAAACAACTTTGTCATAGTTGCTACCTGCGCAGCCTGGTAACCGCCCCAGCTATGCCCCTGTAATGCAATCTTAGTACTATCCACCCAACCTTTTTTTACCAATGCCCTTGCACCGCTTACAATATAATCGTAAGCACTCTTGCCCGGATAACCAACCTTGTATTCTATATCCGGCAAAAAGACGATGTAACCATTACTGACAAAGTAAGGGATATTCATACTGCTGCGGATTGGTGCCGGTTCTTTATAATCATATAAATTATCACTTAGTTTTTCATAGAAGTAACAGATCATCGGGTATTTTTTCCTGGGGTCAAAGTTTTCCGGTTTGTACACAATACCTGTTGCATCTTTTCCATTGTATGCTTTCCATTTGAAGAGTTCGGCAGTGCCCCAGAGGTAGTTTGATTGCTGGGGGTTGATGGCTGAGAGTTTAATTTCACTCTCAACCCTCCGCATATTGGAATGAAATCCCTGTACTTCTACCTTGTTATTATTGATATACAGATCCGGAGCCTGTATATAATTTTCTTTTACGTATATAATATCATCTGAGTTCCTGGACTTACTTACCATACTAAAACTATACTTCCCACCGTCGATTGTAGCAATCATTGGGACATTTTGGGAAATTTCTCCAACTACCAGACTCGATTCTTTTGTTTCCTGATTTTGAGAACGAAAATGAACTGGCTGAGTAAAGGTTATGAATTTTTCATCCTCATTTAGTTTTAAATAACGATATGTTGATTTAGATGGCCTTCCAAAGCCTGTGATATTTTTGGGTACTACTACGCTGTTTAAGTCAATAGCCCACACATCATACTTGTCATATACATACACTGCCGAATCTCCCTCATGCCATCCCATCACTCCATAATTAGTCGGTTCATCCGGCATATCATATTCTTCGTTGTATAATGGCACTTTTATTTTCTCTGTAATATTTCTTGTCGTTGTGCCATCCCATGCAAAATAATTCCTCGCTTTCCGGTCGTACCACATGATATACTTACCGGTGGAGGATGGATAGGCTGTGCCAAACAGGTTTTCTTTTATTTTTTTCTTTCCCCCTGTATTTACATCAATGGCGTAAATATCTTTCAACGTAGTTCCTCTCCACTGTCCTTCGATACGTTTGCCAAAGTCTGTAACGCCGACAAATCTGTCGCCATCACCTTCATTGGTTTGCAGCACCTGCGGTATTTCTTTACTCCCCAATAGTTTGATGTTCTTTGTTTCAAGATCATAAACGGTCAGAAAGTTTTCCTGCTGCGCTGCTCTTAACCTGGTCGGAAAATTTTGCACCGATTGCAGATAATCATCTTTATAATGCCAGATGTCCAACTTAGCATGGTCAAACTCTACCAACGTTGTATCCTTCGGCGGTTGAATCGGAGCTGTGCCGAAGAATAATCGTTTGCCAGATTTGCTGAAATTGAGATTGCCGAATTCACTGATGGTCATGCCGAGTTTCATACCAACAGAAAATTTATCAACAAGCAATGCAGCGCTGTCCATTCCCTCTTTATAGTACCAAAGTTTATAAAATTTTTGCAACTCTTTTGGCTTCGCATCTCTTTCCGCCAGATAAGCAATCTGCGAGCCGTAATCAGTCATGGCAAAATTTTTAAATTCATTGCCGCTTTTACTCAGAATTGTTGTTTTAGCATTTTTGCAATCGTAAAGCAATACCTGCGGAATGCTGAATGAATCTCTTGGGTTGCGGGCCAGTTCCACCAGCAGCTTTTCATTTGTCTTGCTGAAAAAATATTCCAGTACATTGTAAAAAACAATTTCCTCGCCAGTTATGATGTTGCGAAGCACAAGGTCGTTTCCGTTATCGGCAGAAGAACTTGCGGGATCGTCAGCTTCCGCATCTTCAGGGTGAATGGTGAATAGTGAATAGTCAATATCATCATTTCCATCTTTGTTTTTATTTTTCTTCTTTTTGGGAGCCTCTGATGATAGAATAACCGCTTGTAATGAATCAATGATAAGTTTAAGACTGTCAGCAATCCTTTTATTATTATCAATCTTTCCATTCTCCGGTTTTTGGGGCAGGCCGGGTTGCTTAATTTGTTCCTCCAGCTGATATGCGAGCCAGCCAAATGATTTTTGCGGTGTCTTATATCCTTTCACTTTTTCCCTCTTCCAAATTTCTTCTTTCCCTAATTCAACAATTGCCAATGAATCTTTGGGCATGTCGGTTGGCTTCTTTTTTTTAATCTTAGCCTCTCTTGTGTCTTTGTAAAATGCTTTGATCTTGAAAATCACATAACGACTGTCTTCAGTTATCACAGCATTATATCCTCTCGGAACTGTCTTTTTATACTTCGCATCTGAAGATTGGATCACAAGTTCATTATTACCTTCCTGAGGGTCAATAGTATAAACCACCCACCTGCCATCATTACTGATCATCCGTTCACCGATATGCTGCCAGCTATCATATACGGAATGATCCAATGGTTTTTTCTGGGAAAAAGAGGAAGAATATGCAATCAGCAAAATGCAACAGGCAATAAGTCGCTTCATAATAACTATTTTGATAAACTAAGTTAAGGCCAATTTCGAAAAAGGAATCAGGGTTTTTGACAAACGAAAAGTCCGTATTGCCAGAAATTTAATTTAAGCCCCCAGTACTGGTACCAGCAGGCTTTAATATTTTTCCGTTGCATGGTTGTTGATCTGTTGGAAAAGGTCAGTGTTTTCCACCAGAGATAAAGTTTGCCCAGGAAATAATATTTCAATAACCGCCGGGAAGAGTGGGCCACATATTTTGAAATATTCCTGTATTCCACATTGACGAATCCTACAAGGCTCAGCAAATTGGTAAACCGTGACAGAGATTCGAGATTTTTTACCTGCCAGCCATCCAGCCATTTCCGGATGACGGGGCGATTGTTGTATTCCGACATCGTTACAAATCCATCGGCCACTACTAATCTTCCACCGGGCTTCAGCAAACGATAGGCTTCCCGGACGAACTGCTGCTTGTCGTCCGCATAACAAATACTTTCGCACCCCCACACTATATCAAAGCTTGCATCGGGGAATTCAGTGGCACAATAATCCATTACTTTAAAATCAACCAGGCCATCCACTCCTCTTTGCTTTGCATTGGCTGCGGCCTGTTCCACCTGTCTTTCACTTAAAGAAATACCAGTGACTTTGCACCCCAATACGGTAGCCAGGAAAATACTGCTACCCCCGACACCACAGCCTGCATCCAGCACCTGGTCAGGTTGTTTTATTGCTGCAGCTTCCATCATCACCTCATTCATCCGGAGTAATGACCCGGGAAACGATCTCACTTTTTTTTCCCAATAGCCATAATGAATAGAAAGACTGTTGTCCAGGTCCCAGGAATCTTTGTATGCATTTTCAGTGTCATTATAATATTCAATTATTTTTTTATGATTATCAGTCGGCAGCATGTTGGGTTAATTTTTTTTCTACTCTTAACAACATAATAATGTGAATGATCAATGAGGCTGCAATAATGGCGAACCCAAGGTAAAACCACTTACTCAGCAACTGGTTTTCTTTGTAAATAACAAAGGCCAGGATGATCCCATACACCGGTTCCAGGTTAAAAGTAAGGTTGACCGTAAAAGCCGAAAGTTTTTTAAGAGCATGGGCAGAAAGTTTAAATGCCCAGACAGAACAAAACCAGGAAAGCACCAGCAACCACCCCCAGTCACTAAGAGTTGGCAGAATATAATTGGTTGGAAACTGCCACATATAAAATGGCATAATGAGTGACAGCGCAATAAAACCACCGCTTAACTGGTAAGTAAGCAAAGTCTCGGGGTTTATCCGCTGCACAAACTGCCGGACAAATATCATCACAAAGGCCAATAGCAATGCACAGATGACGCCGAGAATGATCCCTGTTTTATAACCTGTGTCAAAATGAAAGATGATGTAAATGCCGGCAATGACCATCAATCCCAAAAGCAGTTCCACCCATTTGATCCGGGTACGGAGAAGTAATGGTTCAACCAATGCTGTAAAAAATCCAACTGAAGAAAAGCAAACCAATGCCACCGAAACATTAGCATATTTGATAGACCCATAGAAGGCGATCCAGTGTATGGCAGCAAGGAAACCGATGCCTGCCAGCTTTGCTATATCCCTGAATGCGATCTTCTGCAATTTTTTGGTGAAAGAAAACAATATCCACATCGTAACTGAAGTGATAAGCAGCCTGTACCACACCAGCAGACCTTCGTTCATGTGGATCAGCTTGCCCAATATGCCGGTGAAACCTGCAAGAAATACGGAGATATGAAGCTGGAAAAAAGCTTTTTTCATTAGCCATGCAAACTAACTAAAAAGGAACAAAAAATGACGGGCTGCTTATTCTGTCAGCGCCTTGTTTGGAGCAACAGGTTTGATCGGAGAATTTTCATGTTCAGCATTCTTCACTCTCTTCCTGTAATTTTTAAATAAACTGTTCCAGCGGAGTTTGAGTACACCGAGAATGCCTTCTTTTACAATGCTCTTGTTCATTTTAGAAACACCCTGGGTTCTATCCTGGAAAATGATAGGCACTTCTTTTATTTTAAATCCAAGTTTCCAGGAGGCAAATTTCATTTCTATCTGGAAAGCATAACCCACAAAACGGATCCGGTCAAGGTTGATCGTTTCAAGCACTTCTTTTTTATAACAGATAAAGCCGGCAGTAGGGTCTTTTACGGGTATCCAGGTTATCATTCTAGTGTACAGCGAAGCACCTTTTGATAAAGCGATGCGGTTCCTGGGCCAGTTCACAACAGCACCGTTTTTTACATAGCGGGATCCTACGGCAAGATCAGCGCCTTCGTTTTTGCAGGCATTGTATAACCTGGGCAAGTCATTGGGGTTGTGAGAGAAATCGGCATCCATTTCAAAAACAAATTGGTAATTCCTGGCAATAGCCCATTTGAAACCATGAATATAAGCGGTGCCTAACCCCAGCTTGCCCGTTCTTTCCTCAATGAATAATTGCTGCGGAAATTTTTGTTGTAACTCTTTTACTATTTGTGCCGTTCTATCAGGCGAGCCGTCATCAACCACCAGTACATGAAATCCATCGTTCAGTCCAAAAATGGCATGAAGGATATTGCTGATGTTTTCCTTCTCATTATAAGTTGGTATGACGACTAATTTCTCCACAATTGTTTTGATAGCGGCGAATTACGAATTTACGATAATACGTAAAGAAAGCATGTTAAAAATGTTCGCCTGCAAAAAAACGCATCAACTCTTTTTCAGCATGGTACGGGTAAATATTTCAGTAAGCTTTTGCTTGGTGTGTTGGGGAAAATCACCTTTCATCATCCAATCGTAGTACTGCGGCTCTGATCTTAATACGTCAGCTACCGGGCGGCCTTTGAACTTGCCAAAGTTGAAAACTTCTATCCCATTTTCCATAATAAAGCGGCGGGCAAAATCAACAATCTGGTCTTCCCCAATCAGCTTTAGTATGGAATCAATATTACTTCCCAATTCCGGGTAACGTTCAATTTGCGCTTCCAGTATTTCATGTGTCGCGGCAGCATCCACTTCAGCGCCATGTGCACCGTCAAGTTGTTTGCTGCAATAAAATTTATAAGCGGCGCTTAATGTTCTTGGCTCCATTTTATGAAAAATATTCTGTACATCAAGCAGTTTGCGGTTCTTCATATCAAAATCCACCTGAGCCCTTAAAAACTCTTCCATCAGCAGGGGAATATCAAAACGGTTTGAATTGTAACCGGCAAGGTCGCAGCCATCCAGCATTTGTTTTAATTCCTGTGCCACCTGTTTAAAAGCAGGGGCATCTTTGACCATCTCATCGGTAATACCATGCACATCACTGGCTCCCCTGGGAATTGGAATTTCCGGGTTAATTAGTTTTCTTTTTACGCTCTTTGTTCCATCTGTAAGGATTTTGACAATAGCTATCTCCACTATGCGGTCAGTTCCCAGGTTGACACCAGTAGTTTCGAGATCAATGAAAGCTAGGGGTTTCTTCAATTGCAGCATCAGGTTAGTAATTTCTCTTAGTTGTTAAATTTTTGAGCGGTAAAGGTAACAGTTTGTCGTGCTTATCAAAATCAAATTTGAAGATCAAGCAGTTAGGATATGAAAATATCCGGCAATTTATACGTTGACAGTTGATTATTCATCAGAAAACAGGTGAATTATTATGGCAATTGCTTCAGGCCCATTATCTTTGTTTTTGCAAAATAATTATTGATTTTCATCGTTTAATAGTACTAAAATATCCACCATTATGAAAAACAAATTACTTACCGCTTTAATGCTTCTGGCGCTGATAGTTGTCATTGCCTCCTGCTCTTCGCAGAGATATGGTTGCCCGGGTAACCCACAGGCCAGTAGTAAATTCAGAGGTTAATTTCTAACTTTTCTTTTATTCTGCCGATATTTCAGATCTCGTGATCTTTCTTCTGAATAATCTTCTGCGTCTTTTTTTGATGGCGTCTTTGCTGACAGGCATGTAAACAGAGAGTAATTCAACCTGCTGCTGTTTCCCTTTTAACTGCCAGGCTCCCATTGCATCACACTTCAGGTAGCGGGGTAATTGTAATCTTTCCAGCACCCAATCCGATATAAGTAGTTCTGATTCCAGATCGTGGCATTTACTCAGTATCCGGGCCGTTGTATTCAACACATCGCCGTGATAAGCAATTTCTGATTTATACTTACCCACTTCCGACACTACTATATTTCCGCCATGTAATGCAGCTTTGAATACCGGCACACGGCCATATCTTTTTTCATATTGCTTTTCAAAGCGGCGGATCTGTTTTTGAATGGCAAAAAAACAGCGGATACAAACAGCATACCTCAGTCCTTTCTTTAGCGGCCATGTTACCACCGCTTCATCTCCCACATATTGATATACCCTGCCAAAGTACCGGGCAATGGGTTCACTGATGTCATAGAAATAATCCTGCAGGAAATGACTAAACTCCATTTCACCCATTTCTTCAGCAATATCTGTGGAATTATTCAGGTCAATAAAAAGAAAGAGCCGTTCCTCCTGTTTTACCTGGTGGTATTTGCCAAAAACAAGATTAAAAATCGCATCCCTGCCTAATTTGCGGTGCAACTCGTCCAGGAAATTTGAAACAAGTGAAATGCCAAGGGCAATTCCCAAAAATTCGAATACTTTTCTGGTGGAAAAAAAATCATGCAGACTGTGCGGGAAAATGGTTTCGTAAGTATTTATTTTCAGCCAGTTTACGATCACCATGATGAAGAAAAATAATACCATAAACCAGCAAACAACCCTGAAAGTGCGGTACAACAGGTAAAACCAAAACTGTGTTCTTCTATGCCGGCGCCGGAACTCCTGGGATTGCGTTTCAAAGAAAGCTATAGCAATACCAACCGGTACACTTGCTATTAAGGAAGTTGATAATGCTATCCAGTTAAACCCATGCCGGGCAAAGGCATACAATGCAAAAAGTAATGCAGACAGGTAAATGATATAGACATTGTTCTGCGAGATGATTTTCCAGGGCTGCAGCAGTTCGAATGGAACCGCAGGCCGGGCAGTATATGCACCCGTGGCGGAGCCAGGGTCCGAAATCTTACTGTCATTTTCTTCAGCCATCCCGTTTCGGTTGATGAAATTTTGTTTTCAAAAATATCGCTACTTTTAAAATTAATAATAAAAGTACTCATGAATTTATCAATTTTCTTTTTGGCTGTTTTATTAATTACCTGTTATACCCAAAAAATCGTCCCACCGGGGCGGGACGATAATTCAAGCTATATGAAAATGAAAGGTTGTTACGCGTAAATTTTATTTTTCTACCAGCAATTTCTGACGGAATTGTATTTTATCATTTCTTAACTCAAGCATATACATGCCGGCAGGAATATGTTCCGGCAGCGGCAAGGCAGCACCGTCGTTAATTCCCATACTTATATTTCCTTTAAGTAAAAGTTGTCCGCCTGCATTGTACAGAAAGTAATCAAATGGTCCGTTTTCTCCGCTCTTATTCAAAATTGTTATAAAGCTCCGGGCGGGATTCAATACAACAAAACTCGTTGATCGCAAATCGTGTTCAGAAACAGCAGCAATCCTGGAATAGCCGTATTTACCGTCTATGTCAACACTTTTTATTCTGTAATAAGCAATGCCATTCAACGCTGAATGATCCTCAAAATCATAAATCTCCCTTGAACTGCTATTACGGGCCGTTACATTGCCGATAGTCGTAAATAAACTTCCATTATAACTGCGCTGCACATCAAAGCGGTCAACATTCTGTTCGTTTTCTGTCACCCATTTAAGAAAACTTGTACCCGTTGCCCTTATTGCAGTAAAGCTTAGAAGTTTTAATGGAACCGGGAAGGAGGTATATCCAAGAGTAAGAGGGCCAAACGAGCTCAATGCATTGGAAGTAATCGTTCCAGTTGTCGTTACATTGCCCGACGCCGTGCCCCCTGTGCTTGTCCAGTTTCCGGCTGTGTATTGTGATGATAATATATCTGCAATAAGAACATTATCCATCGCAACTTTTGAATGATCCCAGTTCAGTGTTACCTGTGCGGTACCGCCACTTACTTTATCCATCTGCCAATACTCATTGGCCTTTACCTTTACCAGTGGTGAGAATAAATTAATGGTATTCCCGGTTGCTGTATTGTATTTACAGTTAATCTCAGATGAGGCAGAAAGGTTGCTGATGCCTACTACCCTTTCGTAAGTTGCATCGCCAACCGGAAAAGTAAAGTTTGTGCTGCCGATCTTTTTTACCCAGCCTATTACATGCCTGCTGTCGTTGTCGCCTGTATAAGAAGAACCGGCTTCATAAACCAGGTAGTTGGGAATTGATGAAGAATTAATTAAACCGCTGGTAAAAGTATGAATACCACTTACACTTAAATCATTATCGAGTGTAATTCCTGCGCTGTTATTGGTTTCAAGATTATTGGTTTTAAAGGTCTGTGATCCATTGACAGCTTGTGCACTGCTGCCGTTAAGATATAACGTGCCTGTACCGGCTGCCATGGAAGCCTGGTTGTTGCTGAGATTACCCTTTATATAAATATTACCATTGTTGACCAGCACTGCAGCTGAAGTATTGGTAAAGTTCCCGGATCCACAGATAGAAGCACCTGTATATATTTGCAGGTTACCGCTGTTGGTAAATGCCTGTTGGGCATTTGCCCGGATACAAAAAAGAAATAAGATTATAGGTATGAATATTCTTTGCATCTACGTTGTTTTATTGGGTGTTGGCAAACCATTGAATATCCTGGATTTTAACTACCTGACCGTTATTTGATGAATTTGAATAATAAATCTCGAAATAATCACCGGGTGCTATATCTGCTAAATAGGCAATAAATGAAAATTGAAACGGTTGATTTGATGTGGTAACCCTGAGTGTTGTTTCGCCATATCTTGTTCCAGAACTGCCATTTTTCACAATACCAATGGAGATATTCTGGCTGCTGTTATTTACAGAAAGATTTCCGGAAACTGTGAACAACCCGTTTCTTTTGTTGGCAGGCTGGTAGGTTATTTTGTTATTAGCGATGGTCCATTTACAGGTTTCAGAAGATGTGTTTGTACCCCAATCGGCTACATACCATGTATTTTGAGTGGTTAAAGTTTTAGTAGTAGAGCTATTTAAAACATTAATAAAACAATTGGGTTTCTGATCGCCCATACCTGCATTACTTTCCAATATAACATTGGCATCTCTTCCGTCGGAACGGGTAAAATCAAACCCCTCTATGTACTTCCCGGTATTATTCCAGGAATTTCCTGCTATAGATATGGTGCTATAGGAAGTAAATGTGGAGGGTTGATAAAATATAGCTGTATCGCCACTGTTTGCATTATAATATCCTCCGGAAGCTAATTGGATGGTTGCCCCGGAGCCTTTACTCAGGTTAATCCCATAATTACACCCTATGAAATCGGTTTCTGCTACTTTTACAGTTACACCGGCATCAGCCCCATGAACAAGGATACCATTTCTCTGGGCGTTTGATATATCAGTTTCAAACACCCATATTTCTGCATCAGTTGAATCTAAAATGGTATTATAAAACCTGTCGAAAGAACAGTCCTTTATCTCATTATAAGTACCACTTCCCAAAAATCGTATAGCATCTTCCCCGGCTGCTGTTCCGTAGTTGGTCAATGTAGTTGCATCAAAAGCCAGCATTTTAAAATAGCAATCTGATAAACACCTGAACATGGGTTTATTGGCAAGGCCGGAAGCTGCTGCTATTGTTGCACTACCATATGATGCTCCCTGTATCGTCAGTGAAAAAGGCAAATCGATATCAATAGTTGCTGAAATATCATAAGTTTCGTCACTAAGCCGAATCACTGCGGGAGCCGTCATGTGAAGGGCAAGAAACTCAACAGCTTCATCTATTGTTGTCCAGCTGCTGTTTGAATTAACATCCAGTAAATGCTCATTTATCTTTTTATTGCCTTTTATTATCCAATTACCTCCCGTGGCAATAAAGGTTTGGCCTACATATCTTGTAAGATTTGAAGAATCTGATCCGTCAATTGTGGCAGAGCCATTTCCCTTTACAGTAACCAGGTCAGTATAGGCACCTGCATTTTTTACACTTATCGTTAATCCATTATCGGAAGATGTAACAACAGGCAGGGTTAATACAATATCATTGCTCGCAAGAACAATTGTTTCTGATTTAAGTAGTGTTGCTGTCGCAGTCTTTGTAACAAGATTATCATTACCGTTATTAATTTTCTTCCATTCGGAACCATCCCAATAGTAATAACCATCAGTTAACGTACCACCGGAACTGAACACAAGCATTCCCGCAGGAACAGTGCCTGATAACGGTGAAACGGAGCTGATACTGTTTAAAGCCATTCTTGGAGGAAGGAACCCCTTATCGGTACTTTCCATCTCAAGCAATGAATTAGCGTTAATGGTACCGGGGTTATTGCCTATTTTAACCTGTGCCTGCGTGTATATTACAGACAACAGAAGTATGGAGGCTAATAGTTTTTTCATAGTTTGGACTTTTTAGGATTCTGGATATTACTTTCACAAGAAAGTCTAAATATTTTTTTTTCGCTACTGGTTTTGGTATTTTAATTAAAATCTGTTGAAATTATTTACCTCACTCTACGTGCAAACCTTTATTTTTGTTTTTCCCTTTTAAATGATACTCATAAATAAATCCCAGCACAATGTAACGCCCCGGTTGAAAAGGGCTGAACATATAGAGGGGAATTGAAATATTTTTAAAATTCAGCCCGGCTACAAATCCCGGTTGTATATCATTTGCTCCCTGCTGCCGGGTGTATTGAACAGCCAGTCCTGCAAAAAAATTCCTGAACACATTATACCCAACTTCAGACCAGCTAAAGAAAAAATTGGCTATATCTTTTTTTGTGGCCATACTATACTGCGTTTGAGTTGACAAGTAAAAATCTTTCCACTCTGCTTCTGCGTTCGTTGCAAAAGACAACCCCGTAAATTTCCCGATGCAATAACCAGTCATTGGTGTAAAACTGTATTGGAATGCTGATCCGCCAGTAAATGTTTTACCGGCGTAAAGCGAAAGAGTTTTGATATCCTCATAGTTATAGCGTAACTCTGCGTACATTCCTTTTTTAGTCTGGTAATGGACAACAGGCATCCAGACATACTCATTGCCCTGTCCAAGCAGGTTGTAATTTTCAACCCCGCTTTTTGCCTGGGAGAATGCCATGCTGCCAATCATGCAAAACAGCGCTAATAACTTATGATGCTTTTTGCTTGTCTTTTCCAATTACTTTATTTTTTTCAAGTACGGTTACATCTGCATTGGCCAGCCTGTCTAACAAATGAATATCTTTTTTAAAGGGGTTCCAGTAAAAAATCAGCCTGTCAATTGGTTTCCACATAATAACCCAGCTAAATACATCCACAATATTGTGCACGGATCCGGCCATCCGTTGATCCATATCTTCAATTACATAAGGCGCCAAAGCCTGCAGAGACAATACAATAACCAGGCTTGCAAGCAGCAGTTTGAAAGTACGCCGCTTAAATTTTTTGAACTCCTCTTCTTTCAGAAATTTTTTCAGATTGAAATGGTTGCGTATAGCCTGTGTAACAGGTTCTATAAAACGCTTATCTGAATATTCCAGGCAGATAACCTGGTATTTAATGATGGCGTTTCGACTTGAAGTTAAAAGTGAATTATAAATATACTGTTCAAACTCATGGCCTAATTGCCGTTTGTAAAGTGGTGCGGGGTCATGATGATTGAAATAGTCATGAACAGTTTGCTCATCTAATCTTACAAAGATGCTGAAATGGGTGGGCACAAACGACTTCTTCATCACGGTTTTTTTAAGGATTGGATCTCATATACTGCTTTATTACTCAACAATTATAAGGCAGTATTTGCTTTTGTACAACGCAATTATAGTACTGAAAAACCTGAACCGGTATAGACAAATTACCTAAATAGGTGTTATCATTTATTTGCCTAAGGAGAATTACTTAACCGGTTTCAGCTTTTATTTTTTTAAACCCCGAAACTGATGCAAGCAGGAGTTGTTATAATAAAGGAATGCATACGGTCACTGTACAACCTTGACCCGGTGCCGTCCGGATATCCACCGAACCATCGTAAAAACGGGTTCTTTCATAAATATTGGAAAGGCCGATACCCCGTTGTGTTTGTTTAGGATCGAAACCGACGCCATTATCTTTTATGGATAGTTCTGCATTATTATCCCTGCATTGCAGGTAAATTTCCACCTGTTTGGCCTGGCTGTATTTCAGGATATTTTTCATTTGTTCCTGCACAATGCGGAAAAGTGTTATTTTTTTACCGGGGCTCAGCAAATCAATATCATTATCGTGGGTAAATTTTACACTAATCACATTTGCCAGGTGAATGTCATCAATCAAAGTGCGGATACTGTCTACAAGGCCATTGCCTTTTAACTGTGGTACTACCAGTTCTTTCGACAATTTCCGTATTTCTTCGATGGCCAGCATAATATAATCAAGGCTTTTCGTTTTAAGTTCCTTTTCTTCTTTCCGGACAGGGGTCAGCATATCCACAAACAATCTTACTGTTGAAAGTATCTGGTTCACATTATCGTGAAGTTCATGACCGATACGGGTTCTTTCTTTCTCCTGTACCCGGATGACTGTTTCAGATATCTCTTTTTGCCGCTCCAGTTTTTCTTCGATCAGCTTATCTTCCAGGTCTTTTAAATTAGTTACGTCCTGCAGGGAACCTATCATTTTTACGGGAAGGCCATTCTCATACACTACATACCCTTTATCATGCATGTGCTTGTAATTCCCGTCAGCACATTTAAACCGGTATTCATCTTCCCATGACTGCAGGCCTTTTTCTGAAGTTTCTTTTACTTTATCACTTACCCGGTTGCGGTCTTCAGGATGTATGCGTCGTAACCACCATGTCAGTCCTTTTTTTTCCTCAGGCTGATAACCTATCATATCCATCAGTGCATCATTTCTGAAAATATAGCCGGTTTGCATATCCCATTCCCAGATGGCATCGGATGTAGTCCTGGTTAACAGAAGAAGCCGGTCATTAGCTTCCCGCAATTGTTTTTCCGCCGCATACTTATCAGACAGGTTTACGGCATGTCCACCCAGCATTTTTTTACTGGTTATCCCATCAATGGGAAAGATATTGATGTGAAAAACAAAATTCGTTCCATCTGCCCATTTAACTTTCTGCACGGTTTCAACCGGTACACCGGTCTGCAATACCTGGACATGCTTTTCATACAGGGCTCTGGCAACAGGGTCGGGCACCAGGTCAGCTAAATTTTTGTTAACTGATTTTCTTTCATCGATACCAAAATATTGATAAAAAGCCTTGCTTGCAAAAACCAGTTTGGCATCTTCATCCACTAACCAGGCCAGGTTCGGCGTTTTGTGCATAAACGCTTTAAATAATGCTTCCAGCTCTGTCAATTCCCGGGTCAGTTTTCTTTCGGGTGTGATATTCGTTATGGCGGAAACAACCGAATAAGGTTTTTCATTTCCATCCTCAAATAAAGGTCGTGAACTGAAATAGATACAGCGATCTTCACCGCTTCTCAGCCGGATAATGATAATTTTGTTTTGAGGTATCCCTGTTTTCAATGCCATTATAAAAGGCGCTTCATCAAACAACAGTGGCTCCCCTTCTTCTGTCATTATTGTCCAGTTGGTATTCCACAAGCTGCGTATATCTTTCAACTGGTATAAACGCTCCAGTGTTGTACCAAAAATTTCAGCCGTTTTATGATTAACGGCTATCAATTCACCTTTTTTATCCTGGAAAAGAATACCGGTATTTAACCCTTCAACAATCAGCTGATAATTCTTTTCACTCAGCCTGTTAAACTGTTCCAGTCTTTCATCATCCAGTATTTTGTGACCTACACATAAATAGGCTTTTTCTTTTTCCCCGGTAGCATCCAGGTAATTAATCTGCCATTTCATTGGATGGTAGTACCCGTTTTTGACATATAATTCTGCAGTGCTGGGGCTATTATTTTCGCGGCAATCCCGGATCGCTTTTTTGAAATCATCCAGGTTAACCGGGTGGAGCAGATCAAAAAAATTTGTTTTAATTTTTCTGGGATCTTTCAATTGCAGGGACCTGATCATATTAGCGTTGCAGAAGATATAATCCCATCCTTATTGATCAGTGAAAGGAACAGGTTTTCGTTCCGCCCATAAGCGCCAAGAATATTCCTGATAGATTGCCACTGGCTGTTCATACTCACTATGCTTTTAAATTATCAGCTTAATATGATTTCAAAGGGTTACGGACCAATTAAGAATTTGCTGACTGATGATTTTCGTAACCAGTCCAAATTCACTGGATTTATCAAGGAAATGCTTTGCTCCTAATTTCTTGCATTGGTTCCTGTAGTAGTCATCGGCATGATTTGTGACCATGATCACTTCACATTCCAGGTTCTTATCTTTTATCATCTTCAATATCTCCATCCCGCTTTTGCCGGGCAGGTTAATGTCCAGTAAAAGAAAATCCGGGGTTTGTTCAATAAGCAGCCGGACAGCACTTTCATAGTCTCCTACCACATTGATAGAACTGATGCCATCAATATTCTCCAGCAAGCCTGTCATGCGGCTAACAAAATTTACATTATCATCAACAATCATAATTACAATGTCCTTTTTCATAATTGTGTGTGGGTTTGCAAAAAAAATAATATGCTGATACCAAAAAAATAGAATTACCTGTCATTGTTTTGTACTGAAAGAAGTAGCTAAGCTGTAGAAGGAAAACTGCAGGTACCGGGTGAACGGGCATACAAATTCTGCAGGATGTACAAAATTTCGTTTTCACATGATATTGTATGCGGGTTTCTATTACCCCGGTCTTCATAGCATAACCAGGCTAAAGCTAACCCTGAATAATTGAAAAAAATGTCGTGCGGAAAGTATAGAAAGTGTAGAGTTTATACTACAAAGCTGGTCATGCGAGATTATTCTCCAAAGCATACCTTGTAAGCTCAGCAATTGAATGCATATTCATTTTTGACATGATGCGGGCCCTGTAAGTGCTTACGGTCGTCGAACTGAGCGATAACTGTGTGGCAATCTCAGAAACTGATTTTCCGCTGGTTAGTAGCTTAAAAACATCAAACTCCCTGTTAGAAAGTTCTTCGTGAGGCTGGTGGGTTGTGTCTGTATCAAGTGCGTTGGCTAATTTTTCTGCAATGCTGGGGGTTATAAATTTTCTTCCTAACCTTACCATTTCGATAGCTTTTATCAGGTCATCGTCTATCGTTTCTTTTCCGAGGTAGCCGGAAGCGCCGGCTTTTAAAACTCTTAAGGCATATTGATCCTCGGGATACATGCTCATAATAAGTACCGGCAATTTCGGGGAAAATTCTTTTATCTGTTGAAGCGCATCAAGACCGCTACGTCCCGGCATGTTCATATCACAAATAACTACATCCCAGGCCTGGCTCATTACTTGTGCAATAAGGTGTTCTGCATCTCCTGTTTCTCCAATGCAGGCAGTGGGATATTGTTCCAGCAAAAGCTGTTTCAGCCCCCTGCGTACAACTGCATGGTCGTCTGCAATTAAAATGCGAATCATACCAGTTAAATTTTGTTACTATCACCCAAAGGAATTGTTGCTACTACCCTTGTGCCTTTACCTGGTTTTCCGCTTATTTCGTAGGTACCTCCCATCATTGACGTTCTTTCCTGCATCCCTAAGATACCTAATGTTTTCTTACCAATCGAATTTTGTTTATCAAACCCTACCCCGTTATCCGCAACAGATAAAACAATTGTGCCATTTCCCATATGCAGGGTTACTGTTACTTTTTTAGCTTCGGAATGCCGTGCCACATTGGTCAGCGATTCCTGGAATATTCTGAACAGGCCCGTTTTCATGGATTCAGGCAGTTTTATTTCTGCATCATCCGGTTTAAAATGTGTTTTAATTGCAAACCGTTTCTCAAATTCGGTCAACTGCCATTCCATAGCAGCTATAAGCCCGAGGTCATCGAGCAAACTGGGCCGGAGTTCTGATGAAATACGGCGTACTGATTTAACGGTTTCATCAAGCATGATAAGCAATTCTTTCATTCTTGCATTTACCGGTTCATCTTTTATTCCTATTTTTTTACTTATCCATGATATGTCCATTTTTAAGATCGTAAGCTGCTGCCCCAGTTCATCATGAATTTCACGGGCAATATGTGCCCTTTCTTCTTCTCTTATATTTTGCAAATGCCCGGTCAGTTTACGAATGGCTTTATAAGACTCTTCCAATTCCTGTTCTGCTTTTTTGCGGTCAGAAATATCAATGCCTGTAGCGACCATACATTGTTTGCCTTCATAATTTATCAGTCGTGTATTAAAATAGAATGGTATTTTTTTCCCATCTTTTGTATGAGGGGAGGCTTCAAGAATAGCTGATCCTTCTGTAAACAGTTTGTTCAGTGTTTTATATATTTCTTCCCTTTCCCCTTCATCATAAAAATCAATGACAGGCTCAAGTTTACTTATTTCCTCGGCGCTGTAACCTGATATGTTCTCAAACTGTTTGTTCCATCGCAAAAATTTATTTTCATCCCTCACAAAAAATACCCCGGGAATACTGTCAATGATCTCATTGGACAATTGTTTTTCCTTTAAGATCAGGTCCAGTGCTTTTATCCTTTCCGTAAGGTCTCTAATTACTGAAAGAAAACGGCCATCCGGTAATTGTTGCGATCTTACTTCCGTTTGCACCACAGAGCCATCTTTTCTTCTCATCATTCTCTGCTTCACCGTTGATTCTCCTTTTCGCAGGACATTATATTGTACCGGTTTCGTTTGTATTTCCTCTTTCGTTAAGACATCGGACAAATACATTTTCATCAATTCTTCTTTTGTATAGCCGAGTAGATTCACCGAGCCTGTATTGGCATCCAGTATCTTTCCTGATGCATCATAGAGTACAATAGCATCTACTGCCTGCTCTACCAGGGTACGGTATTTTTCTTCACTTTCCTTTACAGCCTGTTCAGCTTTTCTACGGCTGGTAATATCACGGATAAATGATTGGTACCGGCCATCAGAACGTAATTTTGCATTTATCTCAACTGAAATTACTGACCCGTCTTTGCGGATCAATTTTCGTTCACTTAATACTATTTTGCCGCTATTGAGCTTATCATACCTGATAGGTTTATTTTGTAAACTTTCCGGAACAATCAAATCGGTATATTTTATTTTCCGCAATTCCTCTTTCGTATAACCCAGCATACTGCACCCGGAATCATTTGCATCAATGATAAAAGTATCCTGGCCTGAAATAAATATTCCATCCGGCGCCTGCTCGATGATTGTACGGTATTTTTCTTCACTGAGTTTTATCGCCCTTTCCGCCAGTTTACTTTCCGTAACATTCCTTGTAATGCTCAATAAGGCAATAATAGCACCTGCAGCATCCCGCATCGGAACAGCATGTGTTTCCAGCCAGCGATGGGTTCCTTTTAGCCCGACTATCTCAAACTCCAAAGTCCCAGATTTGCCTTTAAAAACATCCCGTGTTAATTTATCAAATGCTTTTCGGTAATCCTGGGCTACTATTCCCAGTACCAGATGGCCTTTTACCATCTCCAGGTTATCAGCCTCTATCATGGCAAGGCCGGCCGGGTTCATATCTAATAATTCGCCTTTACGCCCCAGCAGCTTTATACATTCCGGCTCTGTTTCATAAATGGTCCGAAGCCGGTTTTCACTTTCAGCAACTTCTTTCTGTGCCGCATATATTGGCGTCATATCCACCATCGAGCCGATCATCCGGTAAGCTTGCCCGGCCTGGTCACGCATAACAAAGCTCTTGTCCAAAAAATGCAGGTAGGTTCCGTCTGCCTTTGCGTAACGATATTCATGACTCCGCAACGTGGTATTATCCTGCTTTGCTTTCTCAATATCTTTTTTTACAAGATCCAGGTCATCGGGATGTACCCTTTTATACCAATGATCTATATCAGTAACCTCTTTAACTTTCCTGATGCCGAGCAGTGCATAGTAATTGTCATTCCACCAAAGAGAATCATCCAGCATATCCCAGTCCCAAACAATATCGCTGGTGGCTTTTGAAAGCATATGGAATCTTGCATTGGTCTTCAGTATTTCTTCTTCGGCTTTTTTCCGTTCGGTAATGTCCATTAATACTCCCATAAACCTGAGGGGCTCCCCCTGTTCATTTTTTTCAATTTCTGAAACGGCCCAAATGTATCTTGGGGGCGAGCCATCAGCAGGATTAATCTGAAATTCGATACCGTATTTTTTATTACTCTTAAGAAGGTCTATTGCAGCTTGTCTTACTTTAGCAAAATCAGGGATACAGGCGGCAATTCTTTCACTTGCCAGTTCGCCGGCGACAGGGGGGAATCCATAAATTTTCTTTGCTTCTTCCGAACCCCATATCATATTACTGTTTATTTCCTGTTGCCAGTAACCCAGTTTTCCTATTTGTTGGGCCTTGATTAACCTGATCTCGTTAATGCGTATTCTTTCTTCAGCTTTTTTGCGTTCGGTTATGTCTGCAATAACTCCATCCCAAAGAATATCTCCATTCTTCAGAACCTTTGGAGAGGATTCGATTCTCACCCAATTTACCCGACCGCTAACGACTGACCTGCCTTCCCATAAAAATTTTTGTTTAGTAGTATAGGATTCTTCAATTAACTTCATAAACCTGCTGAAATCATCAGGGTGAACTACTTTGAAAGCATTCATTATATCGCGGTAGGCATCTTCCTCTTTAACTCCAATCATTTTACAGAGCCTTGGACTTATATAGTCGAAAGACATGCTGCCATCCCTTTTCATTCTAAACTTGTAAACACCAACAGGAATATTTGTTACCAGATCATCGTACTGTTCTTTTTGTTTTTTTATAAGGCCTTCTGTTTTTCTTCGTTCAGTAATATCCCTTGCATAACCTCTCACAACGGGTGTCTCCACCCCGGTTGTTTTCAAAGAGTTGCTGTATTCCCAAATGCGAATATCTCCGGTATGGGTTTGCACCTTCATTAATCCCTTTACATGGCCTTTCTTTTGTATCTCTGCTATGTAGTGGTTGAATTTATTTTCCGCATTGGCAGTCAGGATATTCTTAATATTCAGGTTGCCCTTCGGGTTAAATTTATATCCAATTAATTTTTCTGCAGCCTTGTTCGCAGAAAGAACCCGCCCGTCTAAATCATGTGTACAGATTAAATCAGTAATATTGTCAACAAGGTCCCTGTATTGTTCCTCACTTGCACGAATTTTTTCTTCTGCCAATTTGCGTTCTGTTACATCAACCATTATGCCCCTTAGCTGAAGAGGTTGGCCATTTTCAACAATAACGGTTACAAAATCATGTAGCCATACAAACCGGCCATCAGCAGCTATCATTCGGTATTCAAACTCATGTGGCTTTTTTGCCTGTGTGCATTGAATGCAATAATCCACTGCCCAATTCCGGTCGTCCGGATGAATATGATCCCGCCAGAATGTAGGTCCACTGATCCATTGCTCAACTGGGTAACCCAATAATCTTTCTGCCTGTTTACTTACAAAGCTGAATTCAAAAGTCTGAGCATTGGCTTCCCAAACTATTCCATCCACTGTATTTATTAATGAGGAATAGTTTTGCCGTGTTTTGAGGAGATATTCCTCTGCTTTTTTCCGTTCGGTAATGTTTTGTGCAGCTCCTATCATTCTTACCGGTTTGCCATGGTCATCCCTGATAATATACCCCCGGTCAAAAATATTGGCATAGGTACCATCCTGCCGCAAAAAACGGTACTCTTCTGAAAAAGTAGTTTGATCAGGGGATTGGTTAATTTTTTCAATTAACTTTTCCATCATCTCCCTGTCATCCGGGTGAACCTGCTGGTTCCAGTTTGTAACCAATTCTATAGGCGCATTATCATCATACCCGTAAACTTTTTTTAACCCTTCCTTTGATCTGTAAACTTTTCCGGTTACTAGGTCCCAGTCCCAGACAACATCACTGGTTGCTTTGGCCACAATATCATTTCTTTCATTGCTTTGACGTAACGCATCCTCAATTTGCCGGCGTGCAGTAATATCCCTTACAATAACAAGCATCCTGTTATCCGGAAGCAGTTTACTGTTTAGCTCTGCAGAAAGAATTGTTCCGTCTTTTTTTAAAACATCACGTTCCTGCAATACTGATTTTCCTGCAAGTACTTCGCCAATCCTTAATGGGACATCGCCTTTTTTGATTATCAACAATTCAAATAAATTCATGTTACTGAGTTCCTCTTTAGTATAGCCCAGCATATTGCAGATAGTGCTGTTTGCATCAATACATATACCATTTGTTCCGGTAATAATGATTCCATCTGAAGCATGCTCTACCAGGGTCCGGTATTTTTCTTCACTTTCTCTGAGTTGCTGTTCCGCTTTTATTCTTTCCGTCAGGTCTCTTGCCACACCAATATAACGCCCATCTGAAAGTTTTTTGGCATGTATCTCTGTTTCTAAGGCTGTTCCCCCTTTTCTTTTCAATCTTCTTCTGTTGACCGTTGACTCTCCCCTATTTAACAAGTCAAATCGCAAAGGATTTTTTTTAATATCCTCTTCAAAGAACAAATCCTTCAGCGACATTTTTTTATATTCTTCCATACTGTAACCCAGTAACTGCCTGGCACTTTCATTCGCCTCAACAAGCTGACCTGAACCAGTGAATAATAAAATTGAATCGCCTGCCTGATGCATCAGGGTGCGGTATTTCATTTCACTTGCTCTTATTTTATCTTCAGCATCTTTCCGTGCGGTAATATCCCGGATTATCATGCTGGTTTTTTCTTTACCCGTGGCATCAATAAAAACAGATGAACTTACTTCGGCTGGAAATTTTGACCCGTCTTTCCGGATAAAAGTCAACTCCCCAATCGCCTTTCCTGCTTCCTTACGCTGCTGAAGGAGTGGTAAAAGCCGCACATCATCTTTATCAACAAGACCTTTTCTGCCAGCTAAACAAATTTCCTGCTCCGTCATACCAAACATATTGCAGGCAGCGGAATTTGCAGCCAGCACAGCGCCATCGTCAGATGTAGTGAGCAGGATACCATCCATGCTGCTTTCAAAAAATATCCGGTATTTTTCTTCGCTTTCCTTTAAAGCTATCGCTGATTTTTTTTCCCATATTGCAAAAGCAATGTTACTGGCAATGTTTTGAACCAATTGAATCTCTTCTTCTGTAAAATGATGTACGGAGGTAAAGTACAGCATAAATTTTCCCAGCAGTTGCTGCTGGTGAATAAGGGGAATAAAACCTAAAGCGGCAATTCCTTCTTCGGTAATTGCATGCAGTAAATTTTGCAGTGAAGGCTCCTTTAATGCATCCGGGATAAAAACGGGCTTTGCATCTTTTTCCCCTGCTTTCCAGGGGCTGTGCCCTACGGTTGCTTTTTTATAAGTTATAGAAAGATTTCTGCTGGCCACAAACTGCATTATATTATTGTCGTCGAAAAGCAATACAGATGCCTTATCAGCGCCGATAGCTTCCTGTAGCCCATTAAGCGTTAATTCATAAATTTCTTCAAGCTTTTGCACACGACTAACCGCCCTGATCAATTCTGTTAAAATCTTTTGTTGCTCAAAATTCCTGCTTTCCTTTTCCTGTACTTTTTTGCGATCACTTATATCCCGGATAAAAGCGCAAAAAAAACGGTTCCCGTTTTCTGTAAGCGGAATAATAGTAAGCTCAACCGGGAACTGTTTCCCGTCACAGTTTACAGCTGTAATCTCAATGAGCTTGTTCAATATCGGCCCCTGGCCTGTTGACATATAGTGCTTTATTCCCTCATCATGTCTTTCCCGATATTCGAAAGGGATGATGGTTTCTGTCAGCTTTTTTCCCAGTATTTCATGCTGCTTCCATCCAAATATATTTTCTGCCTGCGGGTTCCAGATATTTATTTTTCCGTAGGTATCAATACATACAATTGCATCAAGAGCAGAGCTGATGATCCTTCTTGTTATTTCCTCGCTTTGCATTAAATCCAGCTCGGCTTTACTCATCGTAATATAACGCTCATTATTTTTCTCCAGGTTTTCCAGCCTGTGTTTACGTTCAATACTGTAGAGTATCGTTTTGGTCAGTGTTTTTTCATCCAGGTCTCCTTTTATATGATAATCCTGGGCACCAAGGGCAATCGCTTCTACTGCAATATTCATATCAGTAAGCCCGGATAAAATAATAACCGGCATTTTGCCTGCAAATTTCTTTATAGTCTTAAAAGTATCGATACCGGAACTGTCAGGGAGGGAAAGGTCAAGGAGAATAATGTCAAATATTTCTTTTTGCAGGATGTCAATCGCCTTACCCAGTGTTTCAGCCTTGTTAAGCAATTGAATCTTTATGACAGAAGCATCTAAGAGCTCTGTTATTAAATATTGGTCCCCGGGGTTGTCCTCTACTATAAGGATACATAACCCTTTATTTGAATCCGTCATTACGACGTGGTTTTCGGCAACTGCGCAATGGTAAACCAGAATGTTTCTATAGCCTCTACAATGCTTAAAAATTTTCCAAAATCAAGAGGTTTTGTAATAAAGCAATTAGCAGATTTTTCGTAACATTCTGAAATGTCCGATTCAGAAGAAGAAGTGGTTAACATGACCACAGGTATCTTCTTAAGCTTTTCATCTTTTTTTATGAAATCAAGTACTTCTATACCATTTAACTTCGGCATATTTATGTCCAGTAAAATTAAATGAGGTATTGTACTATCAACAAATTGATTCTGCTTTTTCAAAAATTCAATGGCCTCTTCTCCATCTTTTACAACAGACACGGTGTTCTTTACTTTTAATTCCTTAAAAGCCTCCAGGGTTAACAGGATGTCTCCTTCGTTGTCTTCAACCAGTAAAATTTGTATTTCACTCATAGGTACTATTTAGGATAAGAAATATACAAAAAATAAGCCATTACTAAAGTGTTCTCGTTTTTAATACAGCCCACAAACAGGGAAATAAGTGTTTAACACTAAAAATAATTACTTGCCGCTTTTAGAATAAGGCACAAAAGATACATAGAATGCCTCTATTTCATGCATCACCTTCGTGTACTTGTCATAATCTATTGGTTTGGTGATATACCAATTAACGTGTTTATCATAACAATCACTGATATCCGCGTCGGTATCAGAACAGGTCAGCATGACTACAGGTATTTCTTTCAGCTCCTCATCTTTCTTTATTATATCCAGTAATTGTTTGCCATCCATTCCTGGCAGATTGATGTCCATTAAGACCAGCTGGGGCCTTGAGGCTTCGGTATGTTCCCCTTGTTTTTTCAGAAACCGGAGCGCCTCCTCACCGTCTCTTACAACTGAAATCTTATTTTCAAGCTTCATGTCTTTAAAGGCTTCTGTGGTTAAAATGATATCGCCTTCATTGTCTTCTACTAACAAAATGTGTACTTCATTCATAGTGGTATTGTTTTAATATTATTAATATATTGGTCATGATTTCACGGGCAAAGTAAAATAAAATATACTCCCTTTACCCGCTTCCGATTCTACCCAAATAGTTCCGCCATGCAACTCTGCAATCTTCTTACTGATTGCCAGGCCGATACCTGTTCCACCGTATTTCGTTTCGTCATTATGCAGCCGTCTGAAAACAATAAAAATTTTTTCCCAAAAGGCAGGGTCAATACCTATCCCGTTATCTTTTACAGCAATCACCCAAAAGCCCTGCCTGTCCGGCAGGGAGGCATTTTCCTTTTTTAAAGTTATATTAATTTCCGGTACGGAAGTACTGCGAAATTTTAATGCATTTCCCAGAAGATGCTGAAATAATTGCAGCATCTGTTTCTTTCTTGCTATTACTACCGGCAAATGATCCATAGTTATCAGTGCCCCTGTTTCTTCAATAGCAGGCAGCATCTTTTCTTTTACCTCCTGCATCACTATATTCAGGTCCACTTCAGTAAACTCACTGGTATCGGAACTCAACCTGGAGTATTCCAGCAGATCGAAGACCAGATTTTTCATCTTTACAGCCCCTTTCACGGCGTAATCAATATATTGTTTTGCGGCCTCATCTAATTTGTCAGCATATTTTTTTTCCAGTAATTCCAGAAAGCCGGTAACCATACGCAAAGGCGCCTGCAGGTCATGTGATACGACATAAGAGAACTGGTTCATTTCCCGGGTCATTTCTTCCAGTTTTCCCATTAGTTCTTCTTTTTCCCTGCAACTCTCTTTTGATTCTGTCTGCAGGTTAACCATTGTTCCATTTAACTGTGTTACTTCTTTCATAGCGGGTTTAGGTTTATTATCTATTACGTCTTTGGTAAAGTAAAATGAAAAGCGGTGCCTTTGCCATATTCAGATGTTATCCAAATTTTTCCGCCGTGCACTTCCACAATTTTTTTACAGGTCACAAGCCCGAGGCCGGTTCCCGGATATTCATCCCTGCGGTGCAACCGCTGAAAAGCATTGAATAATTTAGGCTGATCCTCTTCTTTAATACCTATACCATTATCCTGTAATGTAAATTCCCAGGAATCCGGCAATTCTTTAACGGAAAGACAGACATCCGGCGCTGTATCTTTTTTCCTGAATTTAATACCATTGCTGATCAGGTTAAGGAACAATCTATATAATGCACTTTGCGTACCTGTAACTGTAGGCAGGCACGGGGGCACATGAAGTGCAGCCCCTGTATCTGTCATGACAATACTCATGTCTTTATTCACCAGGTCCATTACCTGGTTGAGATTAACCGGTTCTTTCTTTGCAGCTTTATTGCCGGAACGGGAGAATTCAAGTAAATCTCTTATCAGTATACTCATCCTGTCTGCGCCATCCTTGGCCCGGTATATATAAGATTTACCCTGTTCGTCCAGCACATCCTGGTACTTTTTCTCCAGCAAACCCAAAAAACCACTTACCATCCGTATGGGTTCCTGCAGATCATGAGCAGTAATATTGGCAAACTGATCGAGGTTTTGATTTAACTGTAATATCTCTATTTCCGCTTCTTTACGTTGGGTAATATCCCTATTCGTACCAATCATTCGTAAGGGATTACCTGACTGGTCCCGCAGCACCAATGCATTTCCATTAACGTAGTGAATTGTTTTGTCCCTCCAGGTTACCCGGAACTCGGTATCAAACTCTTTTTCACCTCTTATTGTCATCTGCAGCTCTTCATTTACTCTTTTTAAATCATCAGGATGGACAGCAGCTTCCCATGCCTCAGTTATAGTTCTGGGATCTTTGGGATCAATATCATATATACGATACATTTCTTCATCCCATACCGTGTTGCCTTTAGTAATATCCCAATCCCAGATGCCGATACTGGTGGCGCGGAGAGCCAGTTGCAGCCGGTTGGACAGGTTCAGCAATTGTTCTTCAGCTTTTTTTCTTTCAGTAATATCTTCCAATACTCCTTCAAAATAACTGATAGCTCCCTGATCATCTTTCACAACCCGGATGTTGGCGCTTACCCAGATATGGTCTTTCTTTTTTGTCAGCACCTGCAATTCATAGTCTTCAACGTGGCCACCTGTTAAAATTATCTGGGCCATTTTTTTACGTTCAACAGGGTCTGCATATATCTGGGTGCCGATATCAGTTACTGTATGGATAAGATCATCAGGAGAATCATAACCAAAAATCCTCGCCATGGATAGATTGGCCATGATGAATTTTCCATCTACGGTACTTTGGTAAATTCCATCGGCCGTATTGTCGAAAATTTCCTGGTATCTCTTTTGTGCCAACGCCAATTCTTCTTCGGCCTTTTTACGTTCCGTAATATCTGACCGAATGGTAACAAACTGAAATGGTTTTCCATCCTCCTTTACAAAAGGTACAATGGTAGTATCCGTCCAGTAAAAAGAACCATCTTTTGCTTTATTCCGAACCTCACTCCTCCACACTTTACCTTTTAATACAGTTTCCCATAAATTTTTATAATGTTCTTTACTGTGATAGCCGGATTTATGCATCCGGTGATTCTGGCCCTTCAACTCTTCGATACTATACCCGGAAATACGGCAAAAATTTTCATTAACAAACTGAATATCCCCATTAAGGTCTGAAACATCCACAATGGAAGATTGGTTAAGGGCAAACATGAAATCGGCTACTTTCTTTTCTGCCTTTTTACGCTCAGAAATATCTTTCAGCGTTCCTTCAAAATATTTGATCGCTCCTTTCTCATCCCTGACAGCCCTGGTGCTTTCACTTACCCAAACGATGTCTTTGTTCTTTGTCAAAAGTGGAGCTTCAAAATCTTCTACATGGTCCTGCCTTGAAAGCAGATCGGCCATCCGTTTACGATCAGCAGGGTCAGCATAAAGCTGGGCACCAATATCCGTCATGGATGTAATAAGTTCAGCGGGAGAGCCGTAACCAAAAATTCTTGCCATGGCAGGATTGGCCATAATGAATTTTCCGTCAATGGTGCTTTGATAGATCCCATCTGCTGTATTGTCGAAAATGGTTTGGAATTTCTTCTGTACCAGCAACAATTCTTCTTCAGCCCTTTTACGGTCGGTAATATCCTGTGTAGTGCCAAACATACCGGTTGGCTTATTATCTTCATCAAATAAAACCGTGCCCTGCTCAAAAACCATCAGTGTTGTACCATCCTTCCTGATAATTTCATGTTCGACAGCATAGTTGGCTTTACCTTCCAGTGCATCCTTTATAAGGGCTTTGGTATTTTCCTGCTCCTTTTCTGATAAATGGCCCAGGTAGTCCGCATATGTCAGGGCAATTTTATTCCTCGCTTCACCAAAAAGCCGGAACTGCTCCTGGCTCCAGGTAAGCATATTGGTAGTAATATCCCATTCCCAACTGCCAATTTTTGCTATTCGCTGTGCTTGCTTAAACTTGGTATGGGTTTTAATAACTTTTTGTTGAGACCGCCTGAAAGTCCTTGTTGCAACAAACATCAATGCAACAAAAATTGACAATAATATTAAAAGGCCGGTTAAATTACGATTGCTCCGGCTATTGATCCCGGATGTATTTTCTTTTAGACGCTGAAGCAAATGATTCTTTAACAGGCCCAATCTTTGATTAAGCAGTTCCCGGATATCTTTCTTACCCCTGATCTGCATAAACGCAATAGACGCATCAAACCCTTTGGTTGTAAAAACAACAATGCCGCTGTCAAGATTGGCTATCCGTAATTTTAATAAAGAATCGATCTGGGATATAATTTCTGCATCGGCGCCTGCAATAATATTTTTTTTCAGTTTGCTCACATTACCATGGCTGTTCAACTTTATCCTGTAAAAGTTTTTCAGGTAATCAGCATCACTGGTAAGCTGGAAACCACGTTTATCAGATTCAATCTGCAACAGGTTTGCCGTGAGAGAGTCGGCCTGGATCAGGTTGGTCTCGATTTTCAAAATTTCGTTTTGCAGCCTGACCTGCTTCCGGAAATTGAAGAATAATACAGCAAAACTGCCTATGACAATAAACAATGAAATATATAGAAACAGGTATATCTGTTTTTTATAGTTTTTCATATGTTTGATTTTGTTGCCTGGGAATAGTAAAATAAAACGTACTGCCTTTATTCTGTTCAGATTCCACCCAGATAGTGCCGCGGTGCAGTTCTACAATTTTTTTGCAAATAGCCAGGCCAACACCCGTTCCTTCATAGATTTCATTATCATTATGCAGCCGCCTGAAAAGGATAAATATTTTATCAGAATACTTCGGGTCAATTCCTATTCCATTATCGCTTACACTGAAAAGGAAATTATCCCCTTCCTCTTTGCAATCAATTTGTATTACCGGTTTGCGGGTGCTACGGTATTTTAAAGCATTACCAATAAGATTTTCAAAAAGTTGTGTTATCAGCGATGTATTCGCCATAATGAAAGGTAATACCGGGATGATTAATTCTGCTCCTGCATCTTTCAGGTCTTTTAAAAATATACCGGATGCATCCTTCAGCACTTTATTCATATCAGTTTGGGTAAACTCCTCCTTGTTGCTGCTGAATTTTGAATACTCAAGCAGATCCAGGATAAGTTTCTTCATACGGGTGGCTCCATCTACAGCGTAATTAATATATTCAGCGGCCTGTTCATCCAACTGCTTTTCGTATTTTTTTTTCAGCAATTGCGTAAAGCTGCTTACCATACGAAGGGGCTCCTGCAGGTCATGTGTGGCTACATATACAAACCGTTCCAGATCGGCATTAGAAGTGGCCAGTTCAAATGCCCTTATCTCCAGACTCTGGTATAACCATGTCAGTTTTTCCTCTACGGCTTTACGTTCTGTAATGTCGCTGAAACTGCAAATCACTTCTTTCACTTCTCCTTTTTTATCCAGCAATGGTTCCGCATTCACCAATAACCATACCCTGTCCTTTGTAACAGGCCTGTACACTCCCATGATGACATTAGTGACAGATTTTTTTGTAGAAATAGCAGTTGGAACAGGATGTGTTGATCCTGGAAACAATGAGCCATCTTCATGTATAACATTCCATTCGGGATGGAAGGATGATCTCCCGTAAAGCTCATCTTCAGTTAATCCCAGCATGTTCAATGCAGCCTTGTTACTGAAAAGAATTTCTGTCTTCGGCCCCTGCAATAAAACGCCTACCCGAAGGCTGTTCATTAATTTATTGGTCCTTTCTTCATTTCCTGAAAATGAAAATTTGTTGTCTACCGCATACTTCATATATAAATAAGATATTGGAAAAACAGAAAGCCTATGGCCGGAACCGGGAATAGAACAATAACGATGCAGTCAGTTTCACAGGGTTAAGATGCCACAGCTCATATGCTGTCTGTTCAATTAAAAAATAATAAACCCACGGTCAGTTTTAACAACCCCGCAATTTATAAACCATGCGAATTGATAAAGTTGACCAGTGAAGCAGTATTTTTCAGACTTAGTTTTTTGAGAATATTATAGCGGTGCACCTCTACTGTTTTCAATGAAATATCCAGCCGCTGGGCAATTTCCTTGGAAGACATGCCTTCCCTGATAAGCTGAACAATTTCAATTTCCCTGCGTGAAAGAACATTCATATCAGGAAGCCCGCTTCCTTCATCTTCCAGCTCCTGGTGCGCAAGAATATCTTTTACTTCATCGCAAACATATTTCTTACCACTGTTAACCTCAACAATAGCCTCGATCATTTCGTCTTTGGAAGAGTTTTTGGTAACATAGCCCATGGCCCCCATCTGCAACATTCGTTTTGCATAAGCAGGCATCGTGTACATGGATATCCCGATAACTTTTGAACCGGGTGAAAACTTCCGGATTTGCCGGGTAGCATCAAACCCGTTTACCGGGGTCATGTTCACATCCATCAAAACTATTTGAGGCTTTCTGATTTTGGCCAGTTCAATGGCCTCATCCCCACCGCTGGTTTCCCCAACTATCTGAAAGCGGGGGTCGCTATTGAGGATAAAACACCACGAATCTCTAATGAGCTTGTGGTCGTCAACAAGAAGGATGGTGATCTTTTCCATAAGGATAGTGGTTTTTTCAAGTTAGGTAAGGTTTTTTTTGCTTAAACGGTAAGCAGTATTCCGTAACACTAACAATAAAGTTCCTTATTTATTTGGGCAATTACCTATGTAAAAAAAATTTTTATGTATATCCACTTAGTAAATAATAGCTAAACCCATTACTTTGTTATCTTCCGTCAATAACATTTGCAAAGTAACCTGGTAACAGGTTACTGAAAAGTAGAACAATTATTAGATAAAAAGTAATAAAAATTGTCATGGCGATGTAGAATTATATCTACACGCTTAAAGAATCACCCGAAAACGGCCAGTTAGTTAACTGTCAGCACAACGGTTGTAAACTCCTGACTGATATATCAAAACTGGTAATTGAAATAGAAAACCCGGCGACCAGTCACTGTTTATTAAGAGCCGGGTTATGGGAGCAATGTGGAGGTGAGGAGAATCCCTGCCTGCGTGTCGCAGTCAGGCAGGGAACTCCAATGTGGAGGTGATCGGAATCGAACCGATGTCCAAACATATTCTTCAAAAGCTTTCTACATGTTTATTTTGTTTTATTGTGTCAGAAACCAACTGGGTACAAACAACCGATTGATTCCTTAGCTGAATGTTCTTAAGCAACCAGCACAGCCTTTAGTTGCAGCAGCCTGTATTGTTTTGTTGATTGGGCGGGGCAACGGGCTACAAGCCAGCCTTTCACCCGGCCATAATGACTACTTAATCACTGATTAGGCAGCCATGGCAAATTGAGTATTGCCATTTAAGGTTTTCGCATTCAGATTTAGCTGCTAATTACGCAACGCAGCACATGCTTACACTTTCAAAGATCTACGCTGTCAAAACCAGGCACCCCCTGCTTGAGTCGTTAGTCGTTAGTCATTAGTCGGGAGTCGTGAGCCCGGTGTTCTGACAAATGACTAACGACTTATTTAAACATTCTGAAAATATCCAAGCCTAATGCATAGGCCATCAATCCAAATAATAATATCATGCCAATGATCTGTGAATACTCAAGGAACTTGTCACTGGGTTTGCGGCCGGTGATCATTTCCGCCAATGTAAATAATGCATGACCCCCATCAAGACCGGGTATGGGCAAAATATTCATAAAGGCAAGTATAATGCTGAAAACTGCTGTAAGTGTCCAGAATATATGCCAGTCCCATTCACCCGGGTAAATACCTCCAATACTGAAAACACTTCCGACTGATTCACTTGCCTTGGCTTTCCCGTTAAAGAGTTGTTTCAAGCCTTTCATGTAATTGCCAAGAGTACTCCAGCATTCCCTGAACCCTGCCGGTATCGCTTTGAAAAAACTATACTTTATTTTTTCAGTAATAAATCCAAGCTTTTTCAAATCCGTTTCAATATTCACTCCCAGTTTGCCGTTCATATCAAGCCTGGCTGATTTTACCAGGGTATCGCCAGCTCTTACAACAATAACGGAAATATCAACATTCTTTTTATCCTTAACCAGGTCCAGGTATTCATTATGATACAATGCAGGTTGATTGTCAACTGCAATGATCCTGTCGCCTTTTTGCAAACCGGCTTTTTCGCCGGTCGAGTTTTTCCCGAATTTTGAAATAATAAAAGGAATCCTTACTGATGCAAAATCACCCGCATTTCGACTATTCAGTTTTCTTCGGAGATTGTCATCATAGCCCAGGTCAAGAATACTATCTCCCCTTTTTACTGTGATAACATCCGGCCCTTCATTATAAACAATATCAGCCCTTATTCTTAAAATGTTTTTCACCTGCTTACCGCCCACTTTAAGAACGATGTCGCCATCTTTCAATCCTGCCTTTTGAGCAAGACTATCAGCCACTATCCCATATTTTGCGTTAGCCGGGGGAAGGTATTCTTTTCCCCACACCCACAGTATCATTATAAAAATGAGAATGGCAAGAATGATATTTACAATGATACCACCCAGCATAATAATAAGCCGTTGCCATGCCGGCTTGCTGCGAAACTCATAAGCTTTGGGCGGTTGCTTCATCGCTTCTTTATCCATACTCTCATCAATCATCCCTGAAATTTTTACATAACCCCCAAGAGGTATCCAGCCAAGTCCGTATTCTGTTTCACCCTTCTTTTTTTTCCACAGTGAAAACCACGGATTAAAAAACAGGTAAAACTTCTCCACCCTGCATTTGAACCATTTGGCTGTGATATAGTGGCCAAACTCATGCAACAGGATCAGGATGGAAAATGACAGTATGAACTGTGCCGCTTTTACTCCAATGGTAGTCCAGTCAATGGCTAATAAATAATTCATAGTATTTAAAAAACATCCCAACCTGCGGTTGGGAACTTTTAGAGTTTGATCAAATCGGCAGCAAAGTTACGGGCCTCACCGTCGCTGTCAAAATATTCCTCCAGTGTGGGCTTTTCGATAAATGAAATGTTTTGCATGGTTTTTTCTATCACATCAGTCATGTCAAGGAAGTTGATACGGTTGCGCAGAAAGGCATACACGGCTATTTCATTGGCGGCATTCATCACGCAAGGCAGGTTTCCCCCTTTATTCAGCGCCTCTGTTGCCAGCCCCAGGTTTCTGAATGTTTTAACATCTGGTTCTTCAAAATTGAGTGCACTCACTTTCCTGAAATCATACCTGGGAAAATCATTCCTGATCCTTTTTGGAAAAGCAAGGGCATACTGGATCGGAAGTTTCATATCCGGCAGTCCCATTTGTGCTTTAATACTTCCGTCTTCAAACTGCACCATACTATGAATGATACTTTGCGGATGAATGACTACCTGGATCTGTTCAGGTTTCAGATTGAAAAGCCATTTGGCTTCGATCATTTCCAGCCCTTTGTTCATTAATGTAGCTGAGTCAATGGTGATCTTGGCGCCCATTGTCCAGTTGGGATGCTGCAGGGCATGTTCCTTTTTTACATTCACCAGGAAATTGGGCTTGCGGCCAAGAAACGGTCCACCGGATGCGGTAAGGATTATTTTTTCTATCCTGTTTCTCGTTTCACCAACCATGCATTGAAAAATAGCTGAATGTTCAGAATCGACTGGTATGACGGGCGCCCGGTTTTCTACGGCTTTCCGCATCATAATATCCCCGGCAACTACCAGGGTTTCCTTATTAGCCAATGCAACGGCTTTCCCTTTGCCGATAGCTTCCAGTGTTGGCCGCAACCCTGCATAGCCAACAATGGCTGCCAGCATCAGATCATAACAATCCATAGCTGCCACTTCTTCCAGCGCTTTTTCGCCTGCAAATACTTTTATATCTGTTGAGGCAAGCGCCTCTTTCAGTTTGGTATATTTTTTTTCGTCCCCGATCACTACAACATTGGGGTTAAATGTAAGAGCCTGTTGTATCAGCAACTCATCGTTGTTATGAGCAGTAAGCACTTCTGCGGAGAATTTATCGGGATTAGCGGCAATGACTTCAAGGGCCTGTGTACCAATAGAACCGGTGGAACCGAAAATGGCAATTCTTTTTACAGTAGTATCAATAGTCATTCTTGTTGTTTTTAATTATTAATTAATAATTATTAATCAATAATCAGGCTTCTGCCCATTTAGAGAGTTCATCAGCGACCTTTCTGTCATTGCTCAACCTTGGCACTTTATTCTGCCCCCCTAATTTACCGATTGATTTCATGTAATCAATAAACCCATTTTTGCGGACAGGGGTAATTTTCAGCGGCGATAGAATATTACCCCTTATTAAATCATCATAATAAACATTCTTTTCCCTGAGTTGGCGGTCCAAACTGGCTGCAAAAGTTAATAGGTTATGCGGCATGTTTTCAAACTCCACAAACCACTCATGATAAGATCTTCCTTCATCACTGCTTACAAAAGGAGCCACGGTAAATTCAGTGATATGCACCTGGTCTTCTTCAGCCGCTTTCAGCATACTGGCTTCTACTTCTTCGCCAATCACATGTTCCCCAAAAGCGGAAATAAAATGTTTGGTTCTGCCTGTCACCTGCAGCCTGTAAGGATTCAATGAAACAAATTTAACGGTATCACCCAGATTATAACCCCAAAGACCGGCATTACTATTAATGATCAAAGCATAATTCTCCCCCACTTTCACATCCTTTAACGATAGTCTTGCCGGACTTTCATTAAAAATTTCAGCAGCAGGTACAAACTCAAAAAAGATGCCGCTGTTGGTATTCAGCAGCAATCCCTCCGCTTCCTGCGAATCCTGGAAAGCAAAGAAACCTTCGCTGGCAGGAAAAAGTTCAATCGTATCCAGCTTTCTTCCGATACTTTCAAACAACTTCGCTTTATAAGGTTCAAAATTCACACCGCCCTGTACCATCACACTAAAATCAGGGAACAATTCGCCTACTTTTTTACCGCTTCGTTTTATCAATTCATCAAAATACATCTGCATCCACGGCGGTATGCCGCTGATCAGTGTCATATTCTTATCAATGGTTTCATCAACAATCCTGTTCAATTTAGTTTCCCAGTCTTCGATGCAATTGGTTTCATACGAAGGCATCTGGTTGCTCCGGAGATATTTTGGAACATGATGATTCACAATTCCACTTAATCTCCCGGTAGGAATACCTCCCATCCTTTCCAATGCCGGGGAGCCAGACAAAAAAATCAGTTTGCCACCGGCGAATCGGGTATTACCCGTTTCTGCTATATAACAAAGCAGGGCATTGCGGGCTGTATTAATATGGTTAGGAATAGAATCTTTGCTGATCGGGATATACTTGGTGCCGCTGGTGGTGCCGGAGGTTTTGGCAAAATAGATTGGCTTTCCTTTCCACATCACATTATGACGCCCCTCTTTGATCCGCTCAATCCAGGGTTTCATCTGCTCATAATCCTGGATAGCAACCGCCTGCCGGAATTCATCATATGAACTTATTTTATCCAGCCCGGTTTCTTTTCCAAATTCCGTGTTTCGGCCTGTTTTTATAAGGGTTTTCAGAATATTGTCCTGGTCGGCCACTGCTGTAGCCATTCCTTTGCGGATACCTTTATATATATATGAAGCAAACGGCCGGGCTAAGAAGGACTTGATTTTCATACTTTCTGCAATAGAGAACTGAAAGGCGGGTACAAATATAAAGGAAGAGCGGGCAAACAGGGCATTTTCTGTGCATAAAACTTTGATTTCCCGTTTGCCGGAACCATTTTTCCCCTTACCTTTGCCTCCCGAATTTTCGGGATTAATTTTCAGATTATGATAGCAGTAATAAAGGTAGCCGGGCAGCAATACAAAGTGGAAAAAGACCAGACTTTGTACATTCCCCACGTTGAGGGCAATGCCGGTGATAAATTGGACCTCGAAGTTTTATTGGCAGATGCCGGGGGCAAACTTTCTGTCGGTTCATCTGTGAAAACAAAAGTACAGGCTGAGATCCTTGACCAGGTAAAAGGTGATACCGTCATTGCTTACAAGCAAAAAAGAAGAAAAGGTTTTCACAAGAAAAAAGGTCACAGAACTGCATACACAAAAATTAAAGTAACCAGTATAGCTTAAAAAAACTTCAAAGAACAAATAACAAGTTCCAAAAAAGAGATGTATTGGGATTTGTCCGAAGGACTCCCTTAGAGAAATTTGGTTCTTGAAATTTAAAAATTAAAAATCATGGCACATAAAAAAGGTGAAGGCAGCGTAAAGAACAACCGCGACTCTCAAAGCAAGCGCCTTGGTGTAAAAATTTTTGGCGGCCAGGCCGTTATTTCCGGCAACATTATCATTCGCCAGCGTGGCACGGTTTATCATCCCGGAAAAAATGTTGGCGTCGGAAAAGACTTTACATTGTTTGCATTAACGGATGGTGTTGTTGAATTTCGTAAAGGAAAAAACGACAGAACTTATGTTTCCGTAGCAACTGTTGGAGCATAAGCAAATCTTCCTGTTTAGAATTTTCTGAAAAAAAATTTGGGTAATATGAAATAATTGTTACTTTTACTATCGTTAACCCATTTTTACTAACATTAAATTCTAACAAAATGGCTACTAAGAAAAAAGCTGCAAAGAAAAAAGCTGCTCCTAAGAAGAAAGCTGCTAAGAAAAAGAAATAAGTTTAAGATCTTCTTAAACGACGCAAAAAGTCTCGCCTCTGGCGGGACTTTTTTTATGCTCCTGCTTTTAATAAATCCTAAATTAGAGGTATGGATAATGCCGCCATTGCTGATAATTTTGACCTGCTATCCAAATTGATGGACATCCACGGCGAAAACCCGTTTAAGACGAAAACCTATGCCATAGCGGCTTTCAACATAGAGAAGCTGCCCGTTTCCCTGAAAGATACCCCAAGAGAAAAGCTGTTCAGCATAAAAGGTATTGGCGATAGTGTGGGAAAGAAAGTGATCGAGATGCTGGACACCGGTCAGTTGGAAGTATTGAGTGAATATATCAGTAAAACACCGCCGGGTGTTATTGAAATGATGAACATAAAAGGGATTGGTCCTAAAAAAATTAATACCATCTGGAAGCAAATGGAGATAGAATCGCTGGGTGAATTACTGTATGCCTGCAATGAAAACCGGCTGATGCTTTTTAAAGGTTTTGGTGAAAAAACACAAAAAAACGTCCGGGAGGCCATAGAATTTTATTTTTTGAACCAGGGTCATTTTCTGTATGCCCAACTGGAAGAAGTGTTTCCACAGGTGGAAAACTATCTTAAAAAATTATTTTCGCCTGATAAAGTAAGAGTAACCGGAGCCTACCGAAGACAAGCAATAACAATTGATGAATTGGAATTTGTGATTACAGAAACGAATGAAACAATTAAACCAAAATTTCAAACAGCACAACCGCCTGAGCTGCTGGAAGAAAACAACGATAACCTGTTATACAGGTTGAAGAATGGATTAAAGCTTCGTTTATATTCCGGAAAACAAAATATAACAGAACGGCAATTCATCACTACAGGTAACAAAGAGTTCACGGATGCTTTTCAAAAAACATTTTCCATAATAAAATTTCACCCGGGTGAAAGTGATGAAAGCATTTTTGCAGAAGCCAAAATCGCTTTTATTCCCCCCTGCCTGAGAGAAACAACATCTATTATTGAAAAAGCGAAGAACCTGCCAGCCGGCGGGCAGGGAAACAAGTTGCCGAAACTGATACAAACGGAAGATATCCGTTCCATCATCCACAGTCACAGTAACTGGAGCGATGGAAGCAATACCATTGAGGAAATGGCCAATGAGTGTATAAAACGAGGGCTTGAATACCTTGTTATCTCCGACCATTCCCAAACAGCTTTTTATGCCAATGGACTGAAAGAAGACCGTATAAGAGAGCAACAGCGCTATATTGACGAACTAAATGCCAAACTGAAGCTCCAGCCTTCTCCGGCTTCCGGCGGATACGACGGACAAGCATTTAGGATATTTAAAAGCATTGAAAGCGACATACTTAACGATGGCAGCCTTGATTATCCCGAGTCCGTTTTAAAAACCTTTGACCTTGTTATTGCCTCTGTACACAGTAACCTGAAGATGCCGGAAGAGAAAGCCATGAAACGGCTGATAAAGGCCATTGAAAATCCTTATACAACCATTCTGGGCCACATGACAGGCCGGCTGTTATTAAGCCGGAACGGATACCCGGTTGATCATAAAAAAATAATTGAGGCCTGTGCCGCCAACCAGGTAGTGATAGAAATAAATGCACACCCCCGCCGTCTTGATATGGATTGGAAATGGATTGACTATGCAATAGAAAAAGCTGTTTTACTTTCAATCAACCCCGATGCCCATGCTCTTGATGGCTTTGATGATGTAAAATATGGAGTGCTGGCTGCGCAAAAAGGGGGCTTACAGAAAGAAAACAATCTGAGCAGTTTTGGTTTGAGGGAATTTGAATCTTTTTTAACCAGGAAAAAGGGGAAATAATGGTTTCCGGAAATTCAAATCTTACCCTCCAGGACTTTATCAATATATTTTCCTCCCGCAGCAACCTTTATAATTGCCGCAATAATTTCCTGGTGGGCCGCAGTTTTGGTTACATAGCCTTTGGCGCCCAGCTTCAACATGTTTCTGGCGTAAGCCGGTTCCGTGTACAAGGAGAGTCCGATGATTTTGGCCACCGGATCATGTTTCAGAATTTTACGTGTGGCTTCAAATCCGTTGACGGGTGACATATTAATGTCCATCAGAATGATGTCAGGAGATAGTTCTTTTGCTAATGCAATAGCTTCTTCCCCGTTCCTGGCTATGCCCGCCAGCTGGAGACCTTCTGTTTCCGAAATGAGCAGGCTGAGCGTTTTCCACATTAATTTATTATCATCTGCAATTAATACGGAAATAGGATTTTTCATAAATGAAAAAAAGTTCTTCGCAATTCACCTCCACTGCCAGGGGGTTTAAAATAAATCCTCGCACCAATTGGGACGGACGCATTAACAAAGAATAAGGTTATATGAAAGCTACAGGAATAATAGAATGCAAACAAGCCTGCGGGCAGAAAATAGATAAAATATGTATTTATAACTATTAATAACCCTAAATAGTTCTATTTTCCGGTCAGTTGAAGGTAAGATCGGTGGTATTAATAAAGTTAATAAGCGATGCCGTGTTGTTAAGTTTCAATTTTTTAAGAATATTGTGCCGGTGCACTTCCACGGTACGGGTAGCAATATTTAACCTGGAAGAAATTTCTTTGGAGGATAGCCCATTTTTGATGAGTTGAATAATTTCAATTTCCCGCAGGGACAAATCTTTAACAGTAGGTTCATTTATTTCACTCCGTAACGCCTTGTCGGCCAGTATATTTTTTATTTCTGCACATAGATAAATCCTGCCGGCCATTACTTCGTCAATAGCTTTAAACATTTCCTCATGCGATGAATTTTTGGTTACATATGCTTTGGCACCCAGCTTCATCATTTTTTTTACATAAGCCGGTTCGTTATGCATGGAAACAGCAATAATCCTGGTGCCGGGCGAAAATTTCCGTATCAGCGGTACAGCATCAAGGCCCGAACCCTGCACCAGGTTAATATCCAACAAAACAATATCCGGTCTTTTGACCCTGATCATTTCAACGGCTTCATCCAGGGTACCGCTTTCTCCTGTTATTTCAATTTCCCTATTACTTGCAAGCATTGTTGACCACATTTGCCTTATTAATTTATGATCGTCAACTATGGCAATATTAATTTTTTTCATATAAAAAATTTAACCGTTAACAGGGTATAAAAACTTCTAATGTGCACCCCTGGCCGGGAGTGGAAATGATATTTATGTTGCCGGAATAAAACTCCACCCGGCTGCGGATATTCTTTAGCCCGATCCCTTTGCTTTTATGCTTGCTGTCAAACCCCACTCCATCGTCAGCAACAGATAAAATCAGGATGTCATCGTCTGTTTTAAAACTAATAACCACTTTATTGGCTTTGGCATATTTAGTAATATTATTCATTTGTTCCTGTACAATACGATAAAACATCAGTTCTTTATTTTTATCAATATCCTTTTCAATATATTTCTCATCAAACAATAACTGAACTTGCAGATTCTGTGAATTAACATCTTCTACCAGTCCCTTCAGGGCTTCTTTGAGGCCAATATCGCCCAGCGATGGCGCCACCAGTGAATGAGAAAGCTTCCTGATCTCTTCCATAGCTTCAGTCACATATTCATAGCTTTGGCCCAGCAGGTCCACGGGAACATTATCCTTTGCTTTAGCCATGCCCAGGTACATTTTTACCGTGGCCAGTATCTGGTTGATGTTATCGTGCAGTTCCCGGCCCAGTTCATTCCTTTCTTTTTCCTGCGTCTCTATGATTGTTTCGGTTATTAATTTCTGTTGCTTGATTTGCTGCTCTGACAGTTCTCTTTCTAATCTTTTCTTTTCGGTTATATCCGTCATCGCCCCGATCATGCGGTAGGGCTTGCCCTGGTTATCAAACAGGATAAATCCCCGGTCATATACATATTTATAGGAGCCATCAGCACATCGGAAACGATATTCATCCTGCCAGTTTTCTATTCCCGATTCTATACAGGTTTGTATCCTTCTTCTTACCTGTTCCTTATCATAAGGGTGTACATATTCCTCCACCCAGTTTTTACCGTATTTCAGTTTATCTTCTGAATACCCGAACGTTTTTATAATTCCGTTTCCCCATCGGCCTTCACTGGCAGCATAATCCCACTCCCAGATTGTATCCTGAGTGGCTTTGTTGACAAATTCATACCGTTCATTGCTCTCCTGGAGCTTTTCTTCAGCTTTTTTGCTTTCGGTAATATCAAGGGTAATACCGTCTATCCTGATAAGTTTTCCTGTTGCATCCAATGTAGGGACTATCCGGGATTCTAACCATTTTATGGAAGAGCCGGCATTTCTTATCCGGAATTCGATAATAGCTGTTTTCCCACTGTTAAGTAAAGGATATACCTTATCAAATTTATACCTGTGTTCTTTCACAACCAGCTCATACCACAAATTTGGATTACCCATAAAATCTTTTTCAGAATACCCATATACTTTTTCATTTCCGGGTGACACATAAAGCATTTTATTATTTACTAAATCATTCCCCCAGAAAGAATCATCAAGGTTATTGTAAATATTCTGGAGACGGGTCATGGTCTCTCTCAGTTTCTCTTCCGCTTTTTTACGTTCACTTATGTCCCGGATTATTGATAACAGTTTTCCCTCCCCGACCACTTTTGAACTAAGCTCTATATCAAACAGGCTTCCATCTTTATGTATGGCCCGTCTTTCTACCAATATCGAATGACCCTTTTGAAGCAGATCGAACTGCATGGGCTTCAACATTAAGTCATTGAGCTCCAGGAATAGGGCCACATTTTTTTGCAATACTTCTTCCCTGCTATACCCGAACATGGAACAAAGTGCTGAATTAACTTCCATGATATTTCCCTGGAGGTCGGCAACAAGAATACCATCCGATGCTTGTTCTACAAGCGAATGGTAACGTTCTTCGCTTTCTCTTATTTTTTCTTCCGCCAGTTTTCGTTGGCTGATGTCTATTACTACACCTTCAATCAACTGTTCACCAGTTTGAGGATTTGTTTGCAGGAAGCAACTCTCAATCAGAAATACAGGATGACCGTCCTTATGCTTCAGTTTTATTTCCCGGTTAATTAATTCACCAGTTCTTTGAAGCTGGGTAATAAATTCATTTCGGTCAGCTTTGGAGAAATATAATATACCTGTTTCCTGTTGCAATAAAAATTCAATAGTATAGCCCAGCATACTGGCAAATGCAGCATTACAGCTCAGAATTTCTCCCTGGGGTGTGGTTTGGTAAATACCGGCCAGGTTTCTTTCAACCATACTGCGGTATTTTTGTTCGCTTTCACTGAGTTGCTGCTCTGCTTTTTTGCGTTTAGTAATATTCATTACAAAGCAGGTAGCCCCTTCAATTGTATTTTCTTTTTTTATGGGGTAAAGAAATACTTCAATGTATTTTATCTGGCCACCTATTTCATAAAACCGTTCAAATGTTACTGCATGACCTGCTAATGTTTCATCCACTTTTTGTTTCCAGAATGCTTTGCCATCCGGTTCGAAGGCTTCGTAATGAATAATACCCGGTGCCGGGGGAGTGCCTGTGAAAAAAGTATATTCATCGGAAAATGCTTTATTAAAAATAATGAGCCGGTGTTCCTTGTCCATTGACCAGATCATCTCAGCAGAATTATTCATTACCTGCTTCAGATTGGTTTCACTTTGTATTAGTTTTTGTTTTGTTTCCAGCCTTTCTTTTTCAGATCGTCTTTGTTTTAATGCAGCCTCAATGGCGGCTGGTAATCTTGTTAACCTGTCTTTAAGAATATAATCATCGGCGCCCAACTTAATAATGCCTGCAGCAAATTCTTCCGATGTTGTACCTGTCACCAGGATAAAAGGAATGCACAGCGAACGCTGCCGGGCTATTTCCAATGCCTCCATTGCATTGAACTGTGGCAACGAATAGTCGGCCAGGATGAGGTCGGGCTGAAATTGATCCAATGCCTGTAAGTAAGCATCTTTGTTCATGGCCAGCCTGAATTCATGATGCGGCATTTCTTTTTTCAGTAACCGACGCACAATCTCTGCATCGGTAGTGCTGTCTTCCAGCAGTAATATTTTTAATGGCTTTGTCATGTAGTATTCAATCAGGTTGGAGGTTGATTTAATAATAACCAGTAGAAACCGAGATTTTTTATTGATTCTGCAAATCCTTCAAAACTTACGGGCTTTACAATATAACTGTTGGCGCCCAGTGCATAGCATTTCTGAATATCAGGTTCTTCTTTCGATGAACTCAACATCACTACCGGTGTGGATTTGGTACGTTCATCTGACTTTATTTTCCGCAATACTTCTATACCATTTACTTTCGGCATCTGTATATCCAGCAATACCAATTTGGGTGGGTATAATATATCCCTTGTGCCTGCAAATTTTCCGGTGGCAAAAATAAAATCCAACGCTTCTTCCCCATCCTTTACATGGACCAGGTTATTGGCTAGGTTGTGCTTTTTTAATTCCCGGATGGTGAGTTCGGTATCGTTGGCGCTATCCTCTACCAGCAATATCTCTACTGAATTTGGGTTCATAATGTTACTGTTTTAAATGATTAATTTTATCAGGTTCAATTAAATTCTTTACAATTCATCCGGTAGGTAAACTGAAATAAAAGCTTGCTCCTTTATTCACTTCCCCTTCTGCCCACACTTTGCCGCCATGTTTACTGATAATTTTTTCAACAATGGCAAGGCCAACACCGGTACCTTCAAACTCATCAGCGCTGTGCAGGCGCTGAAACACTTTAAATAATTTATCCCCGTATTGTTTATCAAACCCTACGCCGTTATCCTTTACAAAAAAAACAGTTTGCCCATCCTTAGTAAAGCTTCCGATTTCAATACAAGGCTTTTCATTTTTCCCAGAATATTTTACGGCATTGGAAATAAAATTTACCCATACCTGGCGTATCAGATTAATGTCTCCCTTAACATCGGGCAATGGATGAACAACCCACTCAACAGGATGGCCCTTATGCTGGCGGTTCAGTTCAGCAATCATTTCTTTTACCATTACACTGGTATGAATGCCGGTTTTTATAATTTCCTGCCGCCCCATCCGGGAGAAGGCAAGAAGGTCATCAATAAGATGCCCCATCTTAGTTGTGCTATTTTTTATGACGGAAGTAATCCGCCTGGCTTCATCATCTAATTTACTGCTGTAATCTTCCTCCAGTATCGAGGTGAATCCAACGATGCCCCGCAAAGGGGCCCGCAGGTCATGCGATACGGAATAAGTAAAAGCTTCAAGTTCCTGGTTTACACGGAGCAGTTGTTCTTCCGCTTTTTTTCGCTGGGTAATTTCTGCACGGATAGCAACATACTGATAGGGTTTACCCTGGTTGTTCAGAAAAGGAATAATAGTAGTATCCACCCAATAATAAGTGCCGTCCTTTGCCCTGTTTTTTAAATCGCCTCTCCAGATTTTTCCGTTGGCAATAGTTACCCATAGATCCCTGATAAATTCTTTTGGGTGAAAACCAGAACTGATAATGCGGTGATCCTGCCCGATCAATTCCTCCCTGCTGTACCCTGAAATTTTACAGAAATTATCGTTGACGTAGTTAATGATCCCCTTGGGGTCGGTAATGGCTACTATGGCTGATTCATCCAATGCAAATTTATAATCGGATACTTCCTTTAAAGTATTCTGCAAGGTACCTTCCGCTTGTTTACTTTCAGTAATGTCCCAATTGGTGCCAATCATCCGCAGAGCTTTGCCGCCTGCATCTCTTTCAACATTAGCAATCCCCCGTATATAATGAATAGAGGAATCGGGCCATACCACACGAAACTCAGTATCAAATTCCTTTTCGCCACGTATAGCCGCCTGAATTTCATTATTGCCCCTTTCAATATCTTCCGGGTGAAGACCCTGTACCCATGCTTCATAAGCACCACTAAACATTGCTGCTGTTATACCATAAAGACGGTACATCTGGTCATCCCAACTGAGTTTGTTGTTGACGATATCCCATTCCCAGATACCTACACCTCCTGCACGGGTAGCAAGTGACAAGCGGCTGGTTGTTTGAAGAAGATTCTCCTCTGTTTTTTTCCTGCGGCCCATTTCCCGTGTAATAAAATAAGCAGAGACCAAAGCAAAAAGTATAATGACAGCATAAAGAATAAACAGAACCCGCAGGCTGCTGTTTCCTGAAAGTGCCGCAGTGGCTTCCTGCTGAACAATAACCGCCCATCCGTAACCGGGTATCTGTTCATAAGCAGTCAACCGGTTTTCTTTTGCAATGGGATTATAAAGTATCTCTACATTTTTTTGACCGCTCAATGCCTTTTGTACTACAGGAACAGAAGAGTAATCTATTACCGAATCAGTTTCTGCATATTGGGGGTTAATGGCAATATGCCCATTCTGGTCCACTACATATACAAAACCCGAATTGCCAATACTCACTTCTTTACTCCATTCGAGCAGTTCGGAAATGTCCACCTGCAAAACAAGAATGCCCCGTATTTTTCCGGCTTCATCTTTTACAGGAAGTGCAAGAGCGGTTACAATATTGCGGGGAGTTGTTGAACGTTTGTAAACTTCTGAAAGATAGGGCCGCCAGTTTTTTGTAAGCCCTTTATACCAATCCTGCTGAGCATAATTTTTCCCTTTTAATGCGGGAGAAGATGGCACATCTGCCATCAGTGTTCCGGCGGTATCGGTAATTAATACATGGGTTATGTAAGGAAAATCTACAGGCACCTGTTTCATTACCGAAATGGCATCATTCCATTTTTGTCCATCCACATACCGGCAAAGAACGGGGCGGGTAGAAAATGAAAGGCTTATATCCTTCAGGCGGTCGAATTTTTCTTTAAGCACACTGGCCGAAAGCGATGCGAGGGACCGCCTTTCTTCATAAACCCGGTTAACTGTATCTTTCTTAATGTGCCAATAGCTGTATGCCGTTACAAGCAATACCGGCAGCACAATGAAAGCAAATATTAATATTTTACGGGAAAACTTCATTTCAAGAGAGTCTTTTCATTATGTAAATAAATACGAAACCTTCTTGCAATGATAAACAGGCCTGCGCCTTTGGTGATATATGTAGCTTTGCATTTCATATAATATATATAAATACATCAAATCCTTTTGAAGGGTTTGATGACTACAATTTTAGAGCATAAACGCAGTTTCCAACAGGAGGGATCAGAATATTGTAATGCGGGCAGGTTGTAATTCTACAAGTTACAGTAGATAGAAATATGAAAATGTAGTATTTAAGCTACACAAAGCAGTAATAATCAGCAGGCATAACTACGTAATAAGTGAAAACCATTAGTAGTTCTTAATTTGGCAAGCGCCTTTTCTTTTATTTGACGGACCCTTTCCCGGGTGAGGCCAAACTTATCGGCTATATCGTCGAGGCCCATCGCATGGCTGGTGCCAATGCCGAAGAAATAACAAATAGTTTCTTTTTGCCTCCGGCTAAGAATTTGAAACGACCGGTCAATTTCCGTTTTTAATGAAGCGGAATTAATCAATTCTTCACCGGCATTGTCAGCGTTTGGGTTTTCAAGCACATCCAGCATGCTGTCTTCCCCATCCTCAGAAAGAGGTGTATCAAGACTTATATGCTGATGGCCCATACTCAGGCTGGAATTTTTTTCATAAAAAAAATATTAAACCGTTAATAGGGTATAAAAACTTCCAATGTGCACCCCTGGCCGGGAGCAGAAATGATGTTCATGTTACCGGAATAAAACTCCACCCGGCTCCTGATATTCTTTAAGCCGATGCCTTTGCTCTTTTTCGAAGGGTCAAATCCCACACCATTGTCCGCGACAGATAAAAGAATACTACCATTATCTTCTTTCATAGTAATAACAACATCTTTTGCAGCAGCATATTTAATGACATTGTTCAACTGCTCCTGCACAATACGGTAAATCATCAGTTCTTTGTTCTTATCAATATCCCTTTCATTATATTTTTCATCAAACAATAACTGCACCTGCTGATTATTAGGCAAATTAACATCTTCCACCAGTCCCTCCAGGGCTTCTTTAAGGCCAAATTCGCCAAGTGAAGGCACTACCAGCGAGTGAGAAAGTTTCCTGATCTCTTCCATAGCTTCAGTTACATATTCATAGCTTTGACCCACCAGGTCTGAGGAAATATTTTCTTTTGCTTTGACCATGCCCAGGTACATTTTTACAGTAGCCAGTATCTGGTTGATGTTATCGTGCAGTTCTCTGCCCAGTTCATTCCTTTCTTTTTCCTGCGTTTGGATAATTGTTTCTGTTATCAATTTGTGTTGTTTGATTTGCTGATCTGCCAGCTCCCTTTCCAATTTTTTCTTTTCTGTTACATCCGTCATGGCGCCAATCATGCGGTAAGGCCTGGATAGTTCATCATACAGGATAAACCCCCGGGCATATACATATTTATAAGTGCCATCAGCACAGCGGAAACGATATTCATCCTGCCATGTTTCTATTCCCGATTCTATACAGGCATGTAACCTTCTGCTTATTTCTTTCTTATCAGAAGGGTGTACATATTTGTCCCGCCAGTTTTCGCTATATTTCATCTCCTTTTCTGAATATCCGAACGTTTTAATAATTCCCTCCCCCCAGTGTCCTTCATTAGTAATATAATCCCATTCCCAGATAGTATCCTGGGTGGCTTTGTTGACAAATTCATACCGTTCATTGCTTTCCCTGATCTTTTCTTCCGCTTTTTTGCGTTCGGTGATATCACGCAACACAGCATAAAGCAATTGTTTGCCTTTTAAAATGATTGGTGTCAGCATCACTTCAACGGGAAATTCAGTTCCATCGGATTTTATGTGCATCCATTCAAAACGGTTAAATCCCTGTTGCAATGCTTTTTCGATCATCGCTTCTGCTTTTTCGTCTGAAAGCCTGCCATCGGGTTGTTTTTCGGGAGAAATGTCCCACGGTTTTTTAAGCATAATATCCTGCCTGGAAGCATATCCCAAAATAGATACGGCCGACTGATTACAATCGGAAAATCCTGCATCATCAAGCAATAAAACCGGATCGGCAGATTCATTAAACAAGCGCCGGAAGGTCTCCTCGCTTTCACGCAGGGCAATTTCTGATCTTTTCAATTCGGTGATATCGCGGATGACGGATTGCGTACCTGTAATAACTCCATTTTCAATAATTGGATTAACCCGAACCCCCAGCAAGATCCTTTTCCCTTCTTTCCGCAACCCTTCATATTCGAAAATATCAGACACTTTTTCTCCTGCCAACCTGCGGTTGTGCCTGTCACGAAGCATTTCATGGTATTCAGGCGCAAAACAATCTTCAATCACGAGATCATTCACATCATCTTCTGTAAAGCCGAAGATTTCTAAAAATTTCTTGTTGGCAAATATTATCTTACCTGAGATATCGTCTACTATAAAACCATCATTCATATTCTCAAGGAGGTTTTTATAGTTCTGCCGGCTATGGGACAACAATTCTTCTGCTTTTTTACGTTCTGTAAGGTCTCTTACAACACTGAGGAAGTAGCCATCCGGCATTTTTTTAGAATGTATTTCAACTTCAACAGCTGAGCCGTCTTTTCTTTTAAATCTTCTTTGGCGAATCAAAGATTTCCCGGCAGCCAAAAGGTCAAGCCGGATAGGGCTTGCAGCCAGGTCTTCCTTAAACAATATATCAGGAAGAGTCATATCAATGAATTCTGTTTTTGTATATCCCAGCAGTTTAGCAGAAACAATGTTCAAATTCAGGAAATGACCCGTTTTATCAAAAATAAAAATCGCATCGGCTGACTGATTAAAGAATGAACGATATTTATCTTCGCTTACTTTTAGTTTTTCCTCTGCTTGTTTTTGTTCGGTAATATCCTGGATTGTCCCGATCAATGCTGTGATATTGCCGTTGTCATCAAATTTTAGTTCGCCTTTCCCATAAACCCACCTGGTCTGTTTATTACTGATTTTTTTGATTCTGTATTCCTTGTTAAATAATTTTCGTTTGCCCAGAACTTCCGAATGGAGGTATTCCTCCATTTTTTGTTTATCATCAGGATGCACAATTTCCACCCATCCCGCGATACTCCGGTCGTAGTTTTTATCAATGCCGAATATCCTGTCAAGCGTTTCTGACGATTGCCAGTATCCTGTCAGAAAATTTGTTTTATAAGAACCGATATTACCGGCTCTTTGCGATTCTCTCAGGAAATATTCTTTTTCTGCTAATTCTCTTTCCGCTTTTTTTCGTACGGTAATATCTTTCCGTATAGCTAAATATTGATAGGGTTTGCCCGCCTTATTTAAGAGAGGGACGATGGTCGCATCGACCCAGTAGATACTTCCATCTTTTGCCCTGTTACAAAATTCGCCTTTCCATATTTTCCCTTTGGCAATGGTGATCCATAAGTTCCTGATGTAGGATTTAGGATGATAGCCGGAATTGAGGATACGGTGATCCTGCCCTATGAGTTCTTTGGCAGAATACTTAGAGATTTTGCAGAAATTCTCATTTGCATATTTAATAATTCCTTTTTGGTCGGTGATGGCTACTATGGATGATTCGTTCAATGCATATTTATAATCGGATACTTCCTTTAAACTTTTCCGAAGGGCTTCTTCCGTTTTCTTAATCTCATTGTTAGCAATAACTAATTCTACTGCCTTTTTTTCTTTCTCTTTGTTTTGAAAAATAAGTTCTTTATTGGCAATGATCAACGCTGCTGCTCGCTTCTCTTTCTCTTTATTTTGAGAAACAAGCTTTTTATTGGCAATGATCAACTCTGCTGCCCGCTTCTTTCTCTCCCCTATTTGAAAAGAAAGCTCTTTGTCAGCCCTGGTTAACTTATCCGGTTTGTTACTATTTTTTTTCTTCTTAATCAAAGTGCTGTTGTTTTAAAGCTGGTTGTACATCACAGGTTTGAAAGAAGGGATATAAAAACATCCGGTCGATACAAGCATTCTCATTGTAATGGTAAACAGGCCTGTGGTTTTACTGATATATTTGGTATTGAATTCATGTATTATATTATAATAATGAATACGCCAACCCTTTAAAAAGGGTTCGTAGTTACTAATTCAGGGCTTAAAATTTTTTCAACAATGAAATGGGTTTTATTACCACGGGCCGGATTTTGCTACTCAACATATAGAAGAAATCATCTTCAATACATTTCTATGTTATGTACAAGTTATCAGTATTTGTCCATTTAAGCAAATTTAAAACGGATCGGTATTGCCGGATTTGGTATCACGCAGAGCCCGCAAAGAGGCAAAGAACGCAGCGTTGCGCTACTGCTTCGCAGCGAACGCTGCGAGAAATATTGAAACCCCGACAGTACAAACGGATCGGCTCACTAAGGGTTTTCACTTAATACGTAAACCCTGCTTCCGGTAAAACTATTTGGAGACCCTGAGAGGTTGAATGAAGTCCCTACTCAAAAACATAAACCTGTTATTGAAGACAGATGATACTCTCAATAAAAATCCGCTGCACCCGGGAGTAGATTTGCTGATGCCGGGTGTTTGTCAGGCTGCAAGAAAACTTCTTAGTAAATTGACATTTCCGAATGTTTTGAGTTTGCCAATGGCTTTGTCCCTGATCTGCCTCACCCGTTCTCTTGTCAGGTTGAACTTTAATCCAATATCTTCCAAACTTAAGGGATGATCCACACCGATACCAAAAAAATAGCAAACCGTTTCCCTTTGTCTGTCACTAAGTAACTGCAGAGAGCGGTCAATTTCCACTTTTAAAGAAGCGGTGAAATTTATTTCCTGATCTGTACTTGCGGCATTGGGGTCTTCCAGCAAATCGAGCATGCTGTTTTCTTCGTTTCCCGTCAGCGCAGCATCCAGGCTAAGGTGTTTTTCACCTGTAGACAGGCTGTCTGTAATGTTCACCTCTTCCATATTCAATTCCTCTGCCAGTTCTTCAATGCTGGCTGTTCTTTCTAATTTTTGTTCCAGCATTATGCCTGTCTTTTTAATATGGCGCTCCAGGTAAATCTTATTAAGCGGCAGGCGGATCATGCGGCCATCTTCGGCAAGTGCTTTTACAATATGCTGCCGGATCCACCACACGGCATAAGAAATGAATTTAAAGCCCCGGGAAGCATCAAAACTCCGGGCCGCTTTCATCAAACCCAGGTTACCTTCGTTGATCAGGTCAGAAAGTGAAATTCCCTGGTATTGATATTGTTTGGCAACCGACACGACAAACCTGAGATTGGCTTTGACCAAAAGGTCGAATGCTTTTTTATCTCCTTGCTTAATTAACCCGGACAGACTCACTTCCTCTTCCGCTGAAATCAATCTCAGTTTATGAACTTCCTGGAGATATTTTTCAAGACTTTGCGATTCACGATTGGTAATGGATTTGCTGATCTTTAACTGACGCATACTCATAAATCATTTTTTTAGGATGGTTGAACTTGTTTTATAAAAAGCTGTAGAGTACGGATTATGTTTCAGGGGGTATGGATAAGTGCAACCAGGGAAATGCCGGTTAAGATATTTTTTTTGCGAATAACTCAGATTCCCCGGTTGCAAGGAAATGCTGCACGGAAGCAGGCCCCAATAATTTTTTTAGCTGGTAGCCCAGCGCCAGTAAGTAAAAAGCTTCGTCGCTCAGCCGGGGAACAGTCAGTTTTTGCATTTTCGCGGCTTTTGTAATGACTCCAGTTTGTTGAATTGAATTGTTTTTCATGTTTTGGATTTTTAAGAGTTATCAATCTGGTTTTCAGCAAATATTGAATTGCTGACCTAAAGTTGAGGGAGAGAGACAATAGGTTCCCGAAAAAGGAGTGCCTGAATTCACTTTATACCAAAAGAATTTAGCTTTCGCTAAGTAGTTGTGTATAACAGCTGGCCATGCCCCGAAAAAAATGCAAAAGTAGCCAGGGCCAGGGAAATGTTTTTGGCCTTGCAGCAAATATAATAAAGACCCCGGCGCCGTAGGGTCGGGGTCTTTATTATAATAGTGTAAAACAAATCTTGTTTTCCTAACGGCTTACAATAAATTTATGCGAAGATATTTTTCCTGTAACGTGATTCTCGAATTTTATTATATAATTACCCGGCAGCAGGTTGGAAACGGTTAAATTGTTATCAGTATGCTCATTCCATTTTTTAATTACCCGGCCACTCATATCAATAACTGATATGCAGTGCATACCCATTTCATCGAATAAAATATGTATCTCAGCATTGCTGGACGGATTAGGATAAATAGTAATGCCGGCCGGCTGACCCAACCCTTTCACTGATTTGACAGTTGAATATGTAGATTGTCTGTCGATATCAACTTGCCTGATCCTGTACTCAGTTATAATGTTGTTGTTGTTGTAATCTATGTAGTGATAACTCAAGTCAACAGTACTATAACCACCTGGTGCCTGTGTAGGGACAAAACCAACGGTTTCAAAATCATTTGTCCCGGTTCTTCTCTGCACTTCAAACCAGGAATTATTTTCTTCTGAAGAAGTTTGCCAGTTCAGGCTTACTAAGTTAGCATTAGTAGTTCGTTGTACCGTAAATGATGAAAAACTCACGGGTAGCGGTATGCAGCTATTTTCAATAAAAGAAATTGAATTATTTGGCATATTAACCGTAGTCACATCTATCCATAATCCATGATCCGAGTAAGGCTTTTGCCCGGACCAGGGAAGATAAGATTCAATGCCTGATTGATAAGTACTGTTACCTGCAATAGAAATAGGTCCGACAGGAGTTGAAGTAATCTTCAAATCGTGTGAAAAAGGTTCAAAAAGACCATCGCCTTCATCTATAAAAATATTATATGAAACGGATATGGGGCTTGCAGAAAGATTGCTGATCTGTACGCTATATTGGCGGGGAAGCGGACAAAGCAACGAGCCTGTTACCCTGGGATTTCCTATAACCACTGAAACATTAGAACTGACGCAATGCACATTTTTTCCATTGGCAGCCTGGCTGGCCCATATATCACCCGTAATACCAGAGCCGGAGCAATCAGGGATTATCATTTGAATATTTCTAACGATCATTCTTTCGACAGATGTGTTAATGGGTTCTTTAAATACAGACAGTCCTGTTGTAAATATGGGAACGGTTGTTTCAGGATGATAAGCTGTGCCAATAACCGGGGTAGCGGTTCCGTTATTATCTATAACAATTGTTGCCAATACATTTACAAGATCGGCTCCTGTGGGATAATCTGATGAGTTTGTATAGGCAGTTCCATTTGCCAACAGGTCAGGGTACTGGCTTGCATTCCATAAATGTAAATAAGCAAATTTATTACCCCCGTTTACCTCCTGGTTCCAGCTGAAATCAAAAAGTACCAGGCACCCACCTGGAACAGGAACAGCAGATTTAAGTTCAATGGCAAGGTTTGAAATACTGCATTGTGCCCTGATTTGCGTATAAAACGAATTGGCGAGAAGAATGAACCCGATAAAGAGTAGAGATTTTTTCATATGATTGGATTTTAGTGTTCTTAATATTTCAATATCCATTCACTATGCAGTGATGAGCCTTCCGCATAAAAAATATGGATATGACATTAGCCTTTTGCCCAATATTCAGGGTGTTGCATTTTTATTTTTTTTAAAAAAGGCTTTGAAATCAGGGCACTGGTTGTTTCAAAGATTTATGATCGCTGATGTAAAACTGGTGAGAATGAGCAGCTTAACAGAACATGATGGTCAATGAATTTGATTTATACCAAATATATTTAGACAGGACTAAGTATATATGCATAGTAGCTGCTTAAATCAAATCCGCTATAGATGTTTAAATGAGGCAAAGCAGGCTGATGATGCCCCGGGAATCTGATTGCATTTATATTAGTTGAAGAGTACCCGGTTACAAGGAGCAGGACCGGGAGGGAAAATGCTTCAAAAAACTTATTAGTCTTCGTGTTGCATTCTGTGTTTCACTACCCGTCCTATGATTTTTTTTATTTCACGCAGCAAATTTTTTACTCCCTGCCATTGATTTTCGCTTGCCAACTGTTCCATTTGCACGGCAAGCTGGTATACTGCGGGCATCCTCAAGTCAAAAAACAAGTCCTTTAAAGCATGGGTAGAAAACTGAAGATTGGAAACATCGTAACAATCAAAGGACAGTTCTATTTCTGACAAACGGGCAGCTACCAGGTTCAGGGGCATATTAAAAAAAGGATTCAATCCTGTTTCCATGCCGTATATTTTCGTCACCGGGCTAACAGGTCCAAAGGATGCTGATGCTTTTACCGGTAGAAATTTATTGGCATATTCAGCAATTTCATTTGCCAGCTCGTTACAACGAAAAAGGTCCTGTCCGGTTGTCATCATATTTGCTCCGGATGATAGTTGTATTTTTAAATTGTTTTTCATAGGCAGGTTTTATTGGGGATGATTTTTTAGGTTTCACTCAATATTGAACAGTTGGATAATCATAGCGGGGGTTTTGTCTTCTTTTTATAATGATCTATAGAATTAACAAAAAAATCCCCTGCAGGCAGAGGATTGATTTTAATGGTTTAGCGGAATTCATGGATAGGATATTAAGGGTACTCTTCAAAGGATAACGATGGCTTTCAAAGGTTCATAGGTTCTGGAAATGATTTTTAAAAAATTGTATTTTTAAAAACGGGACCGGATTTAGTTATTTCATTTTTGTTTCGGCTTCAGCAATAAAGATGGGGACAAATTGTGTATACCAGCAACTATTTTAGTAGATATTCTGAGACTATAAGAGGAGAATTCAGAGTATGCTACGTAGTTCTCTATAGCAATTCAACGAGGGATATTTTCTTTAGCAGATTTTTCCCGGAAGACCATCGCTGAAAAAATTTACCGGGAAAGAATTAACTCAATATAAAAAGTAGTCCCCCTGCCCTGCTCCGTTTCAAACCATATCTTTCCTTTGGCCTGTTCTACAATTCCTTTGCACATGGCCAATCCTAAACCCGTGCCGGATGATTTGGTGGTAAAGTTGGGAATGAATATCCTTTCCTGCATTTCCGGTGCAATACCATCCCCGTTATCTTTTATGCTTATTCTGATGATATCATCTTTTCTTATCTCATTCACTTCAATTTTGCAGATCCCATTTCCCTGGCAGGCTTCCACTGCATTGGCAAAAAGATTGGTGAACAGGCGGTTCATCTGCGTCTTATCAGCATTTATCATCACTCGTTCAGGAACCGGGTACCAGATCAGCTCAATCTGCTGATTGAGCTGGTATAAGTCTTTCAAAGAGCTGATCACATCATGCAGGTCAAATAGTTCAACATAGGTATTGCCAATATTGGCAAACTGTGAAAAGTCAGCAGCAATCCTTGAGAGATGGTCAATTTGTTCCACCAGTGTATTAGCTACATTGCTGGATAATTCCTTTACATTCGGCTGGTTGTTATTGATCGCTTTTTGCAGATATTGAATGCTGAGCTTCATCGGTGTCAGCGGGTTCTTTATTTCATGCGCCACCTGTCTTGCCATCTCCCGCCAGGCGCCTTCTCTTTCACTTTTTGCCAGCATAATTGCACTGTCGCCCAGTTTGGCCACCATTTTATTATACTCTTTTACCAATTCTCCAATTTCATCATTGCGGTTCCAGATTATGGGTTCATTCATTTTGCCCAGGTTCACATCCCGCATTTTATTGCTGATGATGGAGAACGAACTGGTAATCCGGTTGGCAATGAATAAGGCAATCAAGCCGGCAATCAGGAAAATAAAGGCATTCAGATTAATAATGGTAACAAGAAAATTCGAAATTTCCTGTCGCAATTCCGGCTTGGAAGTAAAATAGGGTATGTTGATATAAGCATATACTTTCCCATCATCATCCCTCACGGGTGAATAAATACTGAGGTAAGAAAAGTTGCCGATCTTTTCTTCCTGTGCATGCTGCACCTGCCGCAGCCTGTTTAAATGATAATAAGCTCCCGGATCCATTTTTTTACTTAACACTCCCTTGTTATATACATTGGCTTCAGAAGAAACCTGCAGGTTGCCTTCCAGGTCATATACATTCACATCCACACCATGTATATCAGAGACCTCATCGACCAGTTGTTGCAAACCGTTATTGGAAACGGAATCATATATCTTAATCACATCATCAAACGTATTGTGGTCCGACAGCTTTTTTTCCATCTCCTTCACCATTATTTTCATCGTCCGGCTGAGTTTGTCGCTGTTGTTCCGGTTGTAACGGCTTATGAAAAATGAAATGGTGGCAATCCCGATAATAAGGAAAGAAAAAATACTGATGAAGATAATAGTGCTGTGAACCTGCGACCGGATATTTAACTGCAGCAGCTTTCGTAACTCTTTCCGGTTGAACCTTGTTTTAAGAATAAATGAGACCAGTTGCACAAAAGCCACCAGGAAAAGGAAAGAACAGAAAATGTAAGAAAACAAGGTGATCGTCTCAATAATAGTTTCTTTTTCGCGGGCTATCACCACCACTTTTTCATTGCCCATCCGGTACCACAGTTCATCAAAATCGCCGTTAGTTCGCTGGTGAAATCCTTCTTCAGGTATCTCACTATCCTTAAGCCAGATAGCAAAAGGATAATTGCCCGGGGGAGAAACCAACCGCCTGTTCACATACACTGCGTTGGAATAAATGGGAGAATTCTCCGGCTCTGTTTGCTGAAACTGCCGGAACAATTCCGGGAACATAGCCTCCCGGCCGGAATTCTTCGGATTAGATACAATGAAAAAAGAACCGAGTTTTTTATTAGCTGTATCGGTTACATCCCGGCGGGTTATATAATTGAATTTGTCGAATGAAGTTTCGTAATAATAAAGACCCTCAATCCCTGTTGATTTCGATTGCACATTCAGGATCGTATTCAGCGCTTCATACGTAATCGGGTCCTCATTATGAATAATCATATCATTCGCACCATAAACATACAGGCGGGTGTCATACTTGTTCAGGTAACCGCTATAGTTTTCTGTAATGATACTGTCACGGAATATTTTGCCTTTAACGGGATCACTGAACCGGGAAAAATTATCTCTTAAAAAATCATTATCCAGGTACTGGATGGCAATACTCATCAGCCGTTCACTGGAAGGATCAGTTTGCACGGCCAGCTTGTCTGCCATCCGTTTTCTTTTCTCCCATTCCACTTTACTGTTTTCACTCAGCATAATGGCAGCAATGGAAACAGAAAAAATAAATATCCAGGAAAGAATGCCTGCGATATTGATACGAAACCGGTTAATGATCAGTTCCTCCCGGTTCACCAGCCATGTATAAGCAAGCAGCCAGCATAAAACAGGTATATAGAATAATACATCAGGATGACCCGGCCGGATGGTGAGATATACAAGTCCGGCAAGACCAATAGCAAAGTAAATGAGTATCTTTTTCCCCCTGAACAATGGGAAAATAAACCGGAATAATAACTGTGAGAAATAATAATAGGATAATGACAGGCAGGCCAGTACCATAAAGCCTATTACGGAATACAGGTTAAGCCCGAAAAAATTAGTTACATCAAAGGATATTTTTGAATCTGCAACAAAGCTCCTGATAACGGTAGCAAGTACAAAAGTTGAAAAGATCAGCAGGTACAACGAAAAAATTCCCGTAACCCATTTCAATCGTACAGGAAATTCTACAGTTGGTTTTTCCCTGTGTTGAAGTTTTGCCCAGGCAAATAAAACGATCCAGCAAAATAAAATTGAGTTAACCAATAAATCGCCGAGTGAACGCTGCACAAAATTTGAACCGTAGATCAGCGGACTGAAAAGTTCAAACTGTCTCTGGTTGAAAATAAATGGGAAATAATAAGTAAGCAGCCTGAAAACCACCAGTATCAGAGTAAGAAGACCTATAGCACTCCACGCCCCTTTTCTTTTTGACTCCGATTCAGCCAGCAGGTGAATGAAAAGGAAAAGAAACAGTACTCCGGCCAGCCTGAGCAAAATGGTGCTCCGGTTGTTATAGGGTACGGCTCCTGATGTTTTTTTATCAAAATAAAAAAGTACTTTACCCGAAACAGATTTCACAGGAAATTCAGTGACTTTCTCACTGATCAATACCCGTTTGTCAGCTGTTTTGCTATAAACAAATTCTTTTGGCAGGTAATCGGTTTCGATAAAGAACTCTGACTGTACAGGTATCAGGGCATACGATACTACATGGCTGCCCATGCTGTCTTCCGGCAGTGTTCTTTTTATGGTAAAATACCATCCATTTGATAAATGGGAAAAATATTCGCCATCTGCTTCAGTCAATAACCCGGGTGAAGGACTAATTAGTTGGTCATTCCAGAATTTCATCATGGCCGTTCCAAAGCTGTCTACGCTGTAAAGAAAAATGCTGTACCCTTTTGAAGCCAGTTTAGAAAATTCTTTGATTGATTCATTACTGCCCAGCAACCGGTTTATGAAAGCAGTATCTTTCAGAAATACGTCGAAATCATTTTGCAGACGGTACAGGTATTTTTCTGCCACTTTTACTTCCTGTGCAACGGATGAACGGTTGATATATAGTTTATTGAAAACAAAAGAAAGGATAAAAAGCAGGGCTGCCAGTACCAGTAAACTGTACTTACTCAATAATATATTTTTTGGAAGTGGTTTCACTTTTCCGGCCGCTGTTGTTTGATGTCGTTCCAGATAGCGTCCATTTCCTGCAGGGTCATGGCATGCAGGTTTTTACCGTTTTGCATAGCCAGTTCTTCCATCTGTGTAAACCGGTGGATGAATTTCTTATTCGTCATTTCCAGTGCATTTTCGGCATCTATCTGCAAAAACCGTGCATAATTAATTAAAGAGAATACCACATCGCCAAACTCCTCCTCTACAGCCTTTTGGAGTTTCTCATTGTCCCGGCTCCCGTCTCCTGCATCACCCTCGGTAAGCCTTTGGCGGCCGATGGACTCCAGGCTCCTGACAGCTGTCTTCAGCTCATTGATCTCTTCCTCCACTTTCTCCCAAACCTGTTCTTTATTATCCCATTCAAACCCTACCTGCTTTGCCTTTTCCTGCAGGCGCATTGCTTTAACGGTAGCAGGTAATGATTGGGGTACCCCGCCAATAACTGACTTCTTTCCTTCTTTCAATTTCAGCTTTTCCCAGTTCTTCTTTACATCGTCCGCATCATTCACTTTTAAGTCACTATATATATGCGGATGTCGGGAAATCAGCTTCTCACAAATATCATTGATTACAGCATCCAGTTCAAACTGCTTCTGTTCACTCCCGATCTTTGCATAGAAAACAATATGCAGCAATAAATCACCCAATTCTTCCTTAATGCCGGACCAGTCTTCTTCCGTAATTGCATCTGCCAGTTCATAAGTTTCCTCGATCGTCATTTGCCGCAGGGATTGAATGGTTTGCTTTTTATCCCAGGGACATTTTTCCCGCAGGTCGTTCATTATTTCCACCAGTCGTGAAAAAGCGGTTTCATTTTTTGTACTCATATATAAATCTCAATTAAATGGTAAACGCTGAAAACAAAAGAAAAATGGCGAACAATATCAGCATCATTACCAATGATAATAAAGAAACGATCAGGAATTTAAAAAAGGTTTTGCCCCATCCCTGCTTATAAAAACCATGCATGGCCATGTACAGGTAACCAACCAATCCAAGAAAGAGAAGAATTTTGATTACTTCCAAAAACCCGCTGCTGGTAAATTCCTGCAACTTGTCAAGCCCAAAAGCAACCATTAAAACAATAAATGAAAAGACATAGAGGTGTATGGTAAACACTCCATGATCTGCGAAGTAAAACTTCTTTCGCCGTATATAAACCAAATTAAGGATCAGGGCAAAGAGGGGCAATGAAACAAAAAGCATATACGGCAACCTGTGAAAAAAACCTTCTAATAATTTAGCGCCGGTTTCCTCAGGATTTTCCCGGTATTTGTTCGATATCGAAATGTCCAGCTTAACAAACCGGCGCAGCAACCAGCCGTCTCTTTTGGAAGGAGGCAGCGTTTTCTCCGTGGAATCATACTCTTCAAAGCTTTTATATCCCTTATCGGTAAATTTGACGGTAACTCCTTTTTTTAGTTCAGTTTTCACCACATCCTTTGCTGTAAAAGGCCTTGTCGTCTCTTTTACTAAAGCAATTGCCTCAAGCAGTTCCTTATTGCCGGTATCTTTTTTTAGCTGGTCCTGCAACGTAACATAATAATCAGCCCTCTCTTTAACATTGAATTGTTTATCCGGAACACTCTCAACGACATCCCCGGGATTAAATAAACTAAAAAAAAGTAAAAAGAAAATGGCTGATGTAAAAACATACATCCGTACCGGGTGCAGGTAACTGGCCCGGCGTCCTGCCATATATTCTCCGGATAAAAATCCGGGCTTTAATACCAGGTGATGTATGGTATGAAAAAAGCTGCTGTCAAAATGGGTAATGTCGTAAAAAAAATGCGTAACCATATGCCAGAAGGTTTCTTTTGGCTCCACATTCTCCTGGCCGCAAACATGGCAGTATTTCCCCTGTACGGTTGCGCCGCAGTTCAGGCAATCCTTTTCTTTTCGCTGGGGGATATGAGACAATCTAAAATTTTTCTTAAAAATAAGTACAAAAATATACAAGCAGTCTTTCTTTTTCCCGTTACTGAACAATTCAGGTAACTTTGAACAGATAAAACAATATCACCGGCATGAAAACCCTTTTGCTACCCTTTCTTCTCTTGTGTACATTTGTACTCCGGGCACAGTATTACTACAATGATATTATTGGAACCCGGGAAACCAACCGGCAAATGCAAACTTACCTGGCCAATAAAGTTAATAGGGTGACGGCTACCGGCTACACAGCACAGGGATCCAAAGCCACTGATTTTGCCGAAGTACAGGAAATACTGGAAAACGGGAAAACTTTACGGATCTCCAGGAATTCCAATTTAACGCATAGTTCATTTTATCAGCGTTTTGATACACAAAACCGGATCATAAGTACTATCGATACCTCCCTCGGTATTCAGAACATTACATCTTACGAATACGATGCCGGCGGCAATATCATAGCAATTCAAAATACAGTAAAGGATCCGGCTACCGATATTAACATGGTGGAATTGCACAAGTGGATTTATGATAAAGATGGCAACATTGAAAAAATGTGGCGCAGCATCAATGGGTCAGACAGCCTCGAAATCCGTTTTATTCCGGATGAAAAAGGGAATCCCGGTGAAGAACATTCGTTCAAAAATGGATATGAAACGGATATACTCTATTATTATTTTGATGATCAGAAAAGGATCACGGATATCGTTCGCTACAATAAAAAAGTAAAAAAATTGCTCCCGGATGAAATAATAAGTTACGATGACGCTGACAGGATCATCCAGCGAATTACCAGCACCCCGGGCGATAACTTGCGTAAAACTACATGGGTGGGTTATATAATCTGGAGATATATTTATAACGGGCAGGGGTTAAAGACCAAAGAAGCCCTCTTCAATAACGAACAAGAACTAACAGGGAAGATTGAATACAGCTATACATACGGGCAATAGTCCTGAACTTAATCATTCCGAAAACTGACAGCACTCATCTTACGGCATCTCTTTAATAATTTACCTTTCGTTATAAAATCCCTATTTATGGCAGCGAAAAAGAAAAGCTGGCAGGAAAAATTAAACAACTGCAAGGACCTGCCAAAAGTGATTAAGCTGAATGCCCGGCAACGTAAAAAATGGGGAAAGGGAACCATGGCCATTCCATCGCCCTTGGACGTGAATTCAATTATGAAAAAAGTGCCATCAGGAAAGTTGATCACCATTAACAGGATCAGGGAAAAGATAGCTAAAAAATATCATGCAGATATTGGCTGCCCCATCACTACCGGTATATTTTCCTGGATTGCGGCTCATGCAGCTGATGAAGCAAAGCAACAGGGTTTCAAAAAAATAACTCCTTACTGGCGAACCCTGAAGCAAGGCGGTATTATTAATGAAAAATACCCGGGTGGAGCTGATCTGCAAGCCGAACTACTGGAATACGAAGGACATGAAGTAATACAAAAAGGGAAACACTGGAAGGTAAAGGACTGGGAAAAAAGGCTGATGAAGTAAATAATTTTTCCAAAACATCTCTTACTGGCTGTTTATGGGCTATACTGATTTTATTTTCATTCTCTGGAAAAAAGAGCAACGGGTATTCAGTAAAAACCTTGCTGTTCTTAAAAAACAAGCTGATAAAAATGCTGTACATGACCTTCGTGTAGCAGTAAAAAAATTAAGAGCTGCGCTGGAATTGTATTTGCTTATTTCAGAAAAACCATTGCAGGAAGATCCGTTAAAAGAAACAGAACAACTCTTCAGCATTCTTGGAAAGCAGCGGGACATAGAAATATGCCTTGAGATTATTGAAGCATCCGAAAAAGAAACCGGCAAAAAATATGCAGCACTGAAATACTACTTCCGTACCGTATTATCTGTTGCATATCAATGGACAAAAAAAGCGGTGCTGCAATACAAAAAGAAGGAATTGGAAGAAACCGCCATTTTATTGGAAAGCGAAACACAGGTCATTGAACAGGAAGAACTGAAACATAAAATAGCAGGCATTATCAATGCCCGTTTTGCTGACAGCAGAAATTATTATAAAAAACCGCATAAGCTCCGGCAGAACCTGAAAGAAATATATTACTGGATCAAAATGATCCCCGAGTCATTATTCTTCGGGGTTGAATATGAAAAAGAACTACACGATGTCCTGGATGATTTTGGTAACTGGCAGAATCTCACCGTGTTTGAAATAAAACTCAAACATTTCAGAAAAGATTACCTCCCGAAAACATTCCCGGAATATGATTCCACAAAAATGCTGGAGGCCGCAGTGAAAGAAAAAAAAGAAAATTTATTGAGGCTTGCATTAAATCAAACCAGCAGCCTGCTGAAAAAAGCTTTGGCAACAGAAAAAGAAAAGCCCCGGGAAAACTGAAGCTTTGTGCCCGGGAATGACGTAGTCATCTTCGTCTGAATTTAACAATAAAGTACCCCATTAAAAAAAATATCCAAATAGTATCCGATAAAATTTTTGTAACCCTATGAAATATGAAAGCATTTGGTGCAAGGAAACTATTAGGTTTACCATAGCTATAGTGAGAAAAAACATCAAACAATAAGTTTTTGTCTTTACGAGTTTCCTTATAAGCGGCAAGAAAAATATCAGGATGTTCTATAATAAATTTAATATCCGGACTGTCATATTTGTTCAATACAGCCGTATCAGGTTCAAGGGTAGGATCGTGAAAATGCCAACTATTTTTATAATATACTTCGAAAGCAAAATGCCCGATTTCATTATTGCCGAAAAATTCAATTTTGCGGGTAATAAATCCTTTCCTTTTCAGAACTTCCATCATTACAATTGATTCCTGGCTGCAGGAGGCATGAGGATATTTTAAAATGTCGTCAGGAATAACTGTTGCAGCATAACCCCATTGTGTAAATCTGGAAAACAATACTGCCAAGTAATTATTATTAAAACTATAGCAGGAATAACCCCAATAAAATCTTTTTCGAACTACGTCACCTACAAAATTGGCGTAATTCGATTCGTATTTATCCGGGCTACTTGTCATATCTGTGACTTTAAAAAGGCTGTCACAATACTCTTTCAATCTACTCAGGGTATTTAATCGCATTAGTGAAGGATCAAATGCTTCCTGGTTATCATACAATGCAGCTTTATAGTCAAAAGCAAGCATTGGATTTTTATTATTCAAAAAGCGCAGGGAAAAAAGTAAAAATGTTACCAGGAATAAAGCAAAAAAGAAGAATTGCAGGATATTATTTTTTTTTCTCATAAAGTAACGAGCGAGTATAGACTCAAATTAATGCCAGGAGTTTAAACAGAAAAATATTTACCAGATAATATTTCCTTCCCCTTGATATGCTTTGTCTGCCTAAGGGAATTCACTTATTCTTGGTAAAACAACCGGAGATAGTACAGGAACTTAATTTTGATAATGTCATTTATGATGGAAACCAAAGAAGGAGGGTATAATCTGTATTAGATCAAATTTCCCCCAGGCATCCTTTGTAAATAAAACTACTTTGTATTATGTTGAATTACAAAGCATTACTTTATTAATATGTGAGCGGGACCGGATTATTTTCAATGACCCTCTTTGATTGGTCTTACCCATGGCCTTTACAGCGCTTCGCGTCTTATGTCTTTTTGTTAGTTCGCTTTGGCAAGCAAGCTCGCCCGCTTTCAAACAAAAAAGCCATTCCGATTTTGTCGAAACGGCCTTGTGCCCGAGACTGGATTCGAACCAGCACACCCTTTCGGGCGCCACCACCTCAAAGTGGTGCGTCTACCAATTTCGCCACCCGGGCTGAGGGAAGTTCCAGAAGATCCAAAAGTTTAAGAAGTTTAAAAGGTTCAAGAAAACTCCGATACTTTGAATACCTAAACTTTTCCGGAGTGCAAATATAACTGATATGTTGAAAAGGGGAAAAGGCGTAATAAGCTTGCTGAACCCTGAACTTTTCAACTACTTCTTCAGCACGATCCGGAACGTAGTTCCTTTTCCCATCTCTGAATGTTTTACAAATATTTCACCCTTGTGATATTGATTAATAATTCTCCGGGAGAGACTTAAGCCCAGCCCCCAGCCTCTTTTCTTGGTAGTAAATCCGGGTTTAAAGACCATTGGGATATTTTGCCTGGAAATTCCTTTTCCCGTATCTGTAATATCAATATAAACAGCTTTCTTTTCTTCATTAATATCCACGATGATAGCTCCCCTTCCTTCTAATGCATCTAATGAATTTTTAAGAAGGTTTTCAATCACCCAATCAAACAAGGGGGCTGACACATGGGCAAATATCTTCTGTTGTCCATGTGTATGAACAGAAAAATTTATTTTCCCGGTGGCTCTTTTCCGCATATAATCGATCATCCTATTGATCTGGCTCACCAGATCTATTTCTTCCAATTGTGGGGTACTGCCGATCTTGCCAAACCGGTCTGACACCAATCGCAAACGGTCAACATCTTTTTCCAGTTCCTGCACGATCTTTTCATTGCCTGATTTCTCTTTCAGCATTTCTACCCAGCCTTCCAAAGATGAAACCGGTGTACCTAACTGGTGCGCCGTCTCCTTGGCCATGCCGGCCCATACCTGGTTTTGAGTGGACCGGTAACTGCTTCGAATCGAAAAGATAGTGATTACGATGAAAAGGGCTACGATACAAAGTTGCACAATCGGGTAATAACGAACCTCGTTAAACAATTTTGAATTACCATAATAATAGAGGTTACGTTTAGCCGGGTCCCTGGCATCGGGATAAGAAACAGGCTGGTGTAACGATTTAAACTGTTTTAATTTTTTTTGAACGTATGATATATTGCCTGCTGCCTGAGCAGAATCAAGATTGATGTGATCAATTATGCTATCCCTTTCATTGGTCCAGATAATGGGGATGGTTTTATTCTCTGTCATTATATAAGTCTCGAGCCGGGTATCAGAGTTTTCCGGAGCAATAATAAACGATTGCCCGGCCCTGACCCATTGTTCAACTTTTTGCCTTTCATCCCTGGCAATCTTACGGGCCAGGTATTGAGAATAAAAAATGGTGCCGCTCACAATCAGGATTGCTATTAATGCCAGCCCTACCCTCCAGTTAATAATTTGCCGATACATGTTTCGAATTTAACCCAGATTTTTCAGTTCTCTGCAAAATAAGCCCAATGGGCCGGCAAACCAGACAGGAAAAGCCGGGATGCGGGGTGAGTAAACAAGGATAAACCTGCTTCCCGTATTTTTGATTAAATATTTTACTGCAAATTGAACACCTCCCCCAAAGTGGCCATTGTGATACTGAACTGGAACGGTAAAAAATACCTGGAACAGTTCCTGCCATCGGTGCTGTCAACCCGGTATCCAAATTTTGAGGTAATTATTGCCGATAATGGTTCTGCTGATGACTCCATTTCATTTCTGCAAACCAACTACCCATCCATTCGACTGATCAGATTTACCGAAAACCAGGGGTTTGCCAAAGGTTATAATGAAACCCTGAAAAAGGTGGAATCGGATTACTATGTTTTACTGAACTCTGATGTGGAAGTAACAGCAGGCTGGTTGCAGCCGCAGGTTGATCTTTTGGAAAACGATAAGAATATTGCCGCCTCACAACCAAAAATTCTTTCTTATAATAACAAAAAAATATTTGAATATGCCGGCGCTGCAGGTGGCTGGCTGGATAAATATGGCTACCCTTTTGCCAAAGGAAGGGTATTTGATGTGTGCGAAGAAGACAACGGGCAATATGATCAGTCAGAGCCCATCTTCTGGGCCAGTGGGGCAGCGCTTTTTATCCGTTCAAAAATTTTTCATGCTATGGAAGGTTTTGATGAATACTTTTTTGCCCACCAGGAAGAAATAGATCTATGTTGGCGGATACAGTTGGCAGGACATAAAATTTATTCCTGTCCTTCCTCGGTAGTTTATCATGTAGGTGGGGGCACATTACCCAGGGGCAACTCACTCAAAACATATCTCAACTTCAGAAATAACAGGATCATGATGTCGAAAAACCTGCCACTGTCAAAAAAATTATGGGTCATGCCGGCCAGGAATTTTTTAGATGGCATTTCTGCCTGGAAAGGATTACTGACCGGTGATGGCGGCTATTTTATTGCCATTCTCCGGGCACAACTGGCCTTCCTGAAATGGTGGTTCTTTTTCCAAAAGAAAAGTGTATTTCCTGTAAAGAAAAAAGGGAATCTATCGGGCTTTTTGCAAAAGAATATGGTGTGGCAGCATTTTGTCCGGAAGAAAAACCGTTTCTCCAAAATTGTGGGTAAAACAAAGTGATTTTTTATACTGAACCCCTATTTTTGCAGCACAAAATTCCGCTATGAACAATCCACAGGAATACCACGAGGAGCTGCAAAAAATCCAGGACAAGGATTTCACACATAACTGGGTTTCATCCTCTGCCTTTCTCTTTTACCTGCAGGTTGCATGCATCGTTGCCTTTGTATTAGGAGGCTGTTATATGCTGTACAGCAAACGTTTTGACAAGCCCCAGGTAAAAGTGGAGGAAAGCACTTTGTACACTCCAAAGTATAAATAAGCTGTTTCAAAATTTTTTTAAAAAGGGCAACTGCCCTATTTTTGCAACCCCT
>CAZGGQ010000021.1:0-70513 GCA_964525285.1 uncultured Chitinophaga sp.
ATACCGATGGAAGTGTGGGGGTGAGTACCGCCGGAGTGGAAATGGGTCAGGGGCTGAACACAAAAATAGTACATGTAGCCGCCGACACTTTTTCCATTGATCCGAAAAGAGTAAAAATAAATACAACCAATACATATCGTGTTGCCAATACCTCACCCACGGCTGCCAGTGCATCATCTGACCTGAATGGAAAAGCAACTGAGATTGCCTGCCTGGCCATCCTGCAAAGATTAAAAGAAGTAGCGGCAGCCGAGTGGAAAACGGAACTCTGTTCCGTTGAAATAAAAAGCGACTGCTTATTTATTGATGGACAAAAAACTGATTGGGACTGGAATAAGTTAGTGTTGGCTGCTTATATAAAAAGAATCAGTCTATCCGAACATGCACATTATGCTCCGCCGGGTATTTATTTTGATACAACCAAAGAAAAAGGACATCCGTTTACTTATCATGTGTATGGCACGGCAATCATTACTGTAACGATAGATTGTCTCCGTGGCATTTATGAGATTGATTCGGTAAAAATTGTTCATGATTTTGGTAAAACGATGAACCCTGTGATTGATTTAGGCCAATGCGAAGGGGCATTGGTGCAGGGCATTGGCTGGATGACCATGGAGGAGTTGCTGTATAATAAAGAAGGAAAATTGATAACGAATGCTTTGTCAACTTATAAAGTGCCTGATATTTATTCAGTACCGAAAGAAATTGCCGTTCATTTTTTAGAAACTGAAAAAGAAAACCTGGCCATATTCCGGAGCAAAGCAGTGGGAGAGCCGCCATTGATGTATGGAATCGGGGCATACTTTGCCTTGCGTAATGCAGTAAAGGCGTTTAATCCTTCAGCAGATATTTTGTATGATGCGCCAATGACAGCAGAAAAGGTTTTGATGGGTTTATACTCCCGGCCCCCGATGGAGAGTGTAAGGAATACTAAAGAAGCATCTACTCTTCATGAATAAGCAGTTATCAATAGCCGGACGGCGGAAGAAATTGCGGTGAGCATTGCTGCAGAAATCATCCGGATAAAAAACGAATAGCCATGAAATTAATTTTTTTAGCCCTGTTGTTGCCATTCGCAGTTCCTTCACAGGAGCAATATTCTATCAATGAATTGAAAAACGGCCAATTTAAAGATGACAGCAGCTATATTTATACACTTCCATTTGAACATAAGAAGAAAGTGTTTTTGGTACAGGGCTATGAAAGTATGTTTAGCCACAAAGGCGAAAGAGCTCTTGATTTCAAAGTGAAGACCGGCACCAAAGTATGTGCAGCAAGAGATGGCGTAGTAAGCGGCATCCGGAAAGATTCCGATAAAAAAGGACTGAAGCCCGAAAATCTTTCGGACGGAAATTATATAACGATACAGCACCGTGATGGCTCCGTGGCGTGGTACTGGCATTTTCAGAAAGATGGAGTATTGGTGAATAAAGGCGATACGGTAAAAAGGGGTCAATGGATCGGGCTGAGTGGCAATACCGGTTACTCTGCTTTCCCACATCTGCATTTTGAAGTACAGGAATATGATGGTGCCGGAAACCATACTCAATTGCCCACACGATTCTATACGCAGAAAGGGATGATCTACCTGCGGCCCGGAAAATTTTACCGCACGTTGCAGTATTAAAGGATGAATGGTTTTTATTCCCCGCCCTGATGCAGTAACTTGACTGTTGAAAAAAGTTACCATGTTATTCGTTTATATTTTTATTGCTTTAATTGTTACCCTGCTGTTAGTTTCAGCGTTGATGCCAAAGATTTACAATGTAGAAAAAACGGTAATAATAAAAAAAGCAGTTGCACAGGTGATGAGACGGGTGAGCAACCTGAATGATTATGCCCTGTGGAATCCATGGCAACAATCAGAACCAGCTTCTTCCAGGACCATTTCCGGATCTGCAGGTGTACCGGGACATCAATATGCATGGCGGGGAAAAAAGATCGGTACCGGAAGTTTAACGCTGAAAAATATAGATGATAAACATATTCACTTCGAACTCGAATTGCTGAAACCATGGAAATCCAAAGCTAAAGACAACTGGCTGTTTGAGCCCTGGGCTGACGGCGAAACAAAAGTGACCTGGCAAAACAGCGGCAACCTGCCCTGGCCTATTGCAAGACTGATGAGCCCTTTGATCACCAAAAATTTGAATTACCAGTTTGAAACCGGATTGAATAATCTGAAGAAATTGTGTGAGGGTGGTTAGTTATCCCGATAGCTATCGGGAGGTTAATTAGTAGATTGGGCATTGGATTAAATATGCTTCAGCTCTTTCTTTGTCATTTCATTTTTAACATTGCCGGTATTTAATGTTGTTGCCGGTTCAAATAGCATTATTTCCACTTCTTCCTTTGCAACGGGTTTATGCTCCACAGCTTTTGGCATGATGATAAATTCACCGGCATTTACTGTAATAATTTTATCCCGCAGGTGCATATCAAAACTTCCTTTCACAACGTAAAACAATTCATCTTCATGCTCATGATGGTGCCAGATAAATTCTCCTTTAAATTTTACCAGTTTTACTTGTTGCCCGTTCAGTTCGCCGGCAATGCGGGGATTGAAATAGTCGCTGAAGGATGAAAATTTTTCAGCAAGGTTTATTTTTTCCATACAATAAAATTAAAAAAGTCCTGTCATTTTGCATGACAGGACTTCCGCTTCATTTTTTCTAATAGAAAAATTGTTCTCTGACGATCTTTCCATCCTTTACTTCATAAAGGGCAATTTCATCCATTTTCTGGCGGCCCATGCCTTTCATCGTACAATCTATTCCCATGCCGACGCTGAAAAATTTACCGCCAACAACCGGGGCCGTTGTGTAAGCTCCGTGCATTTCTTCCACCATTTCTCCAAATTGTTTTCCTTTCTGTTTGATGGCAGGCATCCCTTCCACAGATTGCAACCCGGGAGAACCGGGTGGCTCAATACTCACGGCATTGTCTGCAAAAAGTTCATCCTGGATCTTGTCCCATTGTCCTGTTTGAGCCAACTCATTATAGCGGTTGGCCACTTCCTGTGTTGTCATAATCGTTGATTTTTAAAAAGGACGGAAAAATTACGTTGTTTTTATGGGGATACCAATTAAATAATTATGAACTCCGGTTTTACCCGGATGAACTTACTTTTATACCTGTGAAAGTTTTGTCCCTCCTTTTTATCCTTGTCGCTACAAGCTGTTCTGTCAGCAAAAACCTGTTGCGCAAACAGGTAAAGTTGTTGCAAAAGGGTGTTATTAAAGACGATACCAGTTATGTGTATTCACTGCCTTATGTGAAAGGCAGATCATTCTATATCGTGCAGGGATATTTTGGCGTTTTTTCTCATAAAGAAAGAGCAGCACTGGATTTTAAAATGAAAAGGGATACAAAAATTTGCGCTGCGAGAGATGGAGTGGTCGTGAGGATTAAAGAAGACAGTGACAAGGGTGGAATGAATAAAAAATACCGATCCGACGGAAATAATATTGTGATACAGCATGCGGATGGTTCAAGGGCCGGCTACTGGCATTTACAAAAAAACGGGGCGCTGGTGAATGTGGGCGATACGGTAAAGAAAGGGCAAGTGATCGCCCTGAGCGGAAAGACCGGCTATGCTTCGACGCCGCATCTTCATTTCCTGGTATGGAAACATGATAGTAAACGGCAATGGAGTTCGGTTGCTACCCGGTTTCAGACTTCGAAAGGGATAAAATATCTAAAAAGCTGGAAAAAGTATAGAAATGATTTACCCCATTAAAATTCAACTAAAAAATAATTATAATCATTTCCCTTTAAAAGCATCCATGCTTTTGTGAAAGCCAAACCATTTACCAACGATTACATCCAGCCATCGCTGAGGCAATATTCCTTTCAGGAAGGGTAGTATATAAACAATCCGGGGCATGCGTATAAAAATTTTATTCTTCTTCACACCTGCTATAATTCTTCTTGCGGCTGTTTGGGGTTTGAGAACAGGAACAACCGGAGAACGAACGCCTTCAAACATTCCGGTACTGATATATGAAGGCGTAACTGTAGTGACATGCAGGTCTTTTGAAATGGCTTCCAGTTCCAGCCTCAAACTTTCGCTCCAGCCTATAACAGCATGTTTGCTTGCCACATAAACAGACATTTTGGGCGATGCGAAAAGCCCGGCTGCTGAAGCAATATTGATGATATGTCCTTTTTTCCTTTCAATCATACCTGGAATAAACTCAAGCGCCACATGCATGAGTGCATCTGCGTTAACACGCATCGTAAAATCAATCTCCTTATGTGTATGTTTAGAAAATTCTTTCCCAACTATAACACCTGCATTATTAAACAACAAATCGATGCCTCCGAATTTTTGTTTGATTTCATTTGCCGCTATTGTTATTTCATCAATATTACTTACATCAGAATAATATGTATGTACTTCATAACCATTTGTAAGGAGCTCAAATGCAAAATCTTCCATTTTTTTCCTGTCTGTATCCCATATGATTAACCTTTTGGCTCCTTCCTGCAAACATATTTGTCCCATAAGTTTTCCAATTCCTGATGCCCCGCCTGTAATCAATACAGTTGAATCTTTAATCCGGCTCATAAAATAATTTCTATGGCAATGTAGAAATCATTTAGCACTTTTGACCTGATATGGAAACGATTTGGCAACAATTTCTTGACGGAATGAAAAATACCGGTTGGCCGGAATACATTGCCGTATTTGCCGGTATCGCCAGCGTTTGGTTTTCCAGGAAGGAAAATATTCTTGTTTATCCTGTCGGGCTGATTAATACCATTATTTATATCTGGCTCAGTTATAAATATCACCTGCCCGGTGAGGCCAGTGTGAATTTTTACTATACAGTAATGAGTTTGTACGGCTGGTATATGTGGTTGAAAAAGGATACCCGGAATGAAAAGGTTTTACATATCAGCTATTCAAATAAACAAATGTTGTTATACCAGGTTTTGTTTTTCATTTTCTTTTATCTCTCAATTTATTTCGCCCTGGTTTATCTGAAAGAGAATTTTTTTAAAGGAGCTATTCCCTGGGCTGATGCTTTTGCTTCAGCTACAGCTTTCACCGGGATGTGGCTGATGACCAGGAAAAAAGTAGAAAGCTGGTACTGGTGGATCGCTACCAACATAGCTTCCATTCCTTTGTATTTTGTAAAAGGGTTGGTTTTTACCAGTGTGTATTATTTTGTGCTGTTAATAATGGCTGTATGGGGATTGCTGGAATGGATAAAAAGGGCAAAACAATCTCATGCTTAAAAAAATTGTCATCATAGGGCCGGAGTCAACAGGGAAAAGTACATTGTGTAAGCAACTGGCAGATCATTATAAAACGTTGTGGTGCCCGGAGTATGCCAGGGCATATTTGTTGAAACACGGCAATAAATACAACTATGATGATCTGCTTACAATCGCAGAGGGGCAGGTTGCTTTGGAGGATAAGTATGCTGCCACGGTCAATAATCAATGGTCAATGGTCAATAGGAATACTCCGGAAAATTCACCATTCACCACTCACTATTCACTCCTCTTTATTGACACTGATATGTACGTAATGAAAGTCTGGTGTGAATATGTTTTTGGAAAATGTCATCCCTTTATCCTGAACCAGGTAAAAGAAAGAAAATATGATCTGTATTTATTGTGTAATACGGACCTCCCCTGGGTAAAAGATGAACTGCGGGAATATCCTGATCTGCACACCCGGCAAAAACTTTATCATATTTATAAAGACATTATGATCAACCAACCGGTGCCGTGGGTGGAGATCAGCGGGAATAATGAAGAACGTTTGCTAAATGCCATTGCGGCGGTTGATTTGCTCCTGAAAAAATAATTGTCGTTACTTTCGCCGGAGCATGAACCTGTTTCTTCAAAAAAATCATCGTCTTGTTTTTTACGGTGCCTGGTTATTGCTTGGGTTGATGCAGGCCGGTCTCACCGAATTGCAGGATGATGAAGCCTATTACTGGGTGTTCAGCCGGTATCTTGACTGGGGCTATTTTGATCATCCGCCAATGACTGCCGTGCTGGTAAAAATAGGCTATGCCGTTTTTCCAAATGAACTGGGGGTACGGCTGTTTCCACTCCTGCTTAATATGCTGTCGCTGGTTATTATTGAAAAGCTCATCAGTAAAAAGAACCCCCCGCTGTTTTATGCCATTGCCCTGTCAATTGCCGTTATCCAGGTCACCGGTTTTGTGGCAGCGCCGGATATACCCCTGATATTTTTTGCTGCCTTATTTTTTTTATGTTACAAACGGTTTATTGAAAAAACCTCATTACTTAATACTCTATTACTGGGCATTGCCGTGGCGCTGCTTTTCTACAGCAAGTACCACGCTGTGCTGATCGTTTTTTTTACGCTTCTTTCCAATATCAGGATGCTCAGGAAATACCAGACCTGGCTGGTTGCTGTCATTGCTTTGTTGTTATTTGCTCCCCACCTGTACTGGCAGTACCAGCATGACTGGATAAGCTTCCGCTATCATTTATTTGAGAGCAATGTAAATCCTTACAAATCCTCTTTCACTGCCAGTTATATTTTGGGGCAGCTATTGTTACCCGGCCCGGTTGCCGGTTTTATTTTATTGCCGGCAGCATTGCTGTATAAAACAAAAACCGAAACAGAAAAAGCCTTACGGTTTACAATGATTGGTATCTATATCTTTTTCCTGCTTAGTTCATTCCGGGGAAAAGTGGAAGGCAACTGGACCTCGCCGGCATTGGTTTGTTTGATTATTTTGTCGCATCAGTACCTGATTGAAAAATTATCCTGGCAAAAATGGCTGATGAAATTATTGCCGGTCACACTGATCCTTGTATTGTTTGCCAGGATAGTAATGATAGCTGATATACTCCCGGTAAAAGGAATTCAGCAACGGTTCCATGCCTGGAAGAACTGGCCTGCAGCCATGAAAGAAAGAACAAAAGGATTGCCGGTTGTTTTCAGTAATTCCTACCAGCGGGCATCCAAGTACTGGTTTTATTCCGGGCAGAGGACGTATTCCCAAAACCTGTATAAACAAAGGAGAAACAATTATAATTTCTGGCCTGTAGAGGATTCGATGCTTGGTAAGCCGGTTTATTTCCTGGATACATACAACCTGTGGCGCTTTCCTGATTCAATGAAAACGCCGGTTGGCTGGGTTGGTTACGGGTATGATCCGTCATTTGCTTCATTTGTCAAAGTAAAAATTGAAACAGCGGAGAAAAAAATTAAGATCCGGCAAAAAGATTCTGTAACAATTAATGCGCTGGCAAAAATGCCACAAGCCTACTATAATTTTATTTCAGGCAATAGTGGCCTGCCATCAAAAATTATGATCAGTGTTTTTAACAAGTTTGGCTGGATAAGGGATTATGATACCCCGCTAACCATTCAACAGATAGCACAAAGCCGGTTTCATTTTACTTTTTACCCCCAACTGGGGAAGGGAAACTATTATTTACTTTTTACCATTGGCAGCGGTTTGTATAACTCAACTCACAACAGTGATAAAATAAAACTGCTGGTTGAATAAAAATGCCACCTCTGCGGGGATTGGTGACTATCCAATTTTTCGCACTACCAAAATGACGGCCCGCCGGGCCTTCTTCGCACCGGAATCATCCTGCCACATGAATCTCTCCCACTATCAAGCCTGATCCAGGTTGAGGACATCACTTTCTGATTTGATTAAGGAGGTATTGCTCCTGTCAACTTCTGTACATCCGGATCGGTTTGAAGATTGTTCATCTGCTGCAGCACCCATCTTGAACGGGATGACACATATCCCGAAAGAGGCTTCACCTTATATCTTTTGGGATTGGGCAAACAGGCGGCGATCATTGCGGCTTCCTGCCGGGTTAAATTCTTTGCCGGTTTATTAAAATATTTTTGCGCTGCCATTTCAATACCAAATATTCCTTCACCCATTTCAATCACATTCAGGTACATTTCCAGTATCCGCTTCTTTCCCCAGATCTTTTCTATCATAAACGTAAAATATACTTCCAGCCCTTTCCTGATCCAGCTTCTGCCCTGCCATAGAAAAACATTTTTTGCCACCTGCTGGCTGATCGTGCTTCCTCCATGGATGCGCCCTGGTTTTTTCCTGTTGTAGGCCATCGCTTTTTTAATACTCTTCCAATCAAAACCATGATGATCGGGGAACAACTGGTCTTCAGAAGAAATAACAGCGAGCTTTACATTGGGAGAAATAGCTTTTCTGCTTACATACTCTCTTTTTAATCCATAACCGCTGACCCAGCTGACGAACTGCGTCATGGTAATAGGCGGATTCACCCATTTCAACAATATGATATAGAAAAGCTGGGCAATGAAGATCCAGATAATGATCCGCTTACTCCACTTCCATATGGAAGAGAGAATTTTTTTTGTTCTGTATTTCTTACTATCAGATCCGTTTGCCATATACGATAAGTCCCCATACGAGAGCAATTCCAAAAACGATTAACAACAATCCATTGATCCGGTTAATAATATGAATATTATGTGGAGTAAGACGGTTGCGGATCTTTCCCGCCAGGAAAACTTTCAATATATCAGTTCCCAGCATCCATAGCAGGCAGGTAGTAAAAGCAATGATCTTTTCTTGCAGCGTAAGACCAATAATGACCGTAGAAATATAGATCCAGAAAATAAAGACCGAGGGATTCAGTGTATTCATGAAATAACCAGATAAAAAGATCTTGGCATAATCCCTTTTCCTGAATTTGAAAACCTGTTTTCCCTCTTCATTCACTTTTACTTTTTTAAAAAAAAGAAAATAAATACCTGTAGCCACCAGGAATACACAACCCGCAATGCCTACCAGATACTTGTGGCTCTTCAGCTGTTCAAAAAGTGCGGTAAAAAGATTCACAAGAAGCACCATTGTAATATCGCTGGCTGAAACACCGAGTACGAAAGTGAGGCCTCCCTTGTGTCCATTGTTGAGACTTTGCTTGATGATGGAAAATAAAACAGGGCCTACTGAGATGCTCAGTAATAAACCAAATCCCAGTCCTTTTAAAATCGCTTCAAACATAAGCAAGCAATAAATAAAAGTAAAAACCAACCTTCAGAATAAGGAAAGAGGTTTGATCAATGATTTTTTAAATCTTCCCGGTTTCCAGGAACCTGTTCCATTCTTCCAGCATTTTGCCCTTCATTACCCGGGGAAATTTATGCTGGCTGCCCAGTTTGCCTTTCAACTCCATAAATTTCATAAACGTTTCTTCGGGCAATACTTCCAGGAAAACTTTTTTTAAGGCACTGTCTCTTTCGGTGGCATAATCATCATTCAACGCCCTGAGATTTTCATCAATTCGCCGGCCAAGTATTTCAGCATCTGCTTTATCATTGGTAGCCACATACCATCGGTGGGCAAACAATGTTTCATAGGGGAACCCCACCACCGTATATTCCGGGATACAAATATTAAATTCTTCACTTACCAATTCAATCGCCTTGTTCATATTTTCCACACTCAGGTGTTCCCCGGTGAGGCTGAGGAAATGCTTGATGCGACCAGTGATCACTACTTCGCTTTTTTCAAGATCTGTGAATTTGATCGTATCCCCGATCAGGTAGCGCCAGGCCCCGGCATTGGTGCTCATCAATAAAGCATATTCTTTTCCTTCTTCCACTTCATGGATCATTTTCGCATCCGGGCTGGAAACAATTTTTCCATCATGATCGAAATTTTTATCATTAAAAGGAACAAATTCAAAAAAGATATTATTATTAAGTATCAATTGCATGCCTTTAGCATGCTCTCTTGTTTTGTAACCAATAAAACCTTCGCTGGAAAGATAGTTCTCGATATATACAATTGGTTTGCCCAAAAGTTTTTCAAACCCTTTTTTATAGGGCTCAAAGGCGACGCCGCCATGCACAAAAAAACTGAAGTTGGGCCATATCTCATGAATGTTTTTGACTTTGTAATGCTCTACCACCATTTCCATACACATCTGGCACCAGGCGGGTACACCAACAATATAGCCGATATCCCATTCCCGGGCATGTTCAACAATTTCATTCAGTTTCTGGTTCCAATCGGCCAGGGCCGCAATGCGACCGCCGGGTTTATAAAAACTCTGGAACCAAAAAGGTCTTTTTTTGGCCAGAATTCCACTCAGATCACCGGCATACCATCCTGCCTTTCCTTTTTTAAGATCCGTGGCCCCACCAATCATTAAAAAGCCTTTGGTCATGGCTCTTTTATTAGCATCTTCATATCTTATCAGGCTCAATAATTGCCGCAGGTAATTAACCGTATTGCTGCGTAATAATTCTTTTGTTACCGGAATGTATTTACTGGCTGCTTCGGATGTACCTGAGCTGAGCGCATAATATTTTATTTTGCCTGGCCAGGTAACATCGGGCACACCGTCCAGTGTTTTCTTCCACCATTCCTCATATATCCTGTTATAATCATGCACCGGCACCAGCTCCTGGAACCTTTTAGCCGGATTCCGGCTCAGTAATGCTTCATCAAAACGGTATTGTTGACCAAACTCGGTGAATCTTGCTTTTTTTAATAATTTTTTCAACACCCGTAGCTGCTGACGTTGCGGATCATTGGGAGGAATTCTTAATGCGGCGGCAATTGCCCTGGGAAGTTTTATATCAATGATGTTCGCCATGTAGTTGGAAAGAATTGCTTTAAAGTTACGGATATAAAAAATAGGCAATAGACAATAGGCAATAGACAAAAAGTAGTTTATATTTGGAAGAACCCTCCTTAAATGTCAGTTGCCAATTGCTCATTGCTTATTGTCTATTGCCAATTGTTTCAACTTCCAAGACTCCGGTACATTCTCCATAATAATTTAATATCCTCTGCCGGGTCATAATCCCTCGCATACCAGTAATCCAGCATTTGCAGACTTTCTGCAGGTAAAGAATGTTTTGCGGATACTGCTGCTCCGTTGCAGGCTATTATTCCTTTGCGGAGCAATGGCAGGTTTTTTTCTGACACCGCATAACCGATCCAGGTCTTTTGTGCAAATAAAACGGTAACGCAATTTACCATAAAAGCAAATGGTTTTTTAATAAGGAAAAGATGAACAGGAAAAGCAATGATACCCAACAATGAAATAAAAATATCTATCAGCCTCTTCAGCCTGCGGTTATATGGATTGCCCAGCTTAAATCCGTTTTCTTTTGACATGGCCTCACCGGATGTATTTTTTGAGTCGCTTCCCACAATACTGCTGCTTCCCGATGCATGAAACTTAATGCTGATGTTTGAGGGCAACTGCTGCACATACTGAATAATGTCCGAAAAAGATAAACTTCCTTCGCAAAAAACCACTTCCCTGAAAGGAATGGTCGAAGACAGCTCCGTTAATTTTTTCCAGTATCCAATCGCTGATTCATCATTTTCAGCCACCGCTATTCTGCCCAGTATTTTTTCATGCAAGCCTGCCTCTTTGATCAATTGTACGGTTTGCAGGTATTCCCGGGGAGATGCAATTATTAATGTACTGGCATTTTCTTCCCTGTCCCTGCTGCTGTTTAATACATTTACCCGGATGAGCAACCACCTTAATAAACTTATTAATACAAAAGCCAGCACAGAACCAAACAAAAGAATCCCCCTTGAAAAGCGGAAGCGTTCCGGCAGCAGCGCATACCCGGCCAGTAAAATAATAGTGGCGATCAGGGTTGATCGCAGCAGTTCTGAACGTTTATACCAGCGATCATACAAGCCGGCATAATAAGCGGTAATGAGATAAAAGACAGAATAAGTAGGAAAAGCAACCCACAATAGTCCTTTTTCATACTCAATATCCGTTCGCACATATTGACTCCAGATATTCTTCATCAGCCAGAATGAAAGTAGAATAAGCCCTGCATCAATAAGAGGTAACCCAACCCGGCGAATAAATTGTGTTGCAGCGGACAGGAAGGCTCTTGTCCAGATAGCGATATGAATTAAAAAATTAAACACGCCGGCCCGGCTGCCGCTATAGTGTTTGCGGACAAAGATACTCATGGCATTGTAAAACATCCGCACATAGTTCATGCTGCCTTTCCGGGTACTTTCACCTTTGAAATGAATGATGCTGCTTTCAGCGAAATAATAATTTTTATAGCTCCCACCGGTGGTAGGACAGGCTGCCTTTTGAATACGATAACTTAAATCAACGTCCTCCCCGTACATAAAAAAGATCTCATCAAAACTGCCCACTTTTTCCAACAACTCTTTTTTTACCATCATAAATGCCCCGGCCAGCACATCCACTTCTTGATTTTCATTTTCATCCAGGTGCCCCAAATGATATTTTGAAAAAATTTTTGACCGCGGAAACAATTTTGACAACCCAAACAGTTTGTATAATGACGTCATCGGCGAAGGGAATGACCGCTTGGATTCTTTCAGGAATTTTCCCCGGCCATCCAGCATTTTAATTCCTAATGCCCCGGCGTCTGCATGTGATTCAAGAAATGAAATACATTTTTGAAAGCAGTCTTCCGGTAAAAGGGTGTCTGGGTTAAGAAACAGGAGAAATTTCCCGGTTGCCGTTTTCAGGCCCATGTTGCAACCTTTGGCAAAACCAAGGTTTTCCGCATTGGCAATAAACTGAACGGCCGGAAACTTTGGCTGTAAATAGTTAATACTGTTATCGGCAGAACAATTGTCAATTACTATTATTTCTGCCTGCATCCCGGCAATGGCTTTCTGTACCGAGCAAAGGCATTGTTCAAGAAAATGCTTGACATTGTAGTTAACAATAATTACCGATAATTTCATATGTATAGGGCATCAAATTTAAAATCTTAAATCTGCAATCTAAAATCTGGTTTTTATCTTTGCCCATGCTTAAACCCGCCCTTCTGAATGCCGTAAATGCCGGAGCAGCAGAAATACTTCGTTTTTTCAACAATGATTTTAAAGTCAGCAATAAAGAAGGCATCAACAACCTGGTAACGGAAGCTGATCATGCTTCCGAGAAAGCCATCATCGGGGTCATCAAATCCGCTTTTCCTGATCATCATATTTTAAGTGAAGAGGCCGGGGAACTTATCCAGGATTCCAGGTACAAATGGATCATTGACCCGATTGACGGAACCATCAACTTTGCACATGGCATTCCGCTCAACTGTGTTTCGATCGGGGTGGAACATAATGGCGAAATAGTATTGGCTGCTGTTTACAACCCGCATCTCCATGAATTATTTTTTGCAGAAAAAGGGAAGGGTGCCACATTAAATGAAAAAAGGATCGCTGTCAGCAAACAAGCAGAGACCATCAAAGCATGTTTGGTTACAGGATTCCCCTATACGTATTTAAATATGTCCAACGGTCCTCTTGAAATTTTTGAACGATTTATCCGCAAAGGGGTTCCGGTAAGACGATTAGGCTCTGCCGCAATTGATCTTTGCTGGGTGGCCTGCGGAAGGTTTGACGGTTTTTACGAACATAAATTGGAAGCATGGGATAGCGCCGCCGGTTACCTGATCGTGGAAGAAGCCGGTGGAAAAGTAACAGACCATGAAGGAAATAAATTTTCAGTTTACCAGCACAAGGTATTGGCTACTAATGGAAAAATTCATGATGAAATGCTGGATGTGATCAATAACCGGAAAGAGCTTCGGTAATAAAATTTTTGCTTTTGGATTTTAGGTTTTAGATTGAGGGAAACTCTGATTATGACGGAAAAGGAACTTAAAGCAAAAACAAAATCAGTCGCCATTGCTGTTGCAAGGCTTTCTGAAAAACTGAACAATACCAAAGTTAATAACACCTATATCGGGCAGATTTTACGAAGTTCCGCCTCCATGGGTGCAAACTACAGGGCTGCCTGCAGGGCAAAATCAACAAAAGATTTTGTTTACAAACTACAGGTTGTTGAAGAAGAGACTGATGAAACAATGTATTTTTTAGAATTGCTTGCAGAATTCAATGAAAAGTATAAAACAGAAATGAGAATCATTTATAAAGAAGCCGAAACAATTCTGAAGATAATGGTTGCCTCTATAAAAACTTCACAAAAAAAATTGGATAGGGAGTGTTTACGCCAATCCAAAACAAAAAATCAAAAATCTAAAACAGATGAATAGTGAGCAACGGACAGAAATAGCATCTCTTGGAGAATTTGGACTGATAGAGCATCTCACAAAGAATATTGAATTGCAAAATGCATCATCCATTCTCGGCGTTGGCGATGACGCTGCAGTTATTGATCATTTTGGCAAACAAACTGTTGTTACAACAGACCTTCTTGTTGAAGGGGTTCATTTTGACCTGGTGTACACTCCGCTGAAACACCTCGGGTACAAAAGTGTTATTGTAAACCTGAGTGATATATATGCCATGAATGCGGCACCTACCCAGATAACGCTTAGCCTTGGCATCAGTAACCGTTTCAGTCTTGAGGCGCTGGATGAGTTTTATGAAGGCGTTTATGCAGCTTGCAATAAATATGGAGTAGACCTTGTCGGTGGGGATATGACCACTTCACAAAAAGGATTTATCGTTTCTGTTACGGCTATTGGTGAAGTGGTGCCGGATAAATTTGTAAAAAGAAGCACAGCTCAGAAAGGCGACCTGCTTTGTGTAAGCGGTGATCTTGGTGCGGCGTATGTCGGCTTATTATTTTTGGAAAGAGAAAAAAAGATCTTTATGGAAAGCCCGGGAGTACAACCCGACCTGGAAGGTGAAACCTATGTAATAGGAAGGATGCTGAAGCCGGAAGCAAGGAAAGACATCATTGATTTTTTTACCAAACAGGAAATTCTCCCTTCGTCCATGATAGACATCAGCGATGGGTTAAGCTCTGAGATCTTACATATCTGCAAACAGAGTAACCTGGGTTGTGTGCTGTACGAAGAAAAAATACCTGTGCATGAAGAAATGAAAAAAGCCGCTTACAAATTTGAAATAGACCCGACAGCCTGTGCGTTAAGTGGGGGGGAAGATTATGAGCTCTTGTTTACCATTCCTCAAACAGATTATGATAAACTCTTGCTGAATGAGCAAATAAGCGTGGTGGGATATATGGCTGATGCAGAGCAGGGCGCCCATATCATAACCAAAGCTGGCAGTAAAATTGCTATTACGGCGCAGGGATGGAATCACATGAAACAATAGGCAATTGACAATAAACAATAAGCAATAGACATCATGAAGGTATTTTCCGTACATAAACGACCCATTGCCTATTGCTTATTGCCCATTGCCTGTTTTCTCACAGGTTGCGGCGTCAGCAAATCTTCTTTTTCTCCCAATAAAAAATATTCACTGCAGCAGGTGCAGAATGATTATTCTCTTTACCAGGATATTTTACAGGAGCATCACCCGGCGTTATACTGGTACACTGATAAAGACAGCATGGATCATTATTTCAGCTACGGGCAACAACATCTGAAAGATTCCATGACCGAGCCGGAGTTTCGTAAAGTGTTGAATTATGTTACCGCAAAAATAAATTGCGGGCATACTTCGGTCCGTTCGTCCAAAGCATGGTTGAAGTACAGTGACACGGCCCGGCTGGGGAAAATGTTTCCGCTGAGCCTGAAGATCTGGAATGATACAATGGTAGTAACAGCCAACCTGAACCGGAAAGACTCTGTATTAAGAAGAGGAACGGTCATTACAAAGATCAATGGCAAAACAGAACCGGCAATTGTTGATACACTTTTTGATTATATCTCTACGGATGGCAATAACAGCACCCACAAATATCAAACCCTTAGTAACCGCGGATTTTTCGGCTCGCTTTATACTTCGCTTTTTGGCTTGTCGGAAAAATACACCATTGAATACCTGGACGGTTTGGGCGAAGCAAAGACCATAACTGTTCCGGTTTTTAATCCGGCTGCCGATACCGCTAACCGATCGGCTATCCGTCCTGTCAGCAGCATACCACAGCCATCAAGGAAGGAAAGAAAACAACGGGAATTAAATAATGTCCGCTTGCTGAAGATCGATTCGGTCAATCATACCGCCATGATGGATCTTTCTTCTTTTGGCCGGGGATACGGGCTGCGGCAATTTTTTCGCAATTCGTTCCGGGTACTGCGGCAAAACCAGGTTGGTCATTTAATCATTGATGTGCGCAGCAATGGAGGCGGAACCGTTACCAATTCCACATTGCTCAGCCGTTATCTTACCGATCATCAATTCAAGATATGCGATTCATTATATGCTGTAAAAAAAGGGAGTCAGTATGAGCATTATATTAAAAATCATTTCTGGAATAAGCTTTTCATGACTTTTCTTGCCCAAAAACGAAAGGATGGTAATTATCATTTCGGTTATTTTGAGCGGCACTATTTCAAACCAAAGCAGGGGAATCATTATGATGGTAAAGTGTATATATTGACCGGGGGTAATTCATTTTCAGCCACTACATTGTTCGTAAGCTCCATTATAAAACAGGATAATATAACTGTGATTGGTGAAGAAACAGGCGGCGGGGCTTATGGCAATTCAGCCTGGCTGATACCGGATGTTTCATTACCGGAGACTGGCGTTCGTTTCAGGTTGCCGCTGTTCAGGATGGTGATTGATAAAAATTATCCCAAAACAGGCAAAGGTGTGCAGCCCGAAATGGAAGCAAGGCCAACCGTGGATGCCATCCGCCGCAATGTTGATTTTAAACTGGAAAAGGCGATGGAGTTGATTAAGAAAGATAAAACCAGAAGATAGTGGATAATTGATAGATGATAGTGCCTTAAAAAATTATCATCTATTCTCTGTCAGTTATCATCTGGAATCCATCTGCATCTCTTAAGAAAGGAAATTTCTTTCTCACCGTTTGCAAATGAGTTTTATCCAAGGCAATAGTAAAAATATCTTCTACCTCTTTTTTTGTATAGAGTACTTCACCCTGCGGATCAACGATCATACTCTCGCCGCTGTAATGAATATTGTTGCCATCGTCGCCCACTCGGTTTGTTCCCACCACATAACACTGGTTCTCGATGGCCCGCGCCTGCAATAATGTTTTCCAGGCATGTATCCTTCTTTCCGGCCAGTTAGCTACATATATTATTATATCATATTCCGGGGCAATTGCTCCCCTCTCCACTTGTGGAGAGGGGTTGGGGGGTGAGGTCTGCCTCGCCCATACCGGAAATCTTAAATCATAACACACCAGTAAATTGATCTTCCATCCTTTCACTGAGACGATCAGTCTTTTTGTTCCGGCTGTATAATGTTCATCTTCTCCCGCAAAAGCAAAGCAATGGCGTTTATCATAAACACCGTATTGGCCGTTGGGTTGCATCCAGATCAGGCGGTTGTAGTAAGAGGGTCTGACGGTCCCCGTCTGACCCGTATCGGCTATAATAACACTCCCTGTCAAAATAATTTTCTTCTCCGCCGCTATTCTTTTCATCCACTGCACTGTTTCACCATCCATGGTTTCAGCGAGTAGTTCCGGTTTCATACTAAAGCCGGTGCTGAACATTTCAGGCAGCACCACGATCTCTTTTTTTTCTTTGATGCTGCTGATCTTTTGTTCCAGCATTTGCAGGTTGGCGGCTTTATCTTCCCAGTGGAGATTGGTTTGGATGGTTGTTATGGAAAGTGTTGACATGTTTTTGCTCATTACTTGACAGTAAAATTAGTTGTATTGCCGCAACTCATCGAAGGGCAAAAGAATCTTGCATAAACCTGTCTAAATTGACGAAAATCAGGGAAACAATTCATAAGCAATTAAAAAATTGAACATTAGTATATTCGACAATACATACGTTAGCTGTCAGTGTAAAAAGACAGTAACAAACCATAGACAATAATAAAAAATAGAACTATATGAGAAAAATAATTTCATTTATGCACATATCGCTTGACGGTTTTGTAGCAGGACTGAACGGAGAAATGGACTGGATTAAAGTTGATGAAGAAATTTTTGATTATGTCGGTAAGCGGATAAGCGAAGGCGACACTGCATTATATGGACGTGTAACTTATCAGATGATGGAAAACTACTGGCCTACCGCAGGAGACAAGCCGACAGCGACCAAGCACAACATTGAACATTCAAAGTGGTACAACAAAGTTCACAAAGTTGTTTTATCAAAAACAATGAAAGACGCGGGTTTGACTAACACAAAAATTATTAGCGACAACCTTTCAGACAGAATAAATGAAATAAAACAACAGGCAGGTAAAGACATCTTGCTTTTTGGTAGCCCGACAGCAACACATTCACTTATTCAACAGAACTTGATTGACAGCTACTGGCTATTTGTTAATCCAATTATTCTTGGACGAGGTATTCCATTGTTTATAGACATCAAAGACAAAATAAAACTAAAACTATTGACTACTCGACAATTTACTTGCGGGGTAACTGAACTGAATTACACAGCGGACAGACAATAACAACGAACCGCTAAAACGGGTTTTGCGTTAGGGGGCGGACAGTGCAATAGAAACATTTGAGCAAATAAACGTTGGTGCTGGCAGACAGTTTACGGTTTCAAAACCCACCACCGCAAAGCCCGAAACCGTTATCTGTAGTGAATTAAAAAACCCGGCACGAACCGGGTAACTTTAATAAATTCCGGAAAAAAATTATTCTGCTTCTGCCACGACCTCCTTTACTTCCGGTATCATTCTTTTCATCATGCCTTCAATACCGGCCTTTAATGTTATCATGGAAGAAGGGCAACCGCTGCAAGATCCCTGCAGCATCAGGTTTACCACGCCGTCATCATAACTTCTGAACTGTATGGCGCCGCCGTCCATTTCCACGGCTGGCTTTACATAATTTTCCAATAGTTCTTTAATGCGTTTTACTACGTCTTCATCATCGGCATGCACTTCGTTACTGCTTTCTTTTTTTATCGCCACTACTTCTTCTTCATTGATCACCGATTTGCCTTCTTCCAGGTATTCTTTCAGGAACTGGCGGACAGATGGAATGACATCTTCCCAGTCGGTCTCCGTTGTTTTCGTCAGCGTTACAAAATTGCTGGCGATGAATACGGCTTTGATAAAAGGAAAACCATACAACTCAGTTGCCAAAGGAGAGGGCTTTGCACTTTCTGTATCCGGAAAATCAATGCTCTTGCCGGGATAAAGCAGCTTGTTGGCCACAAACTTCATGGTCTCCGGGTTGGGAGTCATTTCGGTGTAAATGCTGATAATAGGGTTGCCTGTCTTGATCATTGTTCACAAATTAAGAAACAAAAATAACCACTTTTTTCAGCTAATGTTTACGAAGGCGGGAAAGAGCCGCTAATGACGGGTTTTAGCCACAGACCTGCCTGTCGGCAGATAGGTTACACGGATTAACACAGTTTAGAAAGCTGCTGACGCAGTTTTTTTTCCATGAAATCACAGGAATTGCCACGAAAAATTTCAATCAATTTGATTGATATATCTAAAATATTTTAGAACGACCCTAGCTTGTTCTTTTGTGTGATTTTGTGAAAATTCGTGGCCAACCTGTATTAATCTGTGTTAATCCGTGTTAACCCGTGTAATCTGTGGCCTATTCTCTAAATTTCCCCGTCTTTTTCAGGTAACGTATTAACAGGTAAATCAGCAACAATACTCCTAAGATAACGCCAATAAGAATATTGCGGCGTTGATCATCATGACGGGTCAATTCAGGATAACGCAATAAAAGGATCAGGGTAATACCAATCAGCCAGATAAACTGTGTCGTATGTTCTTTCAGTATCCAGCGCTTCCAGTTGAACTGCATACTGCGGAAAGTTTTGCCAATGCCTTTCAGGTTGGGAAACCAGCGGTTTACTTTTTTGCAGTATTCAACAAAGCCAGGCCCGAATTTCCCTCTTAAAAAATCCTCTTCTGCTAAAACAATGGCCTGGTAGATAAATAAAAAGAGGGGAATAACGATGATAACATATACCAACGAGTTGGCCAAAATGCCAACACCAAGCAACATTAAAATATTCCCAACATATAGTGGATTTCGGCAATGATTGAAGATCCCATCCGTCACCAATCCTTCGGCATAAGGCTTGCCTTCTTTGCCACCACGAACAATATAAGCCAAACCAATAGTTAATCCACGGATCAGTTGACCGAGACAGGTGATGAACAATCCTATGCTGATTGGCCAAAAATAATAACAACAACCAAATTGTTTGGCAGAAAACAAGGGCCAGGAGGGAATAAACAATGCTCCGTAGAAAAGAATGAATATCCAGTTGCGGTACTTAAAGAAGAAATTGCCGATAGATACCATAAAATTATTTACTATTATAGAGATAAAAGGAGTCTTTGTGTAAACTCTTTTCCTCCTTCTCTCTTTTGAACGATTAGCTTATTTTTTTACTGCGATAAGACCGGCAAAATTGTACCACTTGAAAAAAACTTCGCAATGGGCAAAGCCGTTGTCCCGAAGCAGGGAAATATTTTCGCTTAGCTTGTAAGGCACCAATACATTTTCCAGCGCTTCTCTTTTTTGAGAAATTTCCATTTCACTATAACTGTTCCGGCGTTTATAATTGTAATAGTATTCGATAAAATCACGGTTGAACAGGCTGTCCTCCGCCAGGATCTTTTCCACCAGGATCAGTACGCCGCCACTATTTAATCCGGCAGAAATATTTTTCAGCAGTTGTTCCCGGTAAATGGGCCGGACAAATTGCAGGGTAAGACATAATACTACCACCGATGCATTGCTGATCTTCACGCCCTGGTTTAAGTCAGCGCAACGCAGTTCATAATCCCGGGAGAAACCTATTTCCATCAATTTGGATTTGCATTTATCCAGCATTTCCTGCGAATCATCAATACCAACAAAACGGATGTCCGGGTTTACCATGCTGTCCATACCGATCATCGTGGTACCGGTGGAGCAGCCAAGATCGTACACATCAGCGCCTTCCTTAGCATGGTCAGCAGCCAGTTCAGCCATCATCCGCTGAATTTCACCATAATAAGGCACCGAACGGTTCACCATATCATCAAAGACCTTGGCTACGTTTTCGCCGAATTTAAAATCACTGGCCTTTTCTATTTCGCCTTTAAAAACTTCATCTTTACCCATAGTAATGATTAAGATGTACAAAGTAAAGCATTTTGATACGAATAATTTTTTGTTACGAGCTACAGTTTTTTAGGGTATCACTTTTAAAAAACCGGCATTAATTAAAATTGAAGAAAATACATTTTATACACAAGATTAAAATAACCTGTTGGCGGAGTTATCTTTTGCCCCGGAGGGGCAACATGCCTGCCTGCCGGCAAAGGCAGGTTGGTAGAAAAATATATGGCAAATGAATTTTCGTGCCGTAGGCACGATACATTATCAATTTTTGTTGCGTACCTACTGCACGCCAACCCTCCGGATATATTTTTTCTACCAACATGTTGTGCCTACGTCACATTTTGGAAGTTTCCCGGATAACTCCGTCAGCGGATATAAAATATATTTCAGTATGAAAAAAATATACCACATCGGCAATTGTACCACCTGCCAGGCTATCATTAAAGAGACAGGCATAGACAGAAAGGGTTTCATCATACAGGATATTAAGTTTAAAAAAATAACTCCTGCACAATTAGACAAGATGAAAAGGATGACTGGCAGTTATGAAGCAATATTCAGCCGCAGGGCAATAAAATATAAAGAGTTGGGATTAAAAGATAAAAAGCCGGAGGAGAAACCTGCCTGCCGGCAGGCAGTGATTACCGGGAATATATCCTGGAGGAATATACCTTTCTGAAACAGCCGGTTGTTATTATTGACGATAAAATTTTTGGGGGTAGTGAGAAAAAAATGTAGAAGCTTTGATGAAAGCGCTCAAATAGCAGTTTTCTTTTCTTTTTGAAGTACAACAAAAGCTACCACTGCGCTAAGCAACATTAATACAGCGCCGAGCAGAAAGGGAGCCCCGGGAAAATGAATGGGTGCAGTATCTTTTGTAAAAAAATAGAACAGGTTATTCATGAGCAATGGACCAATGATCGCCGTAAGGCTCATGATACTGGTTAACCCACCCTGCAACGCACCCTGTTCATTAGGCGGAACATGCCCGGCAATAGTGGATTGTAAAGCCGGCCCCGCAATGCCACCCAAACAATAAGGAACCAAAAATGCAAACATCATCCAGCTTTGTGAAGCAAAGGCAAACAATAACAAACCAAGGCTATATAAACATAAACCAAGATAGATACTCCTCCGGTTACCCAATTTTGGATTAATAACACGGATCAACCCAGCCTGTACGCCGGCCACCAATAATCCTACCAACGCCAGGGAATAACCAACCATGGCATCACTCCATTGAAAACGGTATTTGGTAAAATAATTCCAGTTGCTTTGCACAGCATTGGCAGCAAGATAGATAAGGAAAAAAGAAAAAGCCAACCCGCCGACAGCGGGATATTTTTGCATTTGCCGCAATGAACCCAGGGGATTAGCCCTTCTCCATTCAAAGGGTCTGCGGTTTTCTTTCTTCAACGATTCAGGTAAAACAAAATAACCATAGAGCCAGTTCAGCATACAAAGAATAGCTGCGGCATAAAAGGGAGCTCTTACGCCCAGGCTTCCCAATAATCCGCCGAGGGCCGGGCCGATAATAAAACCAAGGCCAAAGGCAGCGCCGATCATTCCAAAATTCTTTGCCCTGTTTTCGGCACTGCTTACATCGGCGATATAGGCTGCCCCTGTTGTAAAACTGGCGCCTGTAATACCTGCAATGATGCGACCAACAAATAACCAACCATAGGTAGGCGCCAAAGCCATAAATAAATAATCAATGGCAAAACCAAATAAGGAAAATAATATTACCGGTCGACGGCCATACCGGTCACTCAGGTTGCCTAAAATCGGGGAGCAGACAAACTGGGCGAAAGCATAGGCAAATAATAACCAGCTTCCGAACGTGCTGGCCTGGTTGATAGTAACATGCTTAAGCTGTACGATCAGGTCGGGCATCACCGGGATGATCAATCCCCAGCCCATGACATCAATCAAAAGGGTGATGAAAATAAAACCAACAGCTGGCTTGCGGGAAGAAGGCATATGGAAAGCAAAGAAACAAAGATGCATATTTTTTGTCAACCTGCTAGAGCATCTTATTGTCTATAAACTATAAAGAAGGTGATGTTCTTTGGTTAATTTATTTTAATCAGTGGCCGAACCAGGAAAAAAATAGTTCTTATACACCGATTACTATTGAGTAAGCTATAAATAATACCCAAGGAAGGGTCACAGATCTGCAAATCATCGAGTTCGCCGGTTGAAGAAAATCATTATAAGTAAAATCAAATACGATTAAAAAATGAATAATTGCGCTGCATTTTTGAAGGGGAAAGTGGATTTTCTATTCAGACATCAAAATGGTAATTCATTAATAATCAGGACTGCTTCTTCAATGTCCGGATATAATTAATGATATCCCACCGCTGGTCATCGGTAAGGGTTCTCTTGGCCAGCGGCATTGGTTTTCTTCCCTCAGATATTTTCCAGAAAAGTTCGCCGTCGGTCTGATTTTGTACATATTCAGAAGTCAGATCTGAAACGGCTATTTTTATTTTATCTGAACTGCTGCCATCCCCCCTTCCTTGCTTGCCATGACAGCGCATACATTCCAGTTTATAGGATTTTTTTCCCCGGGCAATGGAATACTCATCCGGCGGATATGGGTTATTCTTTTGTTTAGCCGATTCCGGTATAACCCAAGGGGCATTATGTTGAGCAATGGAAATAGATGCATAAAAGAATGCAATTCCAAAGAGGGCTAATTTTTTCATCGTTCTATTTTTAATCAGGTTATCAATGCGACTAATTTATCCTTTGAGCAAAAGACCTTATATAGTTTACAAGATTCCACCGGTCAATATCATTGGGCAGGTCTTTTTTTGCTTTTGGCATTTCTTTTCTACCCTCCGTTATTTTATAAAAAATAGCTCCGTCTTTCTGGGCTTGAAATGTTGCTTTAGTAAAATTTCCCGGAGCCGTTTTTAGATCGGGGGCTTTTGAACCATTACCAAGACCCTTTTTACCATGGCAGGCCTCGCAGTTAACCTGGTACAGCGCCTTGCCTGAAGCAAGTGATTTGGCATCCGCCTTAATGGGGTTGGGCATATTTACGTACTTATCCGGAACCACCCAGGGGGTGGTTTGATAAATCTTAATAAACGACATTCCGGGAATACAAATAATTATCAAACCCAAGATCTTTAAATTTTTATTTTTCAAGATTTTTGTTTTTTCGGGACCAATTAATTAAAATTCCATCTTCTAGTAATGTTAAAGCCTATCAGGAACTGCCCTTTCCGATAGTTGTTCAGGTTATAAAAATTAACGCTCTGCGGAACAATACTACCACTGTTGCCTGCAAAAACCTGGAAGGAGTGACTGATTGTTGTTGTTTCTATGCCAAAACAGATGTTGGGTTCAGGGTTATTGGTTGTATGCTTTGTTAGCGGCTGATCATAATTGGCAATCAGGTGAAACCTTTCCGTGAGCTTATACATCCCCAAAAATGATATAGCAAGGTGGTCGTTTTTCATTTTGGGTTGAATATTCCCGTCCTTATCACGATATGCTTCTACGTTATTAAAATGAGAAACGCTGGGAGATACCTGAATGGATAATTTCTCAGTTATTTTTCTTGCAATCATCAGTTGGCTGAAATAAGATACCCGGTCTCCCCATTTAACGAAATTCCCTTTCTTTTCCCGGCAATCAATGGCAATGTTTCCAAAATAAGTGATGCTTACCGGCCAGCCACCTTTATCCATTTGCTTTACAAGGGCATACTTGCCGTTAAAATCTACAATAAATCTTTCTTTGGTTACGCCAATACCAACAGTCAGGTTATCGATCGGCGTGTAATTCATACCAAGCCGGATATTGGCAGGTCCAAAAATTCCGTAAAGATCTTTTGATCCGTGGTTAACTATTCCGAACCGGTGCTGTATAGCCATACCCATAACTTTTTTACGGGATACAGCTACTGTCTGATTGTCAACTATGAATTGACTTTCAAAAATTATTACCGGCCTCGGCTTGTTAACAGCTTCTGTTTCCAGCGAGTCCTGTGCCATTACTTCGTTCCAGGGTGTAATTGAGCATGTTAGTAAGCAGAAAACAATTACCCGGAGAATCATCGGTATATTATTGGTTAGCTTTTTCATAATTTTTTTTTTAATTATTTTTTGCCTGTTGTGTGATCCAGGTAAGTACCAGTGCATTGATATTTGATGGATTAATTGTACCGCCCAAAGGCATGGAAGGGGCAACTTTCCCGGATAATCGCAGATAAAGTTTGCTGTTTTTTGGATCGCCAACTTTCAGATATCCGCCATTCGTTAATGAGTTATATGCTTTTGAAACGGTTAAATCAGGATTTGCCCCCCCCGAATTATGACATCCACTGATAGCACATTTCTCGCCGAATATCGGGATGATATCATTGACGAAACTAACCTCTTTGTTTACCAGCGTTACATCATTCGGATTCGGATACAAAGTGGTCGCCTTATAACAACCGGCTATACTGAATGTGCTCATCACTACAAGAGTATATGCTATTGCTTTTTTAATGTTTCTCATGATCTTATTTTTGATTATTAAAAAAACAGTTACCGGTTATTTTTTAAACTTTAATACCAGGTTGGGTTTGATGGCATGTGCGATGTCTGCATTATTAAATATTGAACAACCAAAATACTGATCGGCCAAAGAAGAAAAATCAACATCATTAACCGCATCGGTAGTTTTCAAAGCTCTTTTGAATTCTAATACCCAGCCACTGCCTGTATGGGTAGCGTTGGCGGATATATCTCCACGGCTACCGGTATAGGATGTAATAACAACGCTTGCAATGGCTTTTGCACCAACACCAGCACCTACTCTCTGATAATCAGTACCAACATTTGGATCAATGGTAGTAGCATCGCTTAAAGTAAGTACACCATTTGCTGCTACTGCAGTAACCAGTTTTGCAGTTCCGGCTGTAACTTCTGTTCCTAAAACCCAGTAGTTATTTGTTCTTCCGGGAATCACATATTTAGGAACTGAAACAGTAATGGCAGGCGATGATCCTGAAATAACAAGATTTTGTGTGTTATTGGAATATGCCTGGGTTCCTGGATCACCTCCTCTTCCATTAGGGTATAAATTAGTCATACGTTGGTCATCAGTCTGAAAACCTCCATTTGTACCGCCTCTTACAGCTTTCCAGTGCCAGAGATCAATTATTTCGGTTGGGGAATTTGTAAAGTGACGACTTGAACCATCTGTATCAGGTAAACCTATATGGCAGGATTTGTAGCAGGTACTACTGTTCCACCCAATTACAGAGTTATTGATATTCCACTGAAGTCCAAGTTGATCTTCAAAAAACGCACCTCTTGTGATGGTTCCGGTTGGACTGAAAGTGGGAAATTCGTCTTCCTGCGCCCATCTTTGAGTAGCCGGATCAAAATACCACAGCATGCGGCTTAATGATTTCGTGGGGTCCACCCATTCTGCAAGAAAATAAATATTATCTGCATCATAAGCAGAGCGTAAGGTTACAGAGGAAACTATATTACCTACGTAACTCCTGAAAATATCACCGGTTACCTCCGGCACCACTGCACTGAATTCGAGTTTGGGGCTGTTTTCCCACATCGCATCAATAGTGCCATCTATTGTGGGGGCCGTAGTGGTTTTTACCGACAACAATTCATTGCCCGATGAAGAATTTTCTTCTTCAATAATTTGATTCCGTTTGGTGCAATACACTAAAATTGTAACCATTGCAATCAATAGTGCGATTACAGTGAACTTTTTTTGTAACTGTTTCATACTGTTTTTTTTTGATTGTTTCAGAATTTTTTTTAGCTCTTTTACTTTATTATGATTTATTTCACTGGCTTTTTTATCTGATTCTCCTCATTGATTTTTTTCAACTGGTAAAAAATGTAAAAATAAGTTGCCCATATCCCTCCGAAAATCAAAACTAATGTGATGATGAGCTGTAAGGGAGCTTTGGGATTAGATAATGACCGGGGAAATGGATTTGTTTCAACGGGTAAAACCATTCCCCATGACGTCTCTTTTTTTGTTTCTACAGTACCAAATAATTTGTTGTCAACAATCTTTGCTATCAGAGTGATTTTGCCGGAATGGTCACCTATTATATCCCGTGGGTAAGAAAAGACGGCTTCTCCGTTTTCATCACTGCTGACGACAAACTCCTCGCTTGCAGGCATTGTACCAAACAGCCGGAGAACAAAAAAATTTACTTCGGTTTCTACAACAGGAATTTCTTTGCCATTACTTCCGGTTTCTGTAACCAGTACGGTTACTTCATGTACAGAATCTGCCGGATTAAATTTCATTGTAAGAGTTGCTTCTTTAAACTCAATTTTCTCTTCTGCATCATTATATAAACTGTTGTTTTCAATTCGTGCCATAATTCTGTAAAAACCATTGGCGTCCTTTGACAAACCATCGGGAAATGGAAGGGTGGCAATGCCCCTTTCATTTGTTAATACACTTTTCAGAAGTACGGACCCGGAGTTTTTTTGCTCATAAAAACTAATATTCAGATCGGATGCAAGAATCCATTTTTCGTCTTTGCCCATGGTAGTTGCTAATGCGGAAATTGTTTTACTCAGGTCGGCGTTCTTGTAAAACGATAATTCAATGGCGCTTTCTATTTTATCATCACGGGCAGAATCAGCCTGTGCTGATGCGCTGTTAAGCAGCAGGCAGGAGGCAATGGTTAAGAGTGTTTTACTTAAGACAAATTTTATGCTTATTTTCTTCTTCATAATTATCGTTTTTTATCCGGGCTTTATCTGTTGTTGAAGATTTATTTCTGCTTCCATTTTTTCCCTCACCCGGATTGCTATTTCTTTTTCATGATTAATTTTTACTCCTTCTTCTACTTCCCAAACGGCCATCATCGGGAAGAGTTTGGCAAAAAGAGTAATGATAAGCATCATCCCCGCCAAAGCCCCCAGGGTAACAGACCATTCAACCCAATTAGGGAAATAATTTGCCCAATCTGCCGGAACATCCTGAATGGGGACATGAGGGTGTAACATAGTTGGAATGATGATGAGGTATCGTTTTGCCCAGGCGCCTATAACTATGATAATACAGATAACTGCGAGGGGGACGGGTCTTCTGCCTTTGGGAAAACTCATTACAATAATGGGTAGCAGTACAGTACCGAATTGCAAGGCCCAGAAAACTTTGCTATAGCTTCCGCTGAATAAATCTCTCAGTAAATGACCTTCGGCTGTTGCCATTTTATACGCGGGAATCCAGTATTCATTCAGATTCATGTATGCATATATAAGAGTTAGGGCCAGCACAATCCGTCCCATCAGGTCAAAATGTTTCGGGGTAATGTATTTATCCAGTTTATAAAATTTCCGGAAAACAAACATTCCTAAAATAACTCCGGCAGATCCTGAATAAAGAGCTCCTGCTACAAAATAGGGTCCGAACACAGTACTATTCCACCCGGCCCGTAATGTCATTGCGAAAATGTAGCTAACAACCGTATGAACCGAAACAGCAATCGGTATTATAATGATCGTCATTATGGTCATAGATTTTTCAAGGCGGTGCCATTGAGTTTTTGTGCCCTGCCATCCAAGTGCCATTTTGGTGTACAACCATTTTCTGAATTTATTAAACCTTGTTTTGGTATTTGTTAACCGGTCTCTGCACAACGCCATATCCGGTATCATAGGCAGGAATAAAAAAACACTGCTGCCGATAAAGTAGGTGAAAATGCAGATAACATCCCAAACAAGCGGCGATTGAACTCTTCCAAAAATTACAAGATTAAAAATGCGGTCGGGACGACCCAAATCAATGATGGGCATGATGCCGCCCCAAAACAGCGACACCCAGGTTAAAAGTTCAGCAGAACGGGTAATAGGCCTGCGCCATTCCTGTTTGGAGATCCGGAGGATTGCCGAAACAAGAGTACCTGAGTGGCTGATACCAATAAAAAATACAAAAGTGGAAATGTATAATCCCCATGATACATAATTACGCATGGCTGTAACACCCAATCCATTTCTTAACTGATGTATATATGCGTAAATACCCCAGCTCAGCACTATTAATAAAAATCCGATCCAGATTTTGGTTGATTGCCCCCATTTGTTGGTTGGGCGAACACTGGCTTCACGGAGGGTTTCAATTTCATTTATTATCAACTGCCTGTCTTGTTGCATAATTTATACGCTTATTGTTTTTTATTACATATGTGCATGATCCATTTTCATTTCAGTGCTGTGTTTTTCCGGCTCAGGTTCAGGTGAATCTTCGTCCATAACCGGCTTGGGATACTTCCTGTTTTTGGGAGGCAGGTAATACACTCTTGGTTCCGTTCCTAATTCTTCGAGATAGCGATAGCCTGCATTATCTTCCAGAAGTTTGCTGAACTTTACGGTTACTCCTGATGCATTGGTAACAGCATCTTCATTCTGGTCTCCGAAGTAAATGGCATCCATTGCGCATGCGGTTACACATGCCGGCATCTTCCCAGCCCGGATCATATGCGGGCAGAAATCACATTTTTCAACGGTGCCGATTTTTCTTGGCAAACCCTGTTCAGGTGAATAAGTAATTTTTGAAACTTCCGGAGACTGGATCGGCTTACTCCAATTAAAGTACCTGGTAGAATACGGACAAGCTGCCATACAGGAACGGCATCCGATACAGCGTTCGTTATCTACCAATACAATACCATCCTGGCGTTTGAATGTCGCGTTTACCGGGCAGACTTTCACACAAGGCGAATTGTCACATTGAAAACATGGTTTTGGAAAAAAGTAGGGCTCAGTTGTTTCCGAATCTTTCATTTTATATACTTTAATCCATTCCCGGTCAGGTTCGGTAAAGTGCATGGCCTGGCAGGCATCAGTGCAAAGCTTGCAACCATCGCATTTTGCCAGGTCGAATACCATTACAAATTTTTTGCCTTCAATTCCTTTCCGGGCTTCATCATTTGAAACAGGAGGTGTATCATAATGATGTAAATGAGTTTGGTCCACCGTAAATACTTTTCCGTCTTGTGTAAAAACAGTCTTCCCGACGCCCGAAATTGGTTTTTTATCCTGTGAAAGAATTTTTGTTATTGCTAAAGACCCCGCTGCTATTGACCCTCCTGCTACAAGCCCGATTTTCAGAAAGTTTCTCCGGTTTGGCCGGTTTGCTGAATTGTCTTTTTCTTTTTCCATATTCAGAAATTTTTATGGCCCTCGAAAATGGATTATTACTGTAGCGACGGGATAGTTTGCTAAAAATAGATGTTATAACACTTGACGTTATAAAGTTCATGAGATTGATCAGTGACAAAGCATGACCTATGTCAGAAAATTCTTTGCATTATGGCGGAGAAAAACCTGCTATAATGCAGGTTTGATGGTGTGCGGGATGAACAGAGAGCAAAAAATCATTTATTACTGTTATTACTGTATGATTTACACAATCACTTTATTCGATCTTATAATCACTAACGATCTCTTCAAGCCCCATAATGTTGAGAAGCTTAATTGATCTTTTATTCCTGGAAATTAATTTTTCGTTTTCAAAATCTCCTAATTGCCTGGTAACCTGCTCAGCGGTGGTGCCGGCAATATCAGCAAGGTCCTGCCTGCTTAATGAAATATTCAGCATCCTTGTTTCAGTATTCATTCCGAATATTTCATAACTATACACGAACGCCATGGCCACTTTTTCCCTTATATTCATCTGGGCCTGGTATTTCACCCTTAATTCTGCTCTCCTTAATTCCGATGCATAGAAAAAGATCAGGTTAACTGCAAATTTTGGACAATTCATGCAGGCTTCATAAAACAACTCATTTTCAATTAAACACACCAGGGTATCCATCAGGGCAACCGCGTTAAAATAATAGCGGGTTCTTCCAAGTCCCCGGTGGCCCAGTATCTGGCCTTCATTTGCAAGGCGAACAATTTGTTCCCGTCCGTGCAAACTTGTAGTAACAATTTTTACTCCTCCCTGCTGAATAAAATGTATTCCGTAAACAGGTTCGCCTTCGCGGAAAATAAGGCCTCCTTTTTTACACCAATATTGATTTTTATTGCTGCTTATTTTACTCAGCCACTCACCAAAACATCCCTGCTTTACGAAACATTTTTCGTTTTTGCACACATTACATTCTATTTTGTTTTTCATGGTGATGAAAGCTTATGCAAAAGTACATACTTCCTGATTCCATAAACCATTTTTCATTCTGTAAATAAAGGAATCTTTATCCCCTTAATTTATCCAGGAGATTATTTAACAGAATGATTTCTTCATTATTCAGTAAAGAGAGGCGATCGTCCATATATTCGTTTTCCTTCTCAATTTCTTTTACCAGGTCTGCTCCTTTTATAGTAATGAGCACATCCGTCCTTCGCCTGTCTGAGTCACTTATGTTTCTTTCTGCCAATCCCTTTTTCCGCAGGAGTTCAACAATTCTGGAAGCGTCACTCATGCGGTCCAGCATTCGTTCACGAATTAGTTTAACCGTTGTCGCCTGCGGGTATCTTCCGTTTAAAATTCGCAGGATATTGTATTGCTGAACCGTTAAATTATACTTCTTAAATATATCTGAATGAAATTGAATCATCCACTTACCGGAAAAAATAAGGTTTACAGCCGCCCTATGGTAATCATTTCTGAACGATTTTACCTGGTGTATTTCCTTTTCAAGTTTCATTTTTATGCAGGCAGCGGAGAGAGCAATTTATTACAAGTTGAATTTTTATGATGCCGGAATATCTTTAGATAATTTTTTTATTTTAAACATTTGCCTGACGAGATAGAGAATAGTTCCCCATACGCCAATTACTATGGAATAAGCCATAAATAATAACCAGGGTGGGGTTCTGTTTCTGGTTGACCATAGCGTACGCTGGCTGAAAAAACTATTATCAGGTTTAAAAGCAATGCCCCATGGAACTGCTTTTTCAAGCAACAGGTTTCCATACATATCATTTTCTTCCACCTTGGCAGCCAGTAAAATATTTCCTTTTTCATCACCCGGCAAACTGTCTTTTTTAAATTCAACGGTTACACTCCCTGATGAATCGGTAGTATAGGTTGGCTCATCCCCTGCAGACAGGATGCCGCCCATCCTGCTGATACCAACTTTCATTTCAACGTCTTTGGCAGGGACCCATTCACTTCCTTTTAATGCCGATACGGATACAATTATACTTCTTATTTCACCATCAGAGGCGGTGTCAATAGATAGTTTTGTTTTTGTGATATTGGCTTCGCCCTCTGTTTCATCAAAATCTTTACTGGCTTCAGTAACAGCTAAGAACTTATGATAGGCTGAAAATTCCCAGGCTGTTTTTAAAGCGGGTGGAAGAAACGCCTTTGCAATACCAACTTCACCAGTTATTACTTTTCCAATAAAATTATTTTCAGAAACACTGTCTAAATACAAACTGATAACAGAATTTTTAACCGGTTGGAATTTTGTATCAATTTTAGTTTTTGTATTAACGATTAGGTAAATCATTTTGTTATTGGTCATATAATAACCAATGTTAACGATCAGTTCTTTTTTGGTAGAATCCTGTGCCAATATATTGATCACTCCGGCAAAAAAAGCTGCCAACAGTAAGATGCTATACTTTAGGTTGTACTTCCTTTTCATCAGTTAACGTTTTATAAATTGAAACAACAGGGAACACTCTTGCAAAAAAAGTTATGATCAGCAATGCGCCAGCCAGCGAACCCGCCGCAATAGCCCACTCTTCCCAACTCGGAAAATAATGATGGTAACTTTCCGGTACATCCTGCATAGGAAGAAACGGATGAAGCAAAGTTGGTGTTACAATAAGATAACGTTTGAACCAGGCACCCACCACCACCATTACACCGGCAATAAACATTGGTAAAGGTTTTCTTCCTTTCTTAAACAGAATAATAATGATAGGAATAATCATCCCTACCAATATGGCAAACCAGAATAAAGGAGCATATTCACCGGCAAACAATGTAGTTAAATGAGCCTGTTCAGGCTTTTTCATTTTGAATGCAGGAACCAGGTATTCATTCACATTAAAATAGAGATAAAGAAGGGCAAGCAGTACCAATATTCTTCCCATTTTTTCAAAGTGCTTATCTGTAATATAATTTTCCAGCTTATAAGCCCGGCGAAAAACATACATGGCAACTACTACCCCTCCCGCACCAACTAAAAAAGCTCCCGAAACAAAATAAGCGCCGAAATTGGTGCTGTCCCATCCAGGCCGGTAGGTGGTGGCGAATAACCAGGATGTAACGGTGTGGATACAAAAGGCCACCGGGATAATTACAATACAAAGAATGGTTATTGACCTGTCCCTGATCTTTTCCTGCGATGCAGTGCCTTTCCAGAATGAACCCAGCCAGCGGTACAGTTTGGAAAATGGCTTGCCCAGTATATTTTTTGCCTTAATCATAATCCTGATATCTGGCAGTAGCGTAATGTATAACAGAAAGAGGCTGATGCAGAAATAAGTACCGATTACGATTACATCCCACATAATGGGAGACTGTATACGGCCGTGTGTAAACAGGTTAAGAAGTCGCTCGGGGCGACCCATATCTACAATAATTATCAGGGAAGCGAATGTTATGGCTGACACAGCGATGATTTCGGATATCCGTGTCAGCGGTGTGCGCCAGGGCACTTTAGCCAACCGGAAAATGGCAGTGATCAGCGAACCTACCAGGCTGATGGCAACAAAAAAAACAAAGTTGGAAATATAAATGCCCCAGGAAACATAATCTCTCATATGGGTAACTTCCAGTCCGTTTTTTAATTGCCGGTAATAAGCAAAGGCACCGATGAGGCAGATCAATATCAATGTGCCGGTCCAGATTTTTCCCCTTCTTCCGAATTTTTGGGGAAGCAGGTCCTGAATTATCTTCTGTTCGCTAGTTGATACAGTTGTGTTTTCCACGATCGCTTATTTAAAGTTAATTTTTTTGTCCGCTTCATTTTCGTTTTCAAGGCCTGATTCAAAAGGAAAGTTGCGGTTGACGGGAGGTAAATAATAAACTCTTGGCTTTGTTCCAAGATCTTCCATTAAACGATAACCGGCCTTTTCTTTGATAAGTTCACTGAACCGGAATGTTTCAGCGCCATTGGTTACAGAATCTTCATTCATATCACCAAAAAGAAAAACACCATTGGGACAGGCCGATACGCAATGCGGCAATTGCCCTTTTCGGGTCATGTCGGGACAGAAATCGCATTTACCCACGGTTCCTTTTTTTTGAGGCAAACTGGTTTCACAGGAGTAATCCTGTTCTGCAATTTCTTTGGGCACTTCAGGGTCACCCCAGTTAAATACTCTTGTAGAATATGGACAGGCGGCCATACAAAAACGACAACCAATACAACGATCACTGTCTATTAAAACAATTCCATCCTGTCTTTTAAATGTTGCATCCACGGGGCAAACTTTTACACAGGGAGGTTCATCGCAATGCATGCAGGTAGTGGGTTGCCAGTAAGGAGCGGTATGATCCGCATCTTCCATACCATAAACTTTTATCCAGTTTTGACCCGGGTGTACATGGTGCATATGATTGCATGCACTCTGGCATTTTTTTAAATTCTTGCAGCGGGAAAGATCAATGACCATGACAAAACTTTTCCCCGCCATGCCTTTTCTTTCTTCACTGTTAGAGATATGAGGAAGATCCGGCACTGGTTTTAAAAAGGCTTTATCAATTTCAATAATTTCTCCGTCAACAGATAATAGTTTTACTTTTTCACCGCTGAGAGCCACGTTTTCTTCCGCAGTGAAAGGCGTTTTTTTATCGCTACACCCAACGGCAGCACCCACAGTTGCCAGCAGACCCGTGAGAAGAAATTCCCTCCTGGAATTATTATTGCTACATTCTTCTTTGTTACAATTACAGCTCATTATTGATATATTTTGAGTTTAGCAGGCTTATTTATTTATCCATCGCTGCAATTCTTCATCAGTAATTTTTTTACCGGAAGAAGTCAGCCGATTTTTGTCAATTTCCACCAGACGGCCATCCTGTGTTAACATTTTTACTGTCTTAAGTTCACTTCTGTCCTTTTTGAGTAAGGTTTTTTTTGAACCGGTAAAAATTTTGAAGAAAGCAACAGAAGAAATTATAGCGGCTCCCCATAACAAAAATTTTTTCCTTGTTGGGGTATTTTGTGGTTGTTCCATAAATAAAAGTACTGAATTGATATAATGTCACAAAGTAAGCTGAGATTTACAAGCGCAGAATTATCTTACTCAATATGTAATATGATTTTTGTCATGATTTTTACAACAGGGTTTAAAATATAAAGACCGGTTGTGACAGTGACAACCGGTCTTTAGCCAAGAAGATTTATCAGCGGCTACTTTTTTAGCGTTCTCATAAAATTCACAATACTCCATCTTTCATCAGCATCCGGTATTTTCTTTTTGAAACCGGGCATATCATCACGGCCTTCGGATGTTTTATAAAAAATAGCACCATCGGTTTGGGACTGAAAGTCGGCTTTTGAAAAATCTCCGGCTTCGGTTTTTAACTGGGCAGCTTTGGGGCCGTCACCCAGACCCTTTGTGCCATGGCAGGATTTACAATGCGTTGAATATAATGCTTTCCCTTCAGCAATTGATTCAGCATTAGAGGCTACCGGGTTTCTCATGTTTTTATCTTTGTCCGGTACCGGCCAGGGTTTTTTCTCAGTAAGTGGCTTAAATCCTGAAATAATACCAAACATAAACATTCCTGCAAAAACAAAAACAATGGTTGTAATAAACTTTTTTTTCATATCGTATATTTTTATTTTTTAAATGGTATGACGAATAAATAACAACTTTGTAGTTCAGCCCACAAGGTATTATGAGGATGTTTTATTTAAATTGATGGTTGCACATTAGATACATGATTTTAATCAGTTGTGTCAATGATAAGGGTTATTGTGTAGCGTATACGATTGTTTGTGTACCAATGTAATTCCAATTTATTTAGTGAAATATAATCCCAGCTCGGTATCAATATTTGTCATATCCACAAATTGGGGTTTTTTCCCGGGGTCAAACAAAAAAATACCGCACTGATCATTTTGGATGTCCAGGTCAATATAGATTTTACTTTTATCGTCTTCTACAAATACCAGATAGCGGATTTTGGAAGTTTCGGTAATGTGTATTTTCGGCCAGTATTTTTTTAAAACCATCCTGGCATTTCTCATCTGGTAAAAGCAATCATGAATATTGTTTTCATAGACCATATTATCAGTAATTACTTTAATTTTTTCCAGTTGTAATGAATCAGCATTATAAAAAACAGCAGATTTACCCGAAATGATTATAGAATCGCTGTAGCCGGAAGGGGGTTTTTTATAATTACCAGGAATTGTCACTGGCATTATTTGTTCCTGCTGATGGTTTTTTTTGGATGTTTCTGAATTGGAGCAAGCAAAGAAAAACAAAAGGCTGAGGAATGCTGTTGCATAATAAATATTAAGAAATCTGTTAAATGTCCCTTGTTTCATAAATAATGTCTGTTCAGCAGCATTCCTGTATGATGTGATTTTGATTTCAATGTTAAAATTAAAAAACCCCGGGGTTAATTTCACCTGGGGTTTTTATTAATCTGCCTTAGTAACATCACCTGTGTCAAAAAATTTCACTGGTTAATAATTCCAGAGTCTTGTAATATTAAAGCCGATCAGGAATCTGCCCCCTTTTACTTTGCTTTCGTTAATAGCTGTGGCAGGATCATCAGTTATTGATTTATCAGTATATGTAAACGGATTATTGCTATTGTACATATTATTTATAGCAGGGTTCAGGTAATAAAAATTGGTAATAAACAGTTGAAAGGAGTGACTGCTTGTATTCATTTCTACTCCGATTGAAAGGCTTGGATTTGGGTTTTTCGTGGCATGTTTGGTAATAGGCTGATCATAGTTAATCATCACGGAAGTAACATTAGTTATTTTATACCTGGCGGAAAACGCAACAGCAAAGTGCTCGAATTCCATCGAACGGTTGATTTTCAGGGTTGAATCGTTCAGCTTGGTGTAATAACCATTTACGGCATTATGATGTGAAAGACCCGGTGCTACCTGGACAGATAACTTATCGGTGACTTTCCTGGCTATCAGTATTTGATGGAAATAAGAAAGCCGGTCACTCCAGTACCTGTAAATTTCATTATTCAAATCTTTCTTCGTGTTATAGGATGCATTTACATAATAGCTTACGCTAACCGGGTATTTGCCTTTTGTTTGTGTGATGATTGAATATTTCAAACTTCCATCCCACAACGGACCTGAAACAGAGGATGTGCCTGCCTGCGGTATAACAGCAGCCGTTGTCTTTGTAAATCCAATGCCGACATTCAATCTATCTATTGGAACATAACTTACTCCCAACCTGATATTAGAAGGGGCAAAAAATCCCCAAAAATCCTGGTATCCTTTATTCCAGGTACCGAAACGGTGCATGATGTCCATTTCCAATGTTTTTTTAGCAGGTACCATGACGGTTTGGTTGTCGCTGATCCAAATACTTTGGAATGTGTTTTTTACCGGTTTGACTTTGGCAGGTGCAGCTGGTGTTTCAGCTACCGCCGTGCTGTCAACCTGTGCCCGCAAAGTTGTATTCAGCAGCAGCATACACACAGGTAGGAGAGATGCCGCCCTTAACCAACTTTTTGCTTTTTTATATATTTTAAGTTTCATTTGATTTAATTTTTAAAGTCAGTTAATTATTAGGAGCCCCATTTCTTATCCAGTCATACACTTTTTGCCGGTCAGCAGCGGAGGAAATATATTGTTGCATTTCTCCATTAATCATTTCATATAACCTGCTCTGTTTGGGCAAAAGAAGATTTACAAAGCCTCCATTTACAATTTGCTGATACGAAATATCCGGGGTCAGGTATGGTTTATGAGCCCCTGATACATGACAACCGGCATCAGTACATTTTGCAGCAAACAAGGGCTTTAATTCATCATTATAACTTACCTGTTTGGGCGGTGCATTCGGATCTACGGGCAAATCTGGCTTGATGACATCCTTATAACAACCGGACAAGCCGATTCCAAGGGATAGTATCAAACCGGTATATATTATTAATAAACGTTTCATATTTGTATTTTTTGAGTGATTATTTATTATGGAAATTCATATTGCATTCAATATCAATTTTATCTGCAATACTGGTACTGGTAATACCATAATCACGGCAGTTGAATTGGAATTTTAACTGAAGTCCAAATACCTTATAAGGAGTAGCCGTTGCGATAGTGGCCATAGTAACATAACTAAGTTTACCTACAATAGATTTAGTAAGCGGAGTTGCTAATTTACCCTGGTAGGTAAGATCCAATGTTACGATATACCCATTACTTGCCAGGTCGAATTCAACTTTGGTGGATTTAATCTTTGCAAGATTGGGAAAAGTCAGATTTTGAGTTCCTGCAACGATCGGAACAGTACCCATGCCTGCAATATTACAACCTGCATCACGGCCAGGCTCACCGGTATTGGAAGTATTGATCTGCACATAACCATTAAAATAGGTTTTGGATGGATCAGCCTCATAAAAAGCCCAACTACTATCTTTCAATGGTTGGCCTGTTGTAACATAATTTAATTGATCTGCTGTATTTACAGCATTCATGCCAAACTGGTTGAAACGACCAGTAAGCAGGCCGGATGCTCCAACATAACTTGTTGTCCAAAGCACACTGGAGTGAGCTTTATCCATCTTCCATTCAGCAGGATTACCGGCTGTCATATTTCCCGGAAGATGTACATTAGTGCCCCTGTTGGGAACAAATGGTTGGGTTAACTGAATGGGCACAAGCCTGTCATTATCCCGTGTGCAGCTTACAATGTATCCATACCCGCTGACCAGGATCAGCAATATCATCAGTGTTTTGTTACTAAACAATTTCATAAAAAGTATTTTAAGATGAATAATTAACTAAAAATTGACGGTGTAAAGCTATTTCCTGCAGAATAAAGGTTTCATGACTTTTATCAAAAATTAATGTGATATAAATCACTGGACGATAAAATTATGATCACATAAGGGTGTGATACCCAGCTACTGATTGCATAAACGCAGGTAGGATTATGCGAAAAAACTGCAGCCGGAGATTACTAATTACAGGTTCAGTGATTTAATCGTTTTTTATAACGGGTAAACAGCAAAGATAATATTACTATAATAGAAAATGCCCCAAGGTTTAAAAGCAGGCTATCCGTATATACCTTCATTTCATTTCTTAAGATATTCTTGTCTGTAGTTGATCCAAATAACTGTGAAAATAAATCCCTTAACAAAAAGAAGAAGAAAACGAAACTATGTAACAGGCTGATAACAGGTTTTTTGGCCAGGGCCGGGATCCAGAAAAGAAGGCAAAGCAAAGCCCATATTGTTAAAAAGGGTTGTTGAACAGAGGCGCTTATGTTTTCAATAGAATAATCAGGGTATAAATTTTTTAGCTGAAGTCCAAGATACAAGGAACCCACCAGTGCATAGGCATAGGGCTGAAAGGAAGGAAGTTTTTTTAATACTTCTTTTTTTGAATTACCGGCAATTACATTAATAATAGCATAAAGTAATGGATAGGCCGAAAAAAAAGCCATTAATTCAAGCAGTTGCAGGTAGGCAAAAAAATTATTATCCATATATAGAAACTAAAGTATTGAAAACAGACGGAAAAATAATTTGTTTTTGCCGAAGATAGCAATACCTGATGGAGATTAATATAGCCCACCCATAAAAATGGGTGGGCTTATAATTATACTTTCTACGAAACAAATTTTAAGTAAGAGTATTTAATACGTTAAAGTATTAAAAATTCCATAGTCGTGTAATATTAAAACCAATTAAGAACTGACCATCCCGAAAGTCGTTCCTGTTAAAAACATTATTACTCTGGGGCACTATGCTGTAATAGTTACCCGCAAATACCTGGAAAGCATGTGAGCTTGTGGTAGTTTCAAAACCAAAACAAATATTAGGATGTGGATTGTTGATAGTATGTTGTGTCAGCGGCTGGTCGTATCCGGCAATAATGGAAGACTTTTCAGTTATTTTATATCTGCCGAGTACTGATATTGCCAGGTGGCCATTCTCCATTTTTTTCCGTATTTGTCCCTTACTGTCTACATAAGCCTCCACATTATTAAACCAGGAGAAGCTCGGAGCTACCTGGGCAGAGAACCTGTCAGTTATCTTTCGTGCAACAATCAACTGGTTGAAATAGGAAAAGCGGTGAACACTTTCCCGGAAATGACTTTTATCCCGGGCATCAATTACTAGGTTACCAAAGTAGGTAACACTTAAAGGTGTTTTACCCGCGGTTTGCTGAAACAATGCATATTTTGCACTAAAGTCAATCTGGGTCCTTTCTTTTGTTATTCCGGCAGCAACAAACAATTTGTTGATTGGGGCATAACTAAGACCTATCCTGATATTGGAAGGAGCAAAGATTCCCCACACATCTTTCTTCCCTTTCTCTACCGTTCCAAACCGGTGCTGGATGTCCATTTCAAGGGTACCTTTTACAGGCACTATTACTGTCTGGTTATCCATTAACCAGACGCTTCCAAAAGTGTTTTTAACAGGCTTTGTTTTTTTTGAAGTGTTTGCTTCCGGTGCATCCTGGGCAAACAAACCACCTGCAAGAAAACAAACCGACAAAAACAGTAATATATTTTTATACCTTTTCATAATACTTAGTTTAATTGTTTAGAGCACCTTGTTTTAACCATGCTAGTACAAGTGCATTAAAATCCTTATTTACTCCGTTAACAGGCATGGGTGTTCCTTTTTTGCCGGTCATCCACAGATACAACTCGCTGGATTGCGGATCGCCGGTATTAATAAACCCCCCATTCGAAAGCGAAGCGTATGCATTGGCAATTGATAAATCAGGTGATTTACTGCCTGCACTGTGGCATCCGCTGCTATTACAACTGCTGCTGAAAATGGGAACAATGTCACTGGCAAAACTTACCGGCCTTGTTATCTCCTCACCGGTATCAAAAAGGATAGTTTTGTCTTTGTAGCAACCAATGAGCAAAAGCATGGTAAAGCCGGCCAAAAACCCAATTATTATTTTATGGTGTAACATGATTTTAGTTTTTAGGTTTTCAGAAACAAATCTTACCATCTATTTTTTAAATTTCAAAACCAGGTTAGGTTTAATAGAGTGAGCAATCTGTGCATTTTCAAAAATGGCAAATCCAAAATACTGGTCATTCAAAGAGCCATCCGGAGATTTAAAACTAATATCATTAACTGCGTCTGCCGTATTGAGCGCTCTTGTGATTTCTATTATCCAGCCACTACCGGTATAAGTAGTTTTACAGGTAATATCGCCCATACTACCGGCATAAGAAGCATTGAGAGTGAGACCGGGTATTGCTTTGGGTCCTATACCACCAGAACCATATGTGCCGATTCTTTGATAGTCAGTACCAACATTTGGATCTATAGTTGTAGCATCATTTAATGTAAGCACCCCGTTTGCATTAACTGCCATCACCTGTTTTGCAGTACCGCCAGTAAATTCTGAATTATAAATCCACCAATAATTAGTTTTACCGGGAATTACATATTTAGGAACAGCCACTGTAACAGCCGGAGAAGAACCGGTAATAACCAGGTTTTGGGTATTATTCTGGTATACTTCGACTCCGGCATCTGAGGTTCTGCCATTTGGATAGCTGTTATTCTGGACCTGGTCGTGAACCTGAAAACCTGCGTTAACACCACCCCTTACAGATTTCCAATGCCACATGTCAATTTTTTCTGATGGGAAATTGGTATAGTGCCGGCTTGATCCATCTAATGCCGGTAAACCAGTATGGCATGATTTGTAACAAGTGCCATTGTTCCATCCACTAACAGAGTTATTAATATTCCAGAGCATAGCAAGTTTATCCTCATAAAATGGCGGTCTGTATGGGGAACTGGTGAATCCAAAAGTTCCGCTTTCCTGGGCCCATCTTTGGGTAGTGGGATCAAAATACCAGGGATTGCGTCTTAAAGATTCAGTAGGATCAGCCCATTCTACCAGGAAATAAATATTATTGTCATCATAAGCAGATCTCATCTTTACAGAGGGAATAATATTACCGGTATACCCCCTGAAAACATCTCCTGTTACTTCGGGAACAGCAGTACTGAATTGAAGTATTGGACTATTTGCCCACATGGCATCAATCGTTCCGTCTATGGTTGGAGCTGTTGTAACTTTTATCGAAACAAGGTCGGTAGAACTGTTAATCGGTTTGGGAGTATCCAATATCTGGTCATCTTTTGTACAGCTAACTACATAACCAACTGCCAATATAATGGTTGTAATTACCCAAACATATTTTGTTTTGAAATGTTTCATAAAACGAGTTTTAGGTTGAGAAATATTATTATTTAATCAATTAATTTTTGAAATCGGAGCGCAAGCTATTAACGCAGACATGACAATTCCATGACCGGCATTAAAAATTTATATGACGGATATCATATAAATGAAATTAAAACGGGAAATAATTTTTTTTGATGTCAATCCTGCAAAAAAGAATAAAATTTTATGTAGTAACTGCAGCTACAGGAATGAATTATTGCAGGTTTGGGATATCAAATATTTTTTTATAACTGGCAGACAAAAAAGATATTAAGACTATTAACTCCCGGCTTCCATGTTTTAAGAAGCAGCTATCATATTTATTCAATAGATTAATCACCGCATAAAATTTTTTCATTATCTTTTTTAGTTTGCAGGCAATAACATAAATAATGGCATAGACAAAGTGATTGATGGAAAAATGGCATGAGTTCAGGCTGTTCGGAATAAGATAAAATGTCATTATCCATGTGCATTATTCTTAACAACGGAAACAATGTTATAGTAAAGATTTTAACAGAGTCTGTAAGCTGCCGGTGCAATTATTTGATTTCTTCAAACACACCGGTTTGTTTGTTTTTTTGAACATTATCCCAGGTAAAATAACGGCCATTCATAGCAATATAGACTCCCGCAGGTAATGTTTGCGCAAAGGCCAATGCGCTGCCAAGATTGAACAAACCATCGGAGCTACCGAACTTGATGGGTATCATCGCACCGGTGAGAATAATTGTTTTCCCATTTACTTTTTCCGCCAGCAGTTTTGCCGTTTCACTTATGGTGTCAGTGCCGTGTGTGATGATGATTTTATTTTCTTCACATTGGTTACACTGGTGGGCTATCAGTTCCCGGTCATGGCCTGTCATCTCCAGGCTGTCAATCATCATTAATGTTCTGATTTCAACCGGCACCTTGCACCGTCCTTTTTCCAGCAACTCATTCATATGAGTGTCTTTAAAGAAAAGCTGGCCCGTCAATTCATTGTATTCTTTATCAAAAGTGCCCCCGGTGATGAAAATGCGGATTGCCATAATGAATTTTTATGCCATGAAGATAAATAATTGGAGGAATAGTTAATTAGGTATCAGGGATCGAAGCATTCCCACATCCTTCCTTATTTTTTATTCCTTATTCTTTATTTCTGATTTTTAAAAAAGGCCCTTCCGTAGAAACGGACTGGCCTCTAACGATTGCTTGCCATATGAAAATTATTCGTGTGGTACCTGCTTGCAGCTCCTGTAGCTTTTTAGTCATTAAGTTGTAATTTTGACCTGCCTCTGACGATCGCTGCTGTATGAATAGAGCTTCTGTATAAAAGTAAACAGCAGCGTCTTGTTCCCGAAACCATATCCGGCATCATTTCATTATGCCTAAAGGAATAGGCTGCTCGTAAAACCCTTTCTGGCAGCAGGTTTCAGCCAAAATAAATCATGATGCCCACCCGGTCCACCGACATATTATTTCAGCTCATCAAGTCGCTTGAAAAAGCGGAAAAGAGACATTTTAAACTCTACATCAAAAGAAGTTCCGGCAAGGAAGACCTTAAGATCGTCCGGCTGTTTGATGCACTGGATAAACAAAAAGATTATGATGAAAAAAAACTGCTAAAAAAAATGCAGGATTTCAGCAAGCCACAATTATCTAACCTGAAAACACATTTATACAAACAGCTACTGGCCAGTCTGCGCCTGCTGAAAAGCTCCGACAGCCTTGACCTGCAACTGAACGAACAGTTTGACTATGCCCATATCCTTTATAAGAAAGGATTGTTTCATCAAAGCCTGCGGATACTGGAGAAAGTAAAAGAAACAGCGAAGGTCAACCAAAAATTTAATTTTTTACCGCAGGCCATTGCACTGGAAAAAAGAATTGAGAATCTCCACATTACCCGCAGTAAGCAAACCCGGGCTGAAGAATTATCGAATGAAGCCAATGAAATAAGCGGGCATATCGATAAAGTGGCAAAGCTATCCAACCTGGCCCTGCAGCTCTACAGCTGGTATATACAGCATGGTCATGCCCGCAATGAAGAAGATGAAAAAGATATCCGGGTCTTTATGAAAGAAAACCTGCCTGTTGATGCATGGGAGCAGACCGGTTTTTATGAACGGCTGTACCTGTGCCAGAGCATCAGCTGGTATGCTTTCATAAGACAGGATTTTTTGCAGTATTACCGTCACACACAAAAATGGGTTGACCTCTTTGATGAACAGCCGCTGATGATACGGGTGGAAACCGGGCATTATATCAAAGGGCTGCATAATTTATTGAATGCACATTTTGACCTGCGCAACCACTACGCATTTGAAAAAACACTGAAACGCTTTGAACAATTTGCCAAAACGGACAGGGTAAAAGACAATGATAACTTCCGCATGCAGGCCTTTATCTATATCAGCATTGCCGGGATCAACCGGCATTTTATGCAGGGTAGTTTCAAAGAAGGGTTACTGCTGGTTCCTGCTATAGAAGAAAAAATGGAGCAGTACCACCTCTTTGTTGACCGTCACCGTATCCTGGTGTTGAATTACAAGATCGCGATGCTGTATTTCGGAAGTGGTGATCACAATACCTGCATTGATTACCTGCAAAAGATCATCAATGAAAAAACCGACCTGCGCTACGACCTGCAATGCTATGCCCGCGTACTGCACCTGCTGGCGCATTATGAACTGGGTAATGATATGCTGATGGAATCACTCAGCAAATCGGTCTACCGTTTTATGGCCCGTATGCAAAACCTGACCGTCGTGGAAGAAGCCATGTTTAAATTCCTCCGTCAATCTATTCCCTTATCGCCGCGGCAACTGAAACCGGGGCTGGAAAAATTCCTCCACAGTATCAGGCATCTTGAAAAGAACCGCTATGAAACGAGGGCCTTTGCTTACCTCGATATTATCTCCTGGATAGAGAGTAAAGTGTTTAAAAAGCCGATGGGGACGATTATTTACGAAAAATATTTGCAAAGTAAGCGGAAGAAGTAATTTTCAACACAACTTGTCCCACCTTATGCGGGTGAGGAACGGAGAAGATGGGTTACACAGGGGTTCTCTGTGAGGCTCTGTTACTCATAAACCCTGCCTGCCGGCAGACAAGTCTGTGTTGATAAGCTTGTAGGATTTATTTACTTTTCAGTATGAAAAAGATACTTATTTTTTTCCTGCTCGCAGGTCCCGGGGCATCAGCCCAGATCAACCCCTCCAACATCAGCATCGCCCGTGATAGTTTCGGAGTACCTCATATTTTTGCACCCACAGATCCGGAAGTAGCTTATGGGTTGGCCTGGGCACATGCCGAAGATGACTTTGAAACATTACAGTTAGTGGTGCTGAGTGGCAAAGCAAAACTGGGAACAGGTCTTGGTAAAAAAGGAGCAGAGGCTGATTATGTTATTAAACTTTTGCGTATCAGAAAAACGGTGGAAGAACAATGGAGCACACTCAGCACGGATTTTGTTGCGTTGATAAATGGATATATACAAGGGTTGAATGCATATGCAAAAGCTCATCCGAAGGAGGTTAAATACAAAAAAGCTTTTCCTTTTGATGAAAAAGAATATATAACGGCAGTAGTTTTTTCCATCAGCCTTTTTTGCGGCGTTGATGATGCATTGCCCCAGATACTCGGCGGCAAAATAGCTACGCTGCCTGGTTTCAATCCCCAGGGTTCGAATTCTTTTTCTATGAACTCAGCAAAAACAACAACCGGGGAATCATTTCTTGCTATCAATGCGCATCAACCCAATACAGGTCCTGTTGCTTTTTACGAAGCGCATGTGCAAAGCGAACAGGGATGGAATATGCTCGGCGGTTTGTTTCCGGGGGGCTGTTTGATATTTCATGGCACGAATGAAAACCTGGGCTGGGCACATACCAACAATTACCAGGATAAATTAGATATCTATCAGCTTGAAATGAATCCTGTCAATAAAAATCAATACAAGTTCGACGGACAATGGATCGAACTTGAAGAAGATAAAGCAAAACTGCATGTAAAAGGAATTCCCATTACCATCAGCAAAAAAATATACTGGAGTAAATACGGGGCCACATTAAAAACAGGCAGGGGTGTATTTTCCATCCGCCTCCCGGCCACGATGGATATAAAGGCACTGGAAGAATGGTACAGGATGAATAAAGCAAAAAATTTTACAGAGTTCTACAAGGCCGTTAGCATGATGAGCCTGCCGATGTTCAACATGATGTATGCCGACAGGTATGATACGATCTTTTATATCAGTAATGGAAAAATGCCGAGACGCAATCCTGATACGGCCTATCATTGGAAAAGTACTGTACCCGGAAATACATCTGCTACCCTTTGGACCGGGTTTAAACCGATTACAGAATTACCTCAATACATCAATCCCCCATCGGGCTACATGTTTAATACCAATCATTCTCCTTTTTTAGCTACTGAACCTGCGTATAACCTGGACAGAAATAAATTTGATAAAAATGATGGTTTTGAAACTTACCATAATAATCGCAGCAAACGGGTAACAGAATTGCTATACAATACCGGCAAAATCGATTACAATACATTCAAGCGGATCAAATTTGATCAACAGTTGCCCCAACAATTACAATATACTTATAGCATTGACAGTATGTTTAACCTTAATATTGTTGAATTTCCTGCGCTGAAAGAAGTAATTACTAATTTTCAAAGCTGGGATAAAAAAGCAACAGCTAACAGCAAGGGCGCTGCTATCTTTATAATTACCTACTATTACCTTGCTGACAAATTAAAAGGAACTCCTTCAAGGAAGATCAGCAAAGCGGAAGCCGTTGAAACCTTTCAATATGTCTATGATCACATGATGAAGAATTTTGGTAAAGCAGATTTGGTACTCGGAGATGTTCAAAAATTAGTACGAGGTGATGATGCCCGCCCGGCCTGGGGTTTTCCTGATGTACTGACGCCGACATTCTCTGAACCCTATAAAAATGGAATGCGAAAAGTGACCGGGGGTGATGCGTATATCTGTTTTGTACGTTATCCGAAAGATGGCAGCTTACCCATTATTGAATCGGTGAATACTTTCGGTGCTTCCATGCATCCTGATTCACTCCATTTTAAAGACCAGATGACGATGTTTCAAAACCAGCAAACCAAGCACATGACACTGGATAAGCAGGAAGTATTACGTACAGCAGAAAAGATTTATCATCCCGGGCAATAAAAATGAACTCCCCATGCGTTGAAACAGGATATTTTTAAATTCCTTCAGGCCAGCTCTTGGGGCTGTTTTCTTTTTGATTAATTAGCCGGTTTTATTTCTCTTACTTCACCAGCTGCATTTTTTATCAACAGAAAGGACTTGCCCACCATGACCGGATTTTCGCCGGGAAGGCCCTCTAAATTTTCGTCTGATTCAAGTAAATAGCCTGGATAAACAGCACCGCTGTCTTCAGGCAGGTTGCTAATGCCGACCACTACTTCGCCGCCACTTTCATCCTGGAAATAAAAATCAACCCTCCCGGCATAATAAGTGGCTGATTTGTAAGTTACTTTTTGAGTATTATCTACTACAACTGGTTTCATGGCGGCTGTATCTTTAGTATCTGTTGCTGAAGATTTTTTCTTGTTTCCGCAGGAAGCAAGCAGCAGCAGCATGAATAAAAAAGAAAAAAGAATGTTTTTCATTATTGTTAATTTTTAATTGGAAGAAAAGAATATTTTTTGCCATACCCGATCATCTGCTGAAAAAAACTCTGCGGGTATTCCACTTTTACATCAGTTATTTTATCTCCGTCCATCACCGCTGTCAGTTGAGGCTGGATAAAGCCACGGTAGGGTTTTACATTTAATTTTTTATAACGCTGCAATACTTCGTTATGCAGGGCAGCATCAACTTTTACGCCATAAGTTTCCACCAGGCTTTTTCCACCGTTAAAATCGCCTTCTGATTTGATGCGTTGGATCTCCCTCAATAACTGGCCAAACAGTTCCCGCAATTTTTTGTAGTCGTTGATCCGTACATACGTTTTGCCGTTGTTTTTCACCATCTCAACAACTTTATCAGCCTTTCCTTTTTCAAACACCCATTTTGCATTTAATTGCCGGTTGCGCATATGTGCTTCTTCCACCTGGTCTCCGGGTTTCAGCCGGGTAAGCTGTGTCATCAGGCCATTCATCATATAGTTATCATATTCAGCCATGCCAGCTTCCATCGAAGGAGCAACGCCAATATCAATTAGTTTTTGATCAAGTATATAATAAAGCGCTACCAGGTCAGCCCTTGCTTCTTCCAGGCAAGAGGCATAATTTTTCAGTGTTTTATCAGTTGTTTCCACTCCCGGGTTTAGTTGACCGGAAGCATGCCCGATACATTCATGCATATCCGTATGAAGATCGGCAGCAAGTGCTCCCCATTTTCTCATTCTCAGTTTTACGGTGTCATTCAATGCAAACTCATCCAGCAAACCGCTTTTGGCGCCTGCAACATTGTATGAATAAATAATATTACTGAGAGAAACTGATTTTGAACCATGATCTTTCCTTATCCATTCTGCATTTGGCAGGTTGATGCCAATAGATGAAGCAGGAGCTGCATCACCACTTTGGACAATAACCGTGATAGCTTTTGCCGTGATCCCTTTTACATTTTTCTTTTTATGTTCGGGCATAAGCGGTGAATTATCTTCAAACCATTGCGCCTGATCGGCAATGGCCTTGATGCGTTTGGTGGCTTCCAGATCTTTTAAAGACACCACACTTTCAAAACTTCCTTTTTTACCAATAGCATCCAGGTAAACCTCAATGAAACCATTCACTACATCTATCCGGCTGTTGATATCATTTACCCATGCAATACTGTAATCATCAAATGTGGCCAGGTCCCCTGTTTTATAATACTGTACCAGTAATTCCAATGCTTTTTTCTGCTCTGCATTTTCTGCCACCCCGGCTGCCTTCTCAAGCCACCCAACAATTCTTTCGATAGCAGCGGAATACATCCCGCCGACCTTCCAGACTTTCTCTACAACTTTACCGTTATCTTTCATGGTCTTGCTGTTGATCCCCCATGAACGTTGTTTGGCTTCTGTCGGAAACTTTGCATAAAAACTATCTACTTCTTTTTGAGTGACCCCCTCATAAAAATTAACTGAAGAAGCTACTACATTATCAATATCAGGCCGCTGGTCCACCACTTTGGGTTCTACATCCGGATCGTACAAAATGGGGTTGATGCGGTTTAAAAAAGCCTGCACGGTTTCCCCGGCCTCCCGGGGAAGGGAAGATGTATCACAGCTTTTTACCACGGAGGAGAAATAATCAAATGAACAAGCCGGAATGAATTTCTCATTACCATAATGGTGATGGTTGCCGTTACTGAACCATACCCGGCCACAATATTCTGTAAATTTTTTCCAGTCCGCGGAAGTTGTGTCACCTTTATAAGTGGCGTAAGCATTATCCAGTGTTTTACGGAGAAGGAGGCCATATTTACTTTTCTGGTCGTAAATAATATCACGGCCGCACAAAGCAGCTTCGTATAAATAATAAGCCAATTGCTTTTGCTGAAGACTTAAACCTGCAAATCCGGGCACCTGGTAGCGGAGTACCTGCAAATCAGCAAAAGATTCTGCTTCTACCACAAAACTGGTATCATAGCCAGCCACTTCGTTTCCGGTATTTTCTGTTTTGTCCGTTTCAGCTGTTTTGTTTTTATTATTATTACAGGACCCTACAATGGCAGATAACAATACCAGCCCAGCCAGGATTTTTGAATTATACCTCATGATTGAAAGATTTTGTGAATAAATGTACGCATATCTGATAAGAGAAAGCTTCAATAATTAGCGCTTGTCACCGCCGGGTCAGTGCCTGCCAATCTTTAAACAGGATGGTTGAAACTCCTTCCCTGCAGGCTTCGTACCTTGTGCCCATGATTGATTATTTGCAGGGGCTGAATGACCGTCAGAAAGAGGCAACTCTCCATATAAACGGCCCGTTGATGATTGTGGCCGGGGCCGGCAGCGGTAAAACAAAAGTTCTTACTACCAGGGTGGCGCACCTGATGGCAAACGGTGTTGATGCTTTCAATATCCTTGCACTTACATTTACTAATAAGGCTGCCAAAGAAATGAAAGAAAGGGTGGAGAAGATCCTTGGGAATAATGAAGCCCGGAATTTATACATCGGTACTTTTCATTCCGTGTTTGCCAGGATTCTCCGCTTTGAAGCTGAAAAGATCGGCTATCCCCGCAACTTTACCATTTACGATACAGACGATGCAAAGGCTGTAGTGAAGACAGTTGTTAACGAACTGAATCTTGATGACAAGCACTACAAACCCAATATTGTTTACAATAGAATTTCAGCAGCAAAAAATGCATTAGTGGGACCGGAGGAATACCGGAATGACTATGCCATCCAGCAGGAAGATATGCGCAGCAACCGTCCCGCTATTGCACAGATATTTGATGCGTATGCAAAACGTTGTTTTAAAAACGGGGCCATGGATTTTGATGACCTGTTGATGAAATTTTATGAATTGCTGAAAAATATTCCGGAGAGCCTGGCAAAGTATCAGCGGAAGTTCAAATATATTTTAATTGATGAGTACCAGGATACTAACCCGGCACAGTATGAAATCATTAAATTGCTCGGCGCCATGCATGAAAATGTTTGCGTGGTAGGCGATGATGCACAAAGCATTTATAGTTTCCGCGGGGCTACGATTGAAAATATATTGCAATTTCAAAAAGATTATGATGAAGTAAAAGTGGTAAAGCTGGAACAGAACTACCGCAGCACCCAGAGTATTCTGCATGTGGCCAATGAAATAATTAAGAACAATAAAAGCCAGATTGAAAAAATACTATTCACCGAAAATGCAGAAGGAGAAAAGATAAAGCTGGTGAGGACGATGACAGATAATGATGAGGGGAAATTTGTGGCCGACAGTATCCAGGAGCAAAAGCTCCGAAACCATTACAGCAATAAGGATTTTGCCATTCTTTACCGCACCAATGCCCAAAGCAGGGCTTTTGAAGAATCGTTAAGAAGAATGGGTATCGCCTATACCATTTATGGTGGCATCAGCTTTTACCAGCGCAAAGAGGTAAAGGATATTGTTGCTTATCTCCGCATTATTGTAAATCCAAAAGATGAAGAAGCTTTAAAACGTATCATTAATTACCCGGCAAGGGGAATAGGTAAAACGACCATTGATAAATTAGTTTTATCTGCCAACGAAAACAATATCAGCATGTGGGAAGTGCTGGAAAAAGCAAACAAATTTGGTTTCAAGGCCGGGATCTTTGCTGCTATAGAAGAATTTGTAACCATGATAAAAAGTTTTGCCAGTATGCTGACAAAACAAAATGCTTATGAAGTGGCTTTTCATGTTGGCAAACAAACAAACCTGATCAAAGAATTATTCAATGATAAAAGCACCGAGGGTGTAGCGAGATACGAGAATATTCAGGAATTATTAAACTCCATTAAAGAATGGACTGAAAGTCCCGATAACGAAGACGGAGAAATGGTAGATAAAAGTCTCGCTTCTTATTTACAGCAAATTACTTTACTGACCGATGCTGATGAAAAAGACCCGGATGCTGATACGGTGAAACTGATGACAATCCATGCTGCAAAAGGCCTGGAATTTAGTTGTGTGTTTGCAGCCGGATTGGAAGAAATGCTTTTTCCCAATGCCATGGCAATAAATACAAGAGAAGAACTGGAAGAAGAAAGAAGATTATTTTATGTGGCGATAACAAGGGCGAAGCAACAGCTCTGGATCACTTATGCCAATACACGGTATCGCTTTGGCAGTTTGGTGCAGAATGAGCCAAGCCGTTTTATAGAAGAGATCCCGGAACAGTATATGGACAGAAGCTTTGCCGGCGGTGGCGCTAAAAACCAGGTGGGTGGCAGCAAGTGGGGCAAGGGCTCCGCCTTTGACAGAATGAAAGGGAAATATGTTGATGATGGTGAATCAGGAAAAGTGAGCCAGCAGTCAGGAACCTACTATAACTCCGGTCCGCCTGTGGCCAGATCAACGCCTTCTTATTTACCACCCAAAGGGCAACCGCAAAAAGTAAAAGAACATGTGCCATCGCCTGATTTTGTGGCCAGCGATACTTCTGATCTGCAAGCCGGGCAAAAAGTAGAACACCAGAAGTTTGGTTTTGGCGAAGTAATGAAAGTAGAAGGCGCGGCACACAATCCCATCGCTACTGTAAAGTTTGAGCATAACGGGGAGAAAAAGATCATGCTGAATTATGCGAAGCTGCGGATAATCGAAACATGAGTTCTTTCTGGCAACGCCGAATCATTTTCCCAGCATTGACGACAAAACCTCAAACCTGAATTTCTGTTTGAACAGGCGGGTAATTTCCACAGCAGGAAGATCTCTCCTGTTTTCCCTTACCAGGACTGTAAAGAACTGTGGAACTGCCTTTGATAATTTTTTATTGAAATATTCCGGGTTCCACCGGATAAGCATATTTGCGTTTCGTTCTTTAAAATCATCTTCAAACCCTTTGAAAGCAGTAGCGATCACTGTTACTATTGCAGGCTTCTGCAATTCCTCTTCTGAAAGGGTCTGCAGCAAATTATTCATAATAGCAAGGGTAGCCTGGTATTGCTGCGTCATTTTATTAATCGCCGCCTGCAGTTTTTGTTCATCGGTCTGGTAGTCCTCAATGTATCGTTGCCAGCGACGGGGGTTATCAGGGTAACTCTTTTTTAAATATTCCACTTCTTTTTGTTTGGCAGCTTCCTGTTCAGCAGCAGGGCGGATCGTAGTATACCTTTTTACATTTTCAATCACTTCTGTTTGTGTTTTAGCCACTTCCTGCCTTGCCTCCAATAAATATTCTTTCCTGGTTACAGGTATATAAGGAAGCTTACCGGGGTAAGTGATCATCCAGGCATATAACCAAAGGCCATTGATATCAGGACTGCTTGCTGAAGAAGGATATTCAAAATAAAGCATGCCATCTTTCACTTCAGTTGGCCGTTTTATGGTCCAGTATTTTTTCCCATTCACCGTTAGAAAATCATTTAGCGCACCGCAATAATTTGCCCTGATGTATATCCAGTCATCTGTTTCGGAACCAAGGAAAAAATCTTTTGTGTTACCCTTGCAGTAATACATTAAAAAGTAGGAAATAAATTCATAGGACTGCGCCAGGCCAATATCATAGGCTCCCGATCCGTATGATTCATACCACCTGGCTTCGCAGCCCCGGGGTTGCGGGTAGACTTCAAAAAACAGTTTGCTTAATGGGGTCACTACCGTTTTGGCTTTGCTTAATATTTCTTTGGGAATGCCGGGACTAAAGTCCGGTGATTTTTTCCATTGCCCCGGTTTTTGTGCAAGGATTTCCCGGGTACAATCCTGGGCATTCATAGCAGGTAATAACAGAAATGAAAAGATGGCCAATGAAATACTTATTCCTGGTTTCATTGTTAAAAACTATTTTAAGAAACGGGTCAAAGAGTTTCAAATTACGGCATACAATTGTTCAGGTATATGATTTTCGTCATCTTACAGTTACTTAACAAATGCGGGATATCATTCAACTCCGAAAAAAGGGTAGGAGGGGCAAATATTTCGTGACGCTCAATCCGGATAGAATTGAACAGAGAAAAAAAATAATGTTGACAATGCGAAACCGGGAATCGTTGAAGAAATCAGGGTTATATCCAAAAAGGGATGACGGCTTTTCTAACGGCAGGATATTCTTTAAATTTTTCTTTATACCATTTGTGATGTGATAATGCCCGGGGAATTAAGTTGGCGGCCGTCCAGATAAAAAAAGTTAAGGCAGGAAGGTTCCAGCAGAGAAGTGCAAATCCCATCCATTCAATTAATTCACCCAACAAATTGGGGCAACTGATCTTATTGAATAACCAACCTTCCGGAATGACATAATGTGTTTCGCCGGGCTTGCGTAAACCAATAAGCATATTATCTGCCTTCCAGTTGATCAGCATACCAGCCAAAAAAATAACAAGTCCTGTAATAAAACGAATATCAGTGAACCATTCATTTGTATAAGTTGCATAACGGGAAAAAAAATAGCCAAGAGAAAATCCGTTGATGAGATTAAAGAAGATACCCGAAGCAACAATGACCAGTGGCATTTTTTTCCCTTTCGTATGAAGACGGAAAGGAAAAATAAATGTCCGGTTGATATAATGAAAACAAAATAATGCGATCATGAACCAGGAAACAGTTGCCAGCTTATCATAAGCGGGGATCAAAAAAAGGGACAAAACAACCAGTGCCGGAAATTCCATCAGCAGCCATCCATATTTATTGGAAACCAGGGGTCCCCAGCCTGCAGAAGTGTGACGGCCATAGGGCGCCGTAATTTTTAATAAAAGAAAAAAGATGAATACAGCCAGGCCGATCCAGGCAAACATAATAATTTGGAAAGCGGACCAGGAAATAGAAAATAAATTCATGCAATCAGTCAGGTGGTTTCTTATTTACATCAGACAAGATAACCTTTATTCTGAAACCAGCTGAAGGTATCCCGCAGTGTTTCCTCAAAAGGACGAATGGTATAATTCAGTTCCCGCATGGCTTTTAAACTGCTGATGAACCGGTTGCCTGCAAAAAGAGCTTCCAGCGCTTCGATCGTGTAAAGCGGTTCTTTTTTCTTCAGGTAAGCGATTGATTTTACAAACGGCAATCCTGCTTTTCCAATGAATGCCGGCAGTGCAATAACTTTTATTTTCTTGCCGGATACTTTCGAAAATAATTTTGCCAGCTGCGAAAGACTATACCATTTCCCCGGCAGCAAATAATTTTCCCCGGGTGTTCCTGCTGTCAATCCATTTACAATAGCATATGCAACATCCCGGCAATCACAAAAATCAAAACCCCCGTCAAATACAAAGGGTAAGCGTCCGGAATACAGATCGAGGATCACTTTTCCCATTTTAGAAGGTTTAAAGTCATAAGGACCGATGATGGATGTCGGGTTCATTACAATCACCTCCATTCCATTTCCATTCATTGACAATGCAATTTGCTGTCCCTGCTTTTTTGAATAATCATAGGCAAATGCTTTTTCATTTACTGTTTCTCTTTTTTCATCCAGCATTTCATGTGTGGGTCGTTGGTTAAAGGCATGGATCGAGCTGATATGAATGACTCTTTTAATACCGGACCGCCTTGCCGCTTTCATCACATTATTTGTACCTGTAACATTTGTATGGTGAACAAGACCCAGCGGATCCCCATTCACAGAAATATAAGCAGCACAATGTATCAATGCATCGCAATGGCTCATCAATTCCTGCAGTGCATTTTCGTTATGCAGATCTCCTTTTATCATTTCCACTGGGAGCCCTTCAAAGGAACGGGTATCATCATCCCGGATCAATGCTTTGACCGAATGATCCTTCCGGAATAATTCCTGCAGAACTGCAGCTCCTAAATGCCCGGTGGACCCGGTTAATGCAATATTCATAAATAGTTTAGTAAACCTTTTTCAAAGTACAAAACTACCCGGGAAAAAGAAAATCATGCTGAATTATTCAAGACGGCGGATAGAAATGGAATGAATTAACAAAACTCTATAAAGCGACAGATTATATTTGTTATGTAAATTCACCATCTTCTTCATTCAGTATGGCTTCCCGGAAACTAACGAAACGCCTCCAACGAATTTTTTATTCTGGCCTGGCAGCAGCCATCCTGTTTACCGGGGGGTATCTGCTTTGGAAAAACTGGCATTACCGCAAAATCAAACGCACCCATTACCCGGAATTTGGTATCGTTATCCCTGAAAATTATTCTATTCATGGAATTGATGTTTCCAAATACCAGGATATGATAGCCTGGGAGGAAGTAAAGGCCATGAAAGTAAAAAATATCCAATTGGGGTTTTCGTTTATAAAAGCCACGGAAGGTATCGGCAATACGGACCCCCGTTTTTACCGCAACTGGAAAAAAGCAAAAGAGAACGGGATCATCAGGGGGGCCTATCATTTTTTTATTGGATCTAAAGACGGAAAGATGCAGGCAGAAAATTTTATTAACAAGGTGAACCTCGAAGACGGGGATTTTCCACCGGTGCTTGACATCGAACAACTGAATGGTACTTCTGCAACCGAACTCAAAAAAGAAGCAAGGGAATGGCTGGAGGTGGTGGAAAATTATTACCAGGTAAAGCCTATCATTTATACGAATATTGATTTTTACAACCGCTATCTCGGAAGCGAATTTGATAAATATCCTTTGTGGACGGCACATTATTATCAACCCGAACAGCCCCGTATTAACCGCGGCTGGGTTTTTTGGCAACATAGCGATGAAGGCCGGGTCAATGGCATTGCCTCTAAAGTTGATTTCAATGTATTCAACGGTGATTCACTTGAATTTAAAAACCTACTAATTCGCTAAATGCTTTCCGATGGGCTTTTAAAATGCTGTTAACTATCGGGGAAAAGGCTTTGAACCACGGAGACGCAAAGACACGGGGAAAATTATCTGACCAGTTTAAAATTATCTTTGCGCCTCCGTGTCTTGGTGTTTCAAACCCATTTCCCCTATATCTATAATACCGATTGTGTATCTGTAATCGCGGTAGCTACCTGCCTGCCGGCAGGAAAGGTCGGGAGGGAAACGGCTGTTACATCGGTATTATACCGGAATCGATTTGAATAATTTAGAAATATATTTGGTATAACTTGTTTTCATCAAAATAAGGGCATGCAACCTAATTGGGATCCGGATGTAAAAAAATTCCTGCTGAGAGTGCTTAACTCGGTTAGCCTTGTTTTGTTGTGGATGATGGCCTGCGCCACGGCAGGTATTTATTTTGAGCTAGGTTATACCAATGGTAAGCCGCTTATCTATACCATTCTTTTTTATGCCGGGATGTTGATTACCCTTGTTTTATTGATCCGTTATTTATATAATAAATGGAAAAATGGTTAGTAGGCTAATTAGATTTGGTATCCAGCATGATCGGCGCATTCAGCCGCCCGGTTCGTGTCCGCAATTATATTGAGGAAGCCCGGGTGCGTGTCTCACGCACCCGGGCCTAGGCAAACGGTTTGTTATTACAGCCAATTAATTTTTAGTGTCCAGTATTATCGGCGCATTCCCTTTGCCCATAATGATCACTTTGGCGTTGTCAGATTTTGCAAGCTCCAGGTAGGCTTTGATCTGTTCGTATTGTAATTGCTGATCTGTCAACCCGATGTTGATGATGCGCTGGTAATCGGCAATGCCCTGCGCTTCCACCCGTTTCCGCTCCGCTTCCTGTTTTTCTTTCAATAACACAAACTGCATTTTCTGGGCATCCTGCTCTGCATTGATCTTTTGTTCAATGGTTGTTTTCACCGACTGGGGCAACGTAATATTTCTGACTAATAACTGTTCAAGAACAAGTCCTCTTTTCTTAAAATCAATATCAATGCTGTTAAAAATACGATGCTGAAATTCATCTCTTTTACTTGAATAAAGGGAAATAGCATCATAATAAACGGAATTGTCCCGGATCTTTGTTCTTGTCAGCGGCCGGACAATTTTATCTGTATAATCCTCGCCGGTTTCTTTGATAAGATTGGGCGCTTCTGCGGGAAGTAGTTTATATAAAACAGTAAGATCAATTGTTACTTCGAGGCCATCCGCTGTAAGCACCCTTATGGCATCATCGCTTGCCCGGGTAACTTCATCATGCACCCCGCTCATGGTATAATTCTGTGTTTTTACGTCCAGCCTTATTATTTTCATAAAAGGATTAATGAAATGAAGCCCGCTGTGAAGCACATTATCCTGTACTTTTCCAAACAATGTTTTTACACCTATTTGCCCGGGCTCTATCTGTACTATACACTTTGTTAAGGCGCCTGCCAGTATAATAACTATTGCAATACTCCGGACAACTCTTGCATAACGACCGTACTCAGGATTTCTTTGCAGGGCAAAGCCGGCAACCAATACCAGGATGCCAATAATAATAAGTATCATAAGAATAATATTTAAATGATTAACTACTATGATCTGAAATGATGACCCAGCGGCCATTTATTTTCCGGAACAATAAGGTAAAATGACCGCCAATATCCCCGATGGAACGTTCCAGGAACCATTTGCCGGTTACATGATAATATTCTTTCGATAATTTTTTTACGGCTATCATGGTGAAAGTAAGTTTCCCCATCGCTGAAATGTCCGGGTAGTTCTTTTTGTAATTCTTTAATGTATTGGTCCAGCCATAGGTAACCCCGCTTTTTCCGATAAACATCAGGGAATCGTTCTCCCAGTAACCATTCATAAAACTTTCAATATCGCCACGGTTCCAGGCAGCATTTTGAGCATCTAATATCCCGAGGATCTCTGCTTTCTCTTTGGATTGTGCTGCAACAGTTCCGGAAAAAAGAACTGCGATTACAAATAATACCCTTTTCATTTCTCAATATTTAAAGCATCAAGGTAAAGAGATTAATGGAATGTACTCTACCAATATTTAATTCTCTGAATAGAAAAAAGACTTTTTGCGCCAGGTTCCCCCTTCGGGGAACCTGGGGGCTTTAATGATCGCAATCATCAGTATGTGCATGGTTGTGCACCCTGCAAAACCGGTAATTCAAAAGATGGGCGGATACGATCAATAATACCGCCGGTATCAGTAGCCATGTTTCATAATGAACAAAGAATTGTTTAACAACCAGGAATATGAACCCGGAAGAAAATATGACCAGGGGCAACAAACTGTGATGATGTTTTTTATAACCATGGTACAGGGAATAGGACCCTATGCATAAAGCAAGTACGATCATGCCGGCTTCAAAGGCAGTATTATGAATGATATTGATGCCAAACAACGGAAGGGTGCTGAGAAACAGCGGCAGCAATGCACAATGAATGGCGCAGGCCATTGAAGCGGCAATTCCCAATGCATCCCAGTTTATTTTGTGTTTCATGAAGCCCCCAAAGATATAAAAAAGCAACATAGTTGCAAAACATTTATCAAGGCTGGCGCTTAACTTTGCTGGTAATATGAACAGCATTTCAAAAAAGGGATCTTTTCTTAAAGGAGACTTTAAGCTTAAAGTCTTCGGAAGCAAACTTGTTATTTCAAAAAAGGCCTTCTTTTACAGCAGTTTTTTTATTGTACTGGCAATAGGTTTTTACCTGGTGCTTATAGCTTTTGATCCGGGGATCGGTAAAAAAAACATACCCCCGGTCAGTTTTGTGCGACCATTTTCTTTTTTGAACCAGGATGGAGAAAAAATCACTGAAAAAGAAATGTCAGGTAAAGTGTATGTGGCCGAATATTTTTTCACCACCTGTAAAGGTATTTGCCCGAAAATGAACAATAACATGAGGTTGGTATATGAGCGGTTTAAAAACAATAATGAATTCCTCATTCTTTCTCATACCTGCGACCCGGAGACCGACTCTGCGGCGCAACTAAAAAAATATGCTGATTCAATGGCAGTGAACACCAGCCAATGGATTTTTTTAACAGGAAGAAAAGACAGCCTGTATACGATGGCAAGGATAAGCTACACGATTGATGATCCCGCCAATAACCTGAAAAGCATCGATGATGATTTTTTACATACACAATTCTGGGCATTGGTGGACAGGAACGGGGATGTCAGAAAAATTTATGACGGACTAAAAGGGACTGAAGTAAGACAGCTTATAAGAGATGCAGAAAGGTTGCTGAAAGAAAAATAATTTTGAAACACAATATGACAAAGCAGGAAAATATCCAGGTGGAAGTCCGGGTAGGCGCAATATTAAAACAAAACAACCTGAGTGTGACCGGAAGCAGAAGGAAAATTCTGCAACTTTTCCTGGAGCAACCCGGCGCCCTGGCGCATGGCGATATTGAAAAGAAGGCCGGAGAAAAATTTGACCGGGTTACTGTTTACCGCACCCTTCAGACCTTTGTTGATAAAGGCATCATTCATACTATTCCAACCGCTGACAATTCCATCCGCTATGCGTTGTGTAAAGATGAATGTTCAGAAGGCCAGCATCATGACCATCACATACATTTTGTTTGTAACAACTGTCATAATACCTATTGTCTTGATGATGTGGTAACGCCTGAAATTAAACTACCCAAAGGTTACCTTGCCGGACATGTGGAAGTGGTGGTGGAAGGAGTTTGTAAGAAATGCGGCCCCCTGTCCCCCAAAGGGGAGACTTAGGTCTAAAAATCATTACATATTTACAATATCGGTTAAAGAAAAAAGAGAATAGCAAGGAGTGTTGAGTATAAACAAGAAATTATTTCTTTGAGATTTTATAAGGTCAATAATGACTTTACTGCCTAAGTTCCCTTTAGTGACAGGGTATAAAAAAGCCCCGGTGTAGAAACACCGGGACTTATTGGTTAAGGCTCTGATTAGTAGCTATGTTGAAGTGCGGTTAAATTCACTTATTGTCCGGGGAATCAAAAATAGGGGCTGTTCCTGATATTTCCGCATTTCACCCATACCACTTTCGTGGTATTTTTATTAATAATTAATTTTATCAAAAGAATTAAATCTCAACTTAATGCCCCGATCCTACCTCCACATCATTCAAAACTACTACCCCAAAGCCAATTACTCCGAACTGCTGGGCAGGGAATTGATTGCTTATTTTAAAAAACTGGGGTTCGATCCGGAAGAAGTGATGACAGCCAACAGCATCTGCAGCGATGATATCAATTCCATGCAGTTCCCGCATTCGGTTAAGCATTTGCTGGGGCCTTTTAATTTGGGCGGACTGGATGGGTTTCCATTTACGGGGATAACCGGGGTCAAAGCTTTTGCTCACCATATGCCCCAAAATGGCGCCTTGCTGATTTTTTACGCACCACATATCGGAATTTCCATTCATGACCATCCGGAAGGCGTTCCGGGTAAAGTAATGCGCAAAGGACAAGGGCACAATTCTGATTGCTGCGGTGCCGCCAAAGAGGCCATTGATAGAATTGAAAAGAGGATCACCCAATATCCTGAAATCTCCGAAATGGATTACCAGGAAGATACCATTGAACGGATATTTTATGAACACAAAGAACAAATACTGTCGGCAAAATATCCCATCATGGCCGCCACCGAAGTGATGTATTATGCCATTCGAAAAAGGATAGACCTTATCATTGAAAAAACGATTGCTGAATTTAAAGGCAAACTTCTCGTTCTGGTGGGGGGCATTTTTATTAATGTGGATTATGGAGCTAGATCATGCGCCGAATACAGGAACCTGGAAGAGATCGACCTGAAAACTAAAATAAGAAAAGACCATTTAAATGATTTTATAACCTTTTTGAAAAAATAAACCCGGTTGAGAAGCAAGCTGTTTATTGTTTTTTAAAGTTTTTCCAGCTCATTTTTTACAAAAAGCATCAGCTTGCTTATATGGGCGGGAGAGAGATCAAATTGCAAACCGGCAGCTTTAAATAATTCCGGCAAGGTCAGTGTTCCCCCAAGGGCAAGCGCATTGATATAATTAGTAATGGCAGCTTCCGGATTTTGTTTGTATTGCTGCCACAGACCGATGGCGCCCAACTGAGCAATCCCGTATTCTATATAATAAAAAGGCACTTCATAAAGATGGAGTTGCCGCTGCCAGGCATAGCGGCGATATTCATCCAATCCTTTAAAATCAATAACGGGAGAAGAAAATTCCTCCAGGATGGCAAACCATTCGTTGTTTCTTTCGGCTTCTGTGTGACCGGGATTGCTGTACATCCAATGCTGGAATTTGTCAATGGTTGCAATCCAGGGAAAAAGTGTAATTACTCTTTCTAATTGTTGTTCTTTAGCTCTTGTCAGTTCTTCCGGTGTATTAAAAAACACATGCCATTTGTCCATACTGAAAAGCTCCATAGTCATACTGGCCACTTCGGCCATTTCAGTCGGGTATTCTTTAAACCCATTCAACTCCAGCCCATGTGCCAGGAATGAATGAACAGCATGACCACCCTCATGCAGCATCGTGGTTACATCATCTAATTGTCCCGCTGCATTCATAAATATAAACGGGGCACCGCTTTCAGCCAGCGGGCAGTTGTAACCGCCCGGCGCTTTGCCCTTCCGGCTTTCCAGGTCAAAGTGCCCCATTGTTTTCATTTTCCGTAAACAATCGCCAAAGAAAGATTTCCCACCGGGTCCTGTGGACATTTCATCAAAACAGGCAATTGTTTTTTCCGTCAGCTCATCCCCGGTTTTAAAAGGACGCAAGGGCTGTATGCCTGCCGGCTCTGCCTCTATATCCCATGGGCGAAGTGTATCTAAACCTAATTTTTTCTTTTTGGCTTCAAGCAACTGGTTTACCAATGGCATGACATGGAGCTTTACCGCCTCATGAAACTGGAAGCAATCTTCTTTGCTGTAATCAAAACGGCCCAATTCAATAAATCGAAAATCCGTGTAAGTCTCAAACCCTGCATTTTCGGCTACCTGCTGTCTTTTTTTGAGAAGCGAAGTGAACAAGTCATTCAGTTCTTTTTTATCCTGTAACCTCCTGTCGTTTATTTTCTGATAAACTTCTTCACGCAGGCTGCGGTCAGGATCTTCCAGGAACCTGGCTGCCTGTTGTAAGGTATATTCCTGTCCCTTTACTTCCACTGTCATTTTGCCGGAAATAACCCCGAATTGCTGCTGCATTACATTCAGCTCCGCCTGGATCGGAATATTTGCTTCACGAAAAAGTTCAATATTCTTTTTTACATTTCTCAGGTAAGTGAAATATTTTTTTGGATCAAGATCTTTTGTGAACGGACAGGCCAGTAATTTTTTATTCAACTTATCGGACAATGACTGGATCTTTGGCTGGATCTCCATCATAAAAAAAGTAAAAGAACTTTCCAGTTCTTTATTTTCTGTATCACAGGTCATTTTTATCTGCCGCCAGCAGGCATCTTCACTTATTACTGCTTCCAGCTCGCTGGCATCTTTCATCCATTGCTCAAGTGCTGCAACAGAGCTAAGGTCTCTTTCATCCAGGTTTTTAAAATAAGGTTCAAGGGCATCCCAATCGGTAATGGTAAATTCTTTTGTTAGAAAATGCCTTGGCAATTTTTGTATATCGGCGTTGTAAGTCATAATGCGGACATGTGTGGATGTGAAAAATGTGGAAATAAGTGAACAGGCATTTTCACATTTCCGCATTTTCTGATTTTCAAATTCATTCTGCTTTTTTCTTGCGGGTTGTTTTTTTGGGCGGGGTTTCTTCAGTTATCGGCGTATCCTGCGGGATTTCCACTGCGGGAGTCTCTTCTTCTGGTTGTTCAGGAAGTTTGATCTCCACATTATTTTTTTTCAAAACATCAAACCACTTTACCATTTTTTTCATATCGCTTGCATACACCCTTTCAAAATCCATTTCAGGGTACACCTTTTTAAAATATTTTTTTACAGCATCAGCATCTTTTTCGTCGGGCAATTTACCGCCATCTTTTTCCATGGCATTAAACAGTTCAACCAGGTTTGCATTATCCCGGACCGTATATATTTCGATACTTTCCAGGTGGGAGAAATTGTGGATCCGGCTGGACACAAACCGGGTACTTTTATCCTCCAGTGAGCGAACAATGGCGCCGTCTGTTTTGCTGTTTATCAGTTCAAAGAGTCCCGGCAGGCCGCTTACGGCAACAAGCTTAGTGTATTCCATACGGTTTTTGAAAATTTAGGATGTGCAAGATACTTGAGTTCCGCCAAATGGGTGGATTTCTAAATAAGTTCCCCTCTACCGAACGTTTTTTGCCTTATCGGCGTCATATTTACCGGTTCTTTCTATTTTACCGTTATAAAAAATTCATCAATGAAAAAAAAATCTTTAATGCTGCTGGCTTCTTTTGCCCTGGCAGTTGTAATTAATGCCCAGCCAGGTGGTGGATTTACCCGTTCTACAGCAGAAGAAAGAGTGGCAAGGATTCATCAAAAATTGGACAGCGCCTTCAAACTGGAGCCTGCAAAACTTACTTCTCTTGACACTGCTCTTACCGTTTTATACAAAGCCCAGGATGCCAAAAGACAGGAATTAATGGCTGAAGGAATGCCTGACAGGGAAACGTTCATGGCCGAAATGAAAAAATATTCTGATGCACAGGATGAAATGCTGAAAGCAGTACTAACTGAGGATCAATTTATCACCTGGAAAGAAAAAATCCAGCCATCCATGCGTCCGCAAAGACCCCCGGGAGCAGGCGGACCCGGCGGCGGAAACAATTGATTACCCGGGTTCCAAAATGATTAATCCCTTGCCATGGCAGGGGATTTTTTATTTTGTGATGAACGGGCAAAATCCGGGCGCCATTCATCGTAAATTGAATGTTAAATGAAAAAGCAGGATTAACCCGGCCGTTGTCATTATCTAAACCAACATTATGAAGAAAATATACTCTTGCATTTGTTTTTCATTTTTTGTTTTAAATGTTGCAGCACAACGCCCTTGCTCCGGGCCCGAATACCGGCAATTTGATTTTTGGGTGGGTGAATGGGAGGCATTTTCCCCTAATGGAAATAAAGGAGGCGATAGCAAAATCAGTATCATACTTGACAGTTGTGTGATCCTGGAAGAATGGACAAGTGCCGGGGCACAACAGGGTTTAATTTATTCGGGAAAAAGTTTTAATTCCTATAACGCAGCCACCAGGCAATGGCAGCAAACCTGGACAGATAATACCGGCAATACAACAGAATTTCTGCGGGGAGAAGGCAGCCATGGCAAAATTGTATACTATGCCGATAAAGTAACAGGTCCCAAAGCTGAAAATTTTATACGCCGGCTGACTTTTACAAAACTTAACGATGACAAAGTCAGGCAGTTGGGCGAACGCAGCGATGATGCCGGTAAAACATGGACAATTGAATATGACCTGGAGTATCGCCGGAAAAAATGAGCAGCAAAATAATTCAGATAATTATTCCGACCGCTTTGCTGCTTATGACCGGATGTAAAAACCCCGGTAATAAATATTTTTTCGGGACCATTGAATATGTATATACTTATTCAAGTGATTCATTAAATGTTGATTCGCTTACAGCCTCAAGACCGGCAAAGGGATTTTTCAGGTATGATACGACGGATTATCAAAGTACTTTTATCGGCTCCGATACGGTTAACTATTTTTTATTCCGGTAAAATAAACCGCTGTATGTCCAGAACAGAGCCTGGTAGTGATTTTATTTGCGAAGACTACAGTGTGTTGACAGATTCAGTCCTGTCGGTCAAATTGTATGGGACCGACGAAAAAATACTGGGCTATAGTTGTAAGATCCTTGAAATGCAAAAAACAACCTCCCGGGTGAAGTATTATGTAAGTACTGATATGAAAATTGCTCCTGCAACATACTTGCGGCACAAGTCTTATAACTGGGATGTGTACGGAGAAAAAGCTGAGGGAGGATTAATTCTGAAGCTCGAACACAAGTTTAAGTCATTCACAATGTCCGGAGTAGCAACCGATGTAAAAATCATGAAAGATAATTTTAGTGCTCTTAAAATGTCGGGCAAAGACATGGATGAGTTTTGCAATAACTAAAATGAAGCTACCTGTTTTGGCCCTATTTATTTTGGAATGTATTACCATTTCTATGCTGCGGTTCCATCAACTTTGATCCTCCTCTTTTCATTATTAAGTTCCGGAATCATTTTAAGTGAGCAAATGGGCTGATGAGCGGTGTTTTTTATTTCTCAATTTTGCTGAACTTTAGAAAAATTAATTGTTATATGAAAAAAATCACACTCGTAATTACGGCAATCTTTTTTTTAAATGCGCTTAAAGCTCAAATGGACCTGCCACCCAGCGGCGGAAATCCAAGAGCAACAATAACTGAAGAAGTTGGCATTACCAGCATCACCCTTAAATATTCAAGGCCTGATGTAAATAAACGGGAAGGAAAAATTTATGGCGAAGGCAACCGGGTTCCCTACGGGTTTAAAGAACAAAATTTTGTTTCAGGTAAAAGCGATGCACCCTGGAGAGCAGGCGCTAATGAAGCCACCACTATCAGCTTTGAACATGATGTAAAAATAGAAGGGAAAGAAATTAAGGCCGGAACCTATGCTTTATTTATGGCCATGGGCGCCGATAATATCACATTAATTTTTTCTAATCAGAATGAAGCATGGGGAAGCTTCAGTTATAAGCCCGAAGATGATGTGCTGCGGGTGGATGTAAAACCGGTAACATTAGATAAAAGTGTGGAATGGCTCAAATATGAATTCATTGAGCATGGAGAAAAACATTGTGTGGTGGCCATGCAGTGGGAAAAAATTTCCGTGCCATTTAAAATAGCGGTGGATGTGGACAACATCGTCATCGCCAGCCTGCGCCGGGAGATGACCGGCAGAAAAAGTTTTACCCCGGCACTGGAACTGCAGGCGGCCCAATATTGCCTGAATAAAAACATAAACCTGGAAGAAGCGCTACGATGGAGTAAAAATGCGGTTGATGGCCCTGCTGGACAAAGAACCTACATTACATTGCGCAACCTGGCCGTGGCCTATGAAAAATTGAACCGTATTCCGGAAGCTGACAGCATTATGACGGCGGCATTGCAAATAGCAACGGCCAATCAGTATACTGCATACGGCCGTCAATTGATCGGACAAAAGAGGGCAGACAAGGCATTGGAAATTTTTAATGCCGGCCAAAAGAAGAGTGGAGATGTATATGCAGTTAACGCAGGCTATATGTCATACTATTCTGCCACAGGAAATTTTACAAAAGCATTAGGATATGCAAATGCGGCCTTGACACAGGCGCCGAATGAAGCCACAAAAAAGATCATAGAAGGAAATATTGGCAAACTGAAAGAGGGGAAAGATATTAATCAATAACATTTTTATAATCATTAAACAAAAACCACGCACATGAATAATGCAATCAGCTGGTTCGAAATAGGATCCACCGACCTGGACAGGGCAACAAAATTTTATGAAACAGTTTTTAGCGTAACACTCGCACCGATGGATCTGCCCAATATAAAAATGCGTATGTTTCCACTGGATGATATGATGACACAGGTAGGCGGCGCTTTGGTTGACAGCGGTGGTTTTCATAAACCATCTGCTACAGACGGCCCATTGATCTATTTGAATGGCAATCCTGATGTGCAGAATATACTGGACAAGGTAGAAGCAGCAGGTGGAAAGATCATGGTTCCTAAAACAGAGATCAGTCCTGAATACGGGTTCATGGCCGTCATTATTGATACAGAGGGAAACCGGATTGGTTTGCATTCAGTACCGAAATAATAGTATGTAATTTTCATTTTATCCTTTGACCACAACAAACTGGAAAGACTTTGAATTGTTGTTTGGTCCCAAAGGTGCCTGTGGCGGTTGCTGGTGCATGACCTGGCGATTGAAAGCGGCTGATTGTGAAAAGAGGAAAAGAGATGGAAATAAAAAGGCAATGAAGGGGCTGGTAAAAAAATCATCTCCCGGAATTATTGCTTATGCAGGCAACAAGCCTGCCGGCTGCTGTGCCGTAGCGCCGAGAAAAGAATATATCCGCCTGGAAACTTCAAGAGTATTAAAACCATTTGATGATAAGCCGGTGTGGAGTGTAAGCTGTTTTTTTATTGCCAATGAATTTCGAAATAAAGGATTGTCTGCAAAGTTTTTGAAAGCTGCTGTTGATTTTGCATTTTCAAAAGGGGCAACCATTGTAGAAGGTTATCCTGTTGAGCCAAAGAAGGAGAAGGTGCCCGATGTATTTGCCTGGACAGGAATTTCTTCTGTGTTTAAAAAACCGGGTTTAAAGAAGTGGCCCGTAGAAGCGAAGCCCGGCCGGTTATGAGAGTTGTAAAACGAAATTAATTCTGTTTTTTATGGCTTATAATGAAAAATTGGCTAACATGACAAGGGAGATCATTTCTCTCACTCATCAAAATGTGGAAGAAAAACCCATGTTTGGAGGGTTGTGTTTTATGGTGAACGACAAAATGTGTCTGGGTGTGCAGAAAGAAAGGTTGATGGTGAGGTTAGACCCTGCAGTATATAATAAGGTGATGGAGAAAGAAGGATGCATGCCGATGGATTTTACAGGCAAAATTATGAAAGGTTATGTGTTTGTGGATGCCAGTGTGCTTACGACAAAAAAGAAACTGGAATACTGGGTGAAACTGGCGTTGGATTTCAATAAGCTTGCAAAATCTTCGAAGAAAAAAAAATAAACACAATTCTATGTTTTCTAACTTTTCATTCTGGATCTGGGGTCTTGTTATTGCCCAATTCCTCTCGGCTTTTTTTCATTCGCTGAGTTTTATTGCTAAGCCAAAACCAAAAAATGAAACAGAAAAGCAACTGATAGAACTGGCATCTGGCTACAAAGCCGACATGGGTGGGGGCATTAAACGCAGTTTCAGTCAGTTATTTATCGGTGTCAGTACCTGTTTTACGATGATATATACCATGGGCGCAGCTATTAACTGGTATTTTTTAAGAACAAGCATCCGGCCGGAAGTATGGGAAGGATTATTATTGATAGAACTGTTGGCCTATGGCATCTTGTTTCTGTTGATGATAAAGTTTACCTTCTGGCCACCAATAATTGTTACGGGGTTGGTTTTTATTTTTACATTGGGCTCCTATTTTTCTGTATAGAAAAACAAATTTTATGCAATCAAAAGCAACAACAGTAGGTCAATACCTGGCTGAATTGCCTGCTGACAGGCAAAAAGCAATGACGGCACTCAGAAAAGTTGTAAAGAAAAATTTGCCCAAAGGTTTCAAAGAAGAAATGAATTATGGCATGATTGGCTATGTGGTGCCGCATAGCAGGTATCCGAAGGGCTATCATTGCGACCCGAAACAACCCCTGCCATTTTTATGCATTGCTTCACAAAAAAATTTTGTGTCGGTTTATCACATGGGCGTATATGCCAACCCCGTGCTGTTGAAATGGTTTACTGCTGCCCATGCAAAAGCATCGCCCAAAAAATTAGATATGGGCAAAAGTTGTATCCGGTACAAACAACCTGATGACATCCCCTTTGATCTGATCGGTCAGTTGGTTTCTAAAATTACGCCCGATGAATGGATTGCTATCTATGAAAAAGCTTTTAAACGATAAATGATGAGTTCTGAAAACATTGACAAAGCAACACAAACACAGATTGCCAATATTGAAAAAAATACCGGCAAAAAACTGGATGTATGGATCGCCATCGTAAATAAATCCGGTTTTGCCAAACATGGTGAGCTGGTGAGCTTTCTAAAAGAAAAACACGGATTCACTCATGGTAATGCAAATACGATTGTACATTTTGCAAAACAAAGTCATGCAGGTGCAACAGAAAATGATACCGACTGGATTACCGAACAATACAAGGGCAAAGAAAACCTGAAGCCCTGGTATGATAAGATCATGGCGGAGATAAACAAGTTTGGAAAAGATATCGAAGTGGCTCCCAAAAAAGCCTATGTTAGCCTGAGAAGAAAAAAACAATTTGCTATTATTCAACCATCCACAAAAGATAGATTAGATGTGGGACTGAATATAAAAGGAGTCGCAGCTTCCGGCAATGTGGAGGAGGGGGCTAAGGGGAATGCGATGTGCACACATCGTATAAGAGTTGAAGATGAAAAGACGATCAATAAAGAACTGATCAGTTGGATAAAACAGTCCTATGACCAGGCCGGATAAATTAATGCGGTTATTTATTTTAATAATACTGCTATTTGCCTTTTTTGACTCCTTTTCCCAAAAGAAGTGGAAGATCGCTTATGTACACTGGAAGGACACTGTTGCCAGTGAGAACAGGATCAATGTGATGGACCTGGATGGTAGTAATATTCAAACAATCATTGACTATTCCGGCAGCAACTGGATGCCAATGGCAGAAAAAAATAAAATCTGGTTTCAAATTGATAAGGACACATCAGGAAAGAAAAAGGGCTTATATACATTCAATATCAAAACTAAAAAAGAACAATTCCTTTTTGATGCAAAGGGGCTTTACCAGGATATTGATTATAATAACAGATCAAAGCTCTATGCCGGCGGGTATTCACATAAACCTGCAGGAGCAACAAAATCACAGTATGATATTTTTTTGTTTAATGAAGCTGGCAGCTATAAAAAACAAATTACTAACGATACAGCTATAGACCTGGAACCCGTGTTTTCTCCGGATGGTAAACAAATTATTTTTCGAAGCAATCGTGATCGAAATCCCAAAAGCTGGGCTGAGTTTGAAATTACTGCTGTCCGGTAAAAAACGAACTTATTTGTTAGACCCCGATGGTTGCTCATT
>CAZGGQ010000022.1:0-70353 GCA_964525285.1 uncultured Chitinophaga sp.
TTTTTGAAATAATGAATAAAAAATCTAGGTAACGATAAGCTGCCGGTAGGCAGGGTTCAAAATTTATAACCGGGGTATTACCGAACTTTTACAAATAGAACAGCAAGATGCTTTGCAGGAAAAAACTAATTGAAAGATCCGGGAATACTCCCGAGGCAGGCGCTGGGAATTCTTATTTTGAAGCGATCAGCCGGTATGGCTTCACAGCATTCGGAATGCTCCCGGGTATATGCTGTCTGAATAGTAATGATTCAAAATATTCATTGGGGTTGGAAACATTCGGCATAGTTGTGAATTGTCTCATATCTGGAACTAAGCAGGGCATATTGTAATGGTTTAGTGTATGTACTTTGTCGCCGTTGGGCAGTCTATGTGAAAGCTTTATAGCTGATTGGAGAGACCCAATACTATGAAACTTATTTGAATCAAATGGTTTTATTACCGAGGAGGATGTTTTCTTATCATTCAATATCCCCTGAAGATGCCTGTTAATATCAAATACATCTTTTTGCTGTGCAGATGCTGAAGAAAAAGCAACCATGCCGAAAAGAAGAAAAACCTTTTTCATAAGTGATGGTTTAAGTGAAGCTACAGTAATTCCTTCACTCCCAATCTCCACCTGGATGGAGTTCGGGAGTGAAGTTTCCCCTCTCTCCCGATAGCTATAGGGATGGGGAGGAGGTCAGGGGTAAGTTTCCCCTCTCCACTTGTGGAGAGGGGGTCAGGGGGTGAGGTTCATTTGCTTCCACGCATTGATCAGCCCGTTGGTGGATGAGTCATGATCATTGATCTCATCATCCGTCTGCAATCCGGGTAAAATTTTACCGGCTAATTGTTTGCCCAACTCCACACCCCACTGGTCAAAACTGTAAATATTCCAGATGATCCCCTGCGTGAATATTTTGTGCTCGTACAAGGCAATCAATTCTCCTAAGGTGTAAGGCGTTATTTTTTTAACTAAAATAGAATTGCTGGGTTTGTTGCCGGCAAAAACTTTAAAGGGGAGAAGTTTTGCGATTTGTTCAACTGATAAGCCCTGGGCAACCAGTTCCTTTTCGGCTACTTCTTCAGCTTTCCCATTCATCAGCGCTTCTGTTTGTGCAAAAAAATTACTCAGCAGTTTCTGATGATGATCGCCAACGGGGTTATGGCTTTGAGCGGCTGCAATAAAATCGCAGGGTATCAATAGCGTTCCCTGCTGTAATAACTGGAAAAAAGCATGTTGACCATTGGTGCCGGGTTCGCCCCAGATAACGGGTGCCGTTGCGTATTCAACCGGTTCGCCATTCCGGTCAACAGCCTTGCCATTGCTTTCCATATTTCCCTGCTGGATATAAGCGGCAAAACGGTGCATATACTGATCATAAGGCAGAATAGCTTCGCTTTGAACACCAAAGAAATTGATGTACCAAAGGCTGATCAGTGCCATCAGAACAGGAATATTTTTATCAAAAGCGGTGCTGCTGAAATGATCATCGCTGTTATGTGCCCCCTTCAGCAGATGTTCAAAGTTTTTATAGCCAATTGTCAATGCAATGGATAAACCAATGGCGCTCCAGAGAGAATATCTTCCGCCTACCCAATCCCAAAATTCAAACATGTTCTTTTTATCAATACCAAACTGTACAACTTTTTTTTCGTTGGTGGACAAGGCTATGAAATGGCTGGCTATATGTTTTTCATTCTTTGCTTTTTTGAGGAACCATTCCCTGGCTGTATGGGCATTCGTCATGGTCTCCTGGGTAGTAAATGTTTTGGAAGCTATCAAAAAGAGTGTTCTTTCAGGTTTTACTTTCTTCAGCGTTTCTGATATATGCGTTCCATCCACGTTGGATACGAAGTAAGTTTCAATGCCATCAACCTGGTATGGCTTTAATGCTTCTGTTACCATTTGCGGGCCCAGGTCGCTGCCGCCGATGCCGATATTGACAATATATTTGATCCTTTTACCGGTATATCCCCTGAATTTTCCGCTGTGAACCGCATCGCTGAACCTTTTCATTTTCGCCAAAACCTTTTTCACCAGCGGCATCACATCATTGCCTTCTGAATAGACCGGCTGCCCTGGGAAATTCCTTAAGGCGGTATGAAGAACAGAGCGCTGTTCTGTTTCATTGATGATATCACCATTGAACAGGGCAGTCATGGCCTCCTTCAGTTTGCATTCGTTAGCCAGTTGCAGAAGTAATTGAAGCGTTTTATCCGTGATGATATTTTTGGAATAATCAAAAACAATCTCATTAAGGCATAGGGAGAATTTTTTGAAACGGCCCGGGTCGTTTTTAAATAAATCCCGCATATGAATTGTTTTCATTTCTTCGGCATGCTGCTGTAGTTGTTGCCAGGCGTTGGTGGTTGTTGGATTGATCTTTGGTAACATACTGTCTAAGATACTACAGTTGATGGAAGACTTGTATGGTTGTTTCTGTCATCTCTTTTGTTATATCCAGGTGTACTACCAGTCTTACCCGGTTGGGCGAAATGGCATAACCAATGATGTTCTGTTCTTTCAGTTTTGCCACTAATTCCGGCGCCGATATGGAATTGTTCAATTCAAAGATGATAATATTTGTTTCAACGGGTAATACCTGGGTTATAAAATCTTTTCCTGCAATAGCACCGGCAATCTGTTTGGCATGTGTATGATCTTCTGCCAATCGTTCAATATTATGCTGCAAGGCATAGATGCCGGCTGCGGCTAAAAAACCAGCCTGCCGCATCCCGCCTCCGAAAACTTTTCTTATCCTTCTTGCTTTTTTTATAAAGTCTTTTTTCCCTAATAGCAAACTACCCACCGGGCATCCCAGGCTTTTGCTCAGGCAGATGGAAATACTATCAAATACTTCACCATATTGTTTTGCTGTTTCGTTTTTTGCTACCAGCGCATTCCATAACCTCGCTCCGTCCAAATGAAATGCAAGATTATTTTCCTTACAAATAATTTGAATCTTTTTTATTTCCTGGAAATCATAACAACTGCCACCGCCGCGGTTGCTGGTGTTTTCCAGGCAAACGAGTCTGCTATGAGGACGATGCGCATCATCGGGCTGTATGGCATTCCGAACCTGTTCTGCAGTTATTCTTCCCAGGTTGCCCGTCAACAATTTTACCGATGCGCCAGAATTAAAAGCGATGCCGCCTCCTTCATACTGGTACACATGGGAACTTTCATCACAGATCACTTCATCTCCCGGTTGGGTATGGCATTTAATGGCGACCTGGTTGGTCATCGTGCCCGAAGGGCAGAAGATGGCCGCTTCCATTCCGAACATGGTTGATGCCATTTGTTCCAGCTCATTAATAGACGGGTCCTCCCCAAAAACATCATCACCCACTTTTGCCTTCATCATGGCTTCCTTCATCGCCGGGGTTGGTTTGGTTACTGTATCTGATCGGAAATCAATTGTCATCCGGGTATTTTTATGCAATATACTCCGTTCACTCCTTAATTTAAACAGTTGGCGAACCCCCGGTTGTAGTTAATGACCCATTTGCTAACTTGGCACCCGATGAAAGATCCTGGAATTATTGAATATGCTTCGCTGATAGCCGCATGTCTTGCATTTGCAGTAATCGGTCTTTATATGCTGGCAGATTTCCGCCGCCTGCTGAGGGGCACCATTAAAAATGAACTCCTCAGGAAAAATATTGCTGCATGGTTGATCATTTTCTGTATCTCCGTTGCCATGGTGCCAATGAGCGGTGGTTTTTTTTACCTGCTTGAAAAATATGGATGGGGCTGGGCTGTCGGCAGCCATTTTATTTCAGCGACTGCCTGTACACTGATCATTTATAACCTGGCGAGGATAGTGGCAGAAAACAACCGGTTAAAACAATTGTCTTTTATTAAGCACACCCTTCTCATGGTGATCACATTGATCACTGCAACACTTGCCATCAATATCCCATTGAATTATTTAATGTACGGTAAGGACGCACAAGCCTACTTAAAGTATGTACTTAGCAACAGCATATATTTAGCAGCTGCAACCGGTATCGTATATGGAGTGATCAACTATCTTGATATTGAAAGGAAAAGAAAATTCAGCGAAAAGGAACTCGAATTAAGCCGGCTCAGGGAATTAAAGACCAAGGCGGAACTGGATGTTTTACATGCAAAGATCAATCCTCATTTTTTATACAATGCGTTAAACTCCATTGCTGATCTGTCTGTAACTGATGGAAAGAAAGCCAGGAAAATGACCATAGCGCTTGCGGACCTTTTCCGCTATAGTATTAACTACAGCGATCATAATTATTCAACGGTCAATGATGAAATAGAAATGGCTGAAGCGTACATGCAGATCGAAAAAATAAGATTTGAGGACAACCTGAATTATTCAGTTCATGTTGCTGATGATATTAGTCAATACCTGGTTCCCCGATTTATTTTACAGCCTATTGTTGAAAACGCAGTCAAACACGGACTGAAAGCCACAGGTAAGATGACAGAAGTGGGTATTGAAGTGAAAAATGAGAAGGGGTGTTTGCAAATCAATATTGCTGATAACGGACCGGCTTTCCCGGATGAATTGACCCCCGGGTATGGTCTTAAAAGTATTTATGATAAGCTGGATCTTTTATTCCCCGGTGCTTACGAAGTCTATTTCGCCAACCAACCCCGCAAACAGCTGTCTATTCATATAAATAAACTGATGAAAAGTGAACCAGTTGTTTAAAGCCATAGTGATCGATGATGAACCTGCCGCAAGGAGACTGATGAAAAACCTGTTGCAGGAGCATAAGGATGTAGTGGAAGTGATTGCCGAAGCAGGTAACGGAAGAGAGGCCATTTCAAAGATAGAAGAACTGAAACCCGATCTCATTTTCCTGGACATTCAAATGCCCGACCTGACCGGCTTTGAAGTGATTGAAAAACTTACTCATAAGCCCAATATTATTTTTACTACAGCTTTTGAACAATATGCCATTAAAGCTTTTGAAACATTTTCCATTGATTACCTGCTGAAACCAATAAAAGAAGAAAGACTTGAGCAAAGCATCGGGAAATTAAAACAATTCGGGAAAGTAGATCCGCCCATTGATATGGCCGGGTTGCAGCAGATCATTCAACAATTTAAAGCACCGCAAAAAGCTACGGCCCTTCCTATCAAAACAGGGGATAGGATCACCCTATTGCGTTATGAGAACATCGTTTACCTCGAAGCACAGGATAAGTATGTTTTTGTTTTTACAATTGACGGGCAAAAACACCTGACTGATCAATCCCTGTCTGTGCTTTCTGAAAAACTGCCCCAGCAGTTCTACCGGATCCAGAAATCCTATATAATTAATAAAGAGAGGATAAAAGAAATGCACCGGCATTTCAACAGCCGCTACCTATTTATAATGGATGATAAGGCCGGGACGCGGTTAACCTCAGGCCGTACCTACCATGATGTCATCCGGGCAGAATTCGGTCTCTAAAACTACATCTCACTCAGCAATTATGAATTCTGATCTCAGGGAAGCATATTTTCCTGGATGCCTGGGTTTTTAATGGCCTATTGATCCTCTTTGACCTGGGTCCGCTTATATCTCTTTAAAGCCTTTTATCCGAAAAATTGGGGCTTCTGTAACCCAAATCAAGGCGCTGCGTCAAACTGGTGTTCCTTTTAAACGCCGTACATCCCTAAATATGGCCGTTTAATTTAAAACAATGTACTTTGTAATGCCAAGTACTTACTTTTGGACTGTAATCATTAAAAACAAGTACTTAACCAATAAATGAGAAAGAAAATGAGAAAAATGATGATTTTGCTGACGGTCATAACCTTTTCTATTGTCAGCCATGCTCAAAACAGGATCGGTAAGATAACCGGGTCTGTAATTGATGGTAATACCAAAACCATTGAATCAGCTACAATCACTTTATTAAGGGCAAAGGATTCAAGCGTTGCCAAAATGAGTGTAGCCGATAAAACCGGGAAATTCATATTTGAAGCTGTTTCGGAAGGTAAATACATGGTTTCCATTTCGGCCGTTGGGCATAATAAAGGCTTTTCGGAAACAATTGAAATCACTGAGGCAAATCCTTCAGTTACTTTAAAAACTGTCGAGTTAGTGCCTGTGGCAAAAAACCTAGGTGCTGCAACAGTGATCGCAAAAAGGCCTTTGATCGAACAAAAGCTTGACAGAACAATAGTGAATGTAGAAGCATCTATCACCAATGTGGGTAATTCTGCATTGGAAGTGCTGGAAAAATCTCCTGGCATTACTGTTGATAAAGACGGGAACATAAGCCTGAAAGGAAAGCAGGGAATAGTGGTAATGATCGACGGCCGCCCCAGCTATTTGAACGGTCCTGACCTGGCCAATATGCTGAGAAGCATGAGCGCAAGCCAGTTGGACCAGATCGAGATCATGACGAATCCCCCGGCAAAATATGATGCTTCCGGTAATTCAGGGGTGATCAATATCAAGACAAAAAAGAACAAACAATTTGGTTATAATGGAAGCATAACAACAGGTTATACGCAGGGACAATATCCCCGGTTCAATGAGGGAGCTAATTTCAATTATCGTAACGGAAAAGTCAACTTGTTCACCAGCATGAATTATAGCCGGAACCATAAAGGAGAGGATCTCCTGATCACCAGGAATTTCCGGGAGTCATCAACAAAAGAAATTCTGTCCATATTTGACCAAAACTCAGCGATGGAAAATGAGAGCCATTTTTATAGCGGCAAGATCGGATTGGATTATTCAGCCAGCAAGAAAACAACATTGGGTTTTGTGCTGAATGGTTTTTATAATCCCAGCACCTGGAGGAGTAATAGTATTACCAATATTTATGATCCTAATCATGTGCTGGCAAGCCAGGCCAGATCTTATTCTCAGAATGACGAGAAATGGAAAAATTTCAGCAGCAACTTTAACCTGCGAACTGCATTGGATTCAACTGGGCAGGAGATAACTGCCGACCTCGATTATGTACAATACAAGTCAACCAGCATACAACCACTTTTCAGCACTTATTATAATAATACGGGTGGCCTTACACAAGGACCCGATACATTAATGGGCGACCTTCCGCAGGATATTACCATTTACAGCGGTAAAGTGGATTATACATTGCCCTTGAAAAAAGATGCAAAGTTTGAGGCCGGTATTAAATCAAGCTATGTAAAAACTGATAACGATGCGAATTATGACAGCCTTCAAAACGGCCAGATGGTTCATGATTACAACCGCAGTAATCATTTCGTATATGAAGAGAATGTAAATGCTGCTTATATCAACTACAGCCGGCCGCTTGGTAAAAAATGGAGCGGGCAGTTTGGTCTTCGTGTAGAAAACACCAACGCAAAAGGTAACCAGTTAACAACGGGGATACATTTTAAAAGAAACTATACACAGCTTTTCCCGACTGCTTATTTACAATATAAAGCCAGTGAAAAGAACTCGTATATTATTAATTATGGCAGAAGGATCAACCGGCCGGATTATGGAGACCTGAATCCCTTCATCCACTTTCTTGACCGTTACACTTTTGAACAGGGCAACCCGAACCTGAAACCACAGTTCAGTCATAATATTGAGTTGAGCCATACTTACCAGGGGTTTTTGACAACAACGCTGAATTACAGCAAAACAACTGACATCATTCAGCAGGTGATAGAGCAGAATGAACTTACCAATGAAACGTTTGTAAAGAAAGCAAATATTGCTATCCGCAACCAGTTTGGCCTTGCTGTAAGTGCTTACAAGCAGATCAACAAATGGTGGAGCGGAAACATTTATGCAAATGTCTCCAACAACCGTTTCAAGGGGGTGGTGAACAACGAAAACATTTCTCTCGGTATTACCATGATGATGGTACAGGCACAACAGCAGTTCAAATGGGGAAAAGGCTGGGGAGCTGAATTGAGCGGATTTTACCGGAGCAAAGGACTGGAAGGGGTGATATTCATAGAGCCAATAGTTCAGGTAAGTGCAGGATTCAGCAAGCAGGTATTAAAAAATAAAGGAACTGTTCGTTTGAACTTCCGTGACATATTTGCCGGCAGCAGATTCAAAGGCTACAGCAAGTATGGTAATGTAGATGCAAAATTCACTGATATCAATGATAGCCGGGCCGTCAGCCTCAGCTTCACCTGGCGTTTTAATAAAGGAAAACTGAAAGCAGGCAGCGGTAAAAAAGAAGGTGGTGCAACCGATGAACAGGAAAGAGTAAAAACTGGAAATTAATAATATGATCCGGAAAAAATCTTATTCTTTTGGAAGTCCCGCTTTAGTCAGCGGGACTTTTTATATTTGTCCTTCAACCAAAACTAACCGCTATGCCTTCTTTTGATATTGTCAGCAAAGTAGAAGCACAGGCATTGGACAATGCTGTGAATGTAACCACTAAGGAAATCACCAACCGCTTTGATTTTAAGGGTTCTCATGTTGTCATTAATCTTGACAAAAAAGATTTTACTCTTAAAATAGAAACAGATGATGATATGAAGATGCGTCAGTTGATTGATGTCCTGATAAGCCGTGCCCATAAGCAGGGGATAGCTCCTGAAGCCTTTGATGCATCCAAGGAAGGGGCACAAAGCGGTAAAACATGGAAAAAGGAAGTGAAAGTAAGGAATGGCCTCGCGATGGAAGACGCCAAAAAGATCGTAAAGCTGATAAAAGACTCAGGAATGAAAGTGCAGGCATCCATAAATGAAGACATGGTGAGGGTAACCGGGAAAAAAATTGACGACCTGCAGTCTGTCATTCAACTTTGCAAGGAGGCCAACCTTGGAATTCCTTTACAATATGTGAATATGCGGGATTGAAGACTTCATAAGTATGTTTTTGCAGCTAAACAATGTTCATAAACAGGTGCAAAACCGGTGCATATCAAAGTGGTTAAAAATTTGGAGACAACAGATAGAGAAAACTATATTTGTTTTACAACTGCACGGAATTTTAGCAATAAAAGGAAGTGCTTGGAGAAACGGAAGTCCCTCAAAAGATGGAAGTGACTCACGGAGGGATGGAAACCCGTCAAAAGGTGGAAATTACTCCAGAAAGCATCAGGTAAAGTAAACTCAAGGCGCAAGCCGGAAAGTGAGCTGACTTGGTGCTTTCGAATTTTAGGCCACGAATTGCACGAATGCACTAATAAAATATAGATATAATATTTATCCCTGAGTTCTCTTATTCGTGTTATTCGTGAAATTAGTGGCTAAAATGTATTTTGCCCAGGATTTGGCTGTAAGCCGTCCCCGGCCTATCTTTGCCGCCCTTAAATTTATTGTTTAATCTTTACGGCAAAATCTCCCGCAAATGGCGGGACAGGCTGTACAAGCCTTCAAAATCATCAAGTTATGAAAAAAGGAATCCACCCCGATAAATATCGGATAGTTGTTTTTAAAGACATGAGTAACGGTCATTCATTTCTCAGCCGGTCCACGGCTGCATCCAAAGAGATGGTAAAATGGGAGGATGGGAATGAATATCCCCTGGTGAAGCTGGAGATATCAAACACATCGCATCCATTCTTTACGGGTAAGAATATGCTGGTGGATACAGCAGGACGTATTGATAAGTTCAAAAAGAAATATGCAAAAAAAGCAGAATAATATTAATTTGTGACACTACTCTGATCCCGGTTTTACCGGAGGATGAGTTTTGTTTTTCATGGCTATACTTTAAAACCTCCCGATTCCTCGGGGGGTTTTGTTTTAGTGCAACTCCTCCAGGTCTTTCTTCAATATATAACCATCTGTAAAAATACCTTTCCCATTTTCAAAACTCACTTCTATAAAATTTTTCAACTGGCGGATGCCTGTCACTACATTCCCTTTCAATAAATATCCTTTTCGTGGCTGGCTGCCCAGTTGAGGTGAATTGTAAAAAAATGTTTTTACGGCTTTCACTTTCCAGCGGCTGTCTTCATATACCGGCTCGCTGCTGAAGGTAGCCAGTGGCACTTCTCCCAGTTCTGCTTCTTCGATCGTGGCATCTTTTGCAGGATGATCCGGATCTGTCATATGGAAAGCTGTCTGGTATTCTTTTACGAGGTACCAGTTCTTTTTTGCCGGCTTCCATATAAACTCATAAGCACTTGCCCAACGCCAACTGCTGCCGCCATAGAAGAAAATACTGAAACCGGTTTCATTTATTTGTGTTCCCTCGTATGGATCTCCGAAAACTCCGCCGCAATGCCGGCACATTACTACCTTATCATTTCTCAACACCTGTTTCAGATTGCCGTCGCTTTGACTTATCAGCAGGATGAATGGGCGCTGTGTTTCATCCATATCCAAACTGTCTTCACCGGGTTGTTTCAGAATTAATATCGCATCCGGTCTTTTATCCCCGTTCAGATCGCCGGGGATATAGTCGAGGGATTCGTACCCGGTTGGAATAAAAGATCGTGCTTCGGCCAGCACTGGTTTGTCCTGTGCGTTGACGGCGAAAGAAATGCATAACAGCTGTAGAATGGCGAATTGATTTTGCATGAGCAGCTTGTTTTATTGCCTAAGATAGCCGGTTTCCTCTTACTTTCTTTTGAATTGAAATTAAAAAAGTAATCCGGCCGGATGTTTCATTCGGCAAGTAAAATATTTCAGGCAATGCCGTGAATTATACAACTTATTTAAATAAATGTATAATGCTCAGACCGATAAATGCTGCAACCTTTGTTTATACTTTTAAAAATGCATCTCAATTTTAATTTTTTAAAAAACAACAATGAAAAAGAATTTATTTTTTGCAATACTTGGTTTAACAGTAGTATTATTTACAATATCCTGTAGCAAAAATGACACAACGCCTCCCAACACAACCGCTGAAGGCAAATGGGTTGGTATCTATACCAACTTTATAGGGCCCAGTCATTATTTTGCAGCAACATTTAAAGTCAACAGTGTTATTTTGATTGAAGCAAACACTATTCCCGATATAGCAAATGGTACCTGGAGCCTGTCAGGTGACAGCGTAAGAGCTACTTTCACCTATGTAGGAGGAACTGCCGGTACTTATTCAATTGCCGGAAAATATTCTGCTGGTTCTACTACTATGGATGGTACAATTGGCCTCGGTACAAACACTTCCGGCGAAGCCGTTTTTTCTTTTACAAAACAATAATGTCGAAAGCCCCTCTATGAATAAAACAGTTTGGCAATTAGGGCCAGGCTGTTTTATTGTTCAAGGGAAACTTATCTGAAAACATAAAGAATAATTCGGGCTTACAACAATCGGATTATTTCTTTCCTTTTGTCTTTCTCTCCCTGGCACGTTGAATTACGGGCAGCAAATCTTTTCGAACCTGTTCCCAGGCAGTTGATTTTAATGATGCTTCAGCTATGCTTTTAAAGTTTGGGGCTAATCGTTGCAATTTACCAAGAAATGGATCTCCATCAATTGCGCAAGGTTCAAGTTTAACTGATACGACTTCAATCTGATTATTTTCCTTTCTTTCTTTGGCACGTTTTAACTCTGGGTCTTTGATGTAAGGTCTAATTAGAGACATTTGGCTTCCTATAAAAAAGAAAATGTCCATGTCTTCAAGCCTACGGCGAATTTCCTCATCCCATTCATCACCTGCAATCAGTCGCTGGTCACGCCATGAAGTCAAACCATGTTGCTGTTCAAGAACATCTAGGATTGCATCTAATCGTTTTAGTTGCCGCTCGTCATCATGAGCATAGCACACAAAAAGCCGGACAGGAGGAGGCATTTTAGATTCATCCAGATCTATCGCCCGTGCTTCTGAAGGTATCAGTTTGTCCAATTCAAGAGGAACGTTTACATCTGCAGTTCCATCAGGTTGAACAGGCAGTTTTTGTTTTACTTTGCCGGGTTCCTCTACATCCTTCAATGCCCTGACACTAATCCATTGTTCACTATTTCCTGTCAATTCCATTTCTTCAACCGGCTGCATTTTCATTGCTGCATGAAGTATTTCCAATTCTCTCCGGACGATAGCCACCAAAACACCACGGGCCTCATTATCTTCACCCAGAACAGAAACATGAAGCTGATCAGACTCATCAATTATTAATGCTTTTGCATCCGCATGTTTCAAGACTACTCCATGACGCCAATGCGGGGCATCTTCGCTTAAGGCATGCGTTTGAACAATGAAACGTGAAAGCAGTCCCGGAGGCAATACATTATAACGATAACGAAGACGTACTGAAGCTTTGCTCCATAGTTCTTCCATTTCAGGTTCAAATGCCGGAAGAAGTTCCGGTACGAGATACCGCGCCTGTTTACCTATTTCTTCTTCACTTGCATAGCATAGCTGAAAGGCCCGCATAAGTTCCAAAATAAAGCTGTGTGTTTCAGGAGGATAATCTTTTGTTTCTATAACTTTTTGGTCTTCTGCCTCCTTCAACACTTTGGGCATATCTGAAAGGGATAGCTGGCCATGTCTTTCTTCCACATAGCGGGAGCGAATGACTGCATAGACGCCTCCTGTAACCCAGCCTGGGTTTAAAACCCTAGTATCGTGAAGCCTCGGATCTTTTCCGAAATACAGTGCTAAACCTAAAGCATGAAGGATACCGGCTAAATCTGATTGTGCATCCGGACGTTTTTCCCCGTTCTCCTCACAAAGCTTTGTGTATTCGGCATAGGTAAGAAAATTACCTTTCATACCTGCCACTTTATCTTTGATATTGCGCCAGCGTTTGGGAAAAGGCAACCAGACATCTGGTATTTTTTCCCCGACAGTTTTTATGATTGACTGATGCAACTCCTCTATGCCATCACCCATTAAAGCATCTGTGGAAATAAAATCAACAATAAAAGGAAACTTTCTTTTTAGTTTCACTTCATCAATCTTCCAATTTCGATCATGACTCCAATTCAAAGCTACAATTACCGGGGAAGCTCCTCCTTGTGATTCTATCAATTTTAGCCAATATTCTGCATCACGCTGTGCAAAGTTGGTACGAGGTTCAAGCACCAGTAGATAAATGCTCCGTTCGCTAAGGAAGAACTGATGTGTTGAATGAAGTATCTCCTGGCCCCCAAAATCCCATGCCCTTGTACGAACATTACCTTTTGGACATTCAAGCATCAGTTCCCGTATGGAGATGGAATGAGTTTCTGGTTCCTTTTCATCAGGTGCTTCTCCTGCAAGTCGCTTTACTAAAGTTGTTTTACCCGCTTTGCCACGGCCAACAAGAAGAAGTTTCAGCTCAAGCAGCGGTTGGCCATCTTGTGCTTTGGATTCGAAATAGTAGCGGAGAATTTCAGGAGCAGGTCTTATTAATATGCTTTCAGGCAAACCCAACTTGGGATTACCCTTTAGCCTAATATCTTTAATAGAAAGGTATTGTAAGCCATCAGGAAGTACTTCAAGGTTATTATTAGATAAAAGAATAACTCTAAGTTTACGTAATTCTTTTATTTGGAGGGGAATCTTACGAAGAAGATTATTTTCTAGTCTTATGGCGACAAGTTCCCTTAGCTCACCAATCCATTCTGGAAGTTCCTCTATTTTGTTATCTCCGAAGTCAATTACTTGAATGTTTATTAGATTACGAATGTTATCTGGGATTTTTTTTAAACCAAGCTTATTTAGGATAAGAGTTTTAGTTTTTATGCCTAAATTTATTGCATATTCCTCTTCGTATAGACTCTTTTTAGGTCTGGAATTATTAATCGTCCAATTGAAGATTAATTCTTCAGCAATTTCCTCAGGTGTTTTTAATTCCTTTTGAGGCACCCAAAAGACTACATCTTTGTTTTTAGACATTATTGATTCATTTTTTTATTAATTTCTAAAAAAATTACCTTGGCGATTTGAAGGTTTAATTTCTTCCACCAACGTAATCATTCAAACCTTTGCAACCCATTAAGCCGAAATTGGAATTTACTTCTTATCAGCAGTTCAAATTAAAGATACTTAAAAAAGGAAAGAAAATTTTCGCAAATGCTCAGTAGAATTACCGAACGATGAATGGAGCGTTGCAAGGGATGATGCTCAGGGAACTGAAGCTGGCAACAAAAGATTGCTTCAGCTTTGCCTCGCAAGATGATAGTAGCATTTTAGCCGGGCTAATAATTATCCCTACTTTTGGCAGATAGTTAACCCAATGAACAAGATCATCTTCACCGAAGAGTTTTGCCAGCCGGAAAACCTGCATCCCTTTACGCTCACTAGGCAGATACAGGATATACGGGTGGGCATCCTTACCATCCGGGAAAAATGGGAACGGATGCTGGGCCTGCCATCCTTTGATAAAAAAGAAGATGACTACAAAGACCTGGACCGCTCCGTTAACATTGACGAAGCTGTTGGTGATGATGTTTGCTTTATGATACATGGCAATGTATTGCCCGATGCTAAACTGGTAAAAGCAACCCGGCGACTTAAAGATGGGGAATTTATAACTGCCGGCGGTAGCTCTGGCATCATCTTCCGGTTCACAAAAAAACAAATTGAGGAGAAGTATAAGATAAAAGTGACAAGGGCAGTGGCAGTAAAGTCAGCAATACAAACCATCCGCTACCCCTGGGATATTTTTCAACTGAATGACCGTGCCATTCGCCAGGATTTTTTAGTGCTTTCAAAGAAGAGGAGATCGCAGCCCATTTCTAAAACCAACCATGTTATTAAAACATCGCAGGTATTTATTGAAAAAGGAGTGAAGATGGAGCACTGCATCATCAATGCCTCCACCGGACCTGTATATATAGGTAAAAATGCAGAACTGATGGAAGGATGCATGATCCGCGGGCCTTTTGCAATGGGTGAGGGAGCTTGCCTGAAGATGGGAGCAAAAGTATATGGTGCTACCACATTGGGACCAGGTTGCGTTGTGGGTGGCGAAATAAAAAATTCAGTTTTGTTTGGTTACAGTAACAAGGCTCATGATGGTTACCTCGGTGATTCGGTGATAGGTGAGTGGTGCAACCTGGGCGCAGGCACTACCAACAGCAACCTGAAGAATAATGCCAGTGAAGTGAAGGTATGGACAGCAAAGGGAGAGAAGAATGCCGGAAGCAAATGCGGGCTGATGATGGGGGATTATTCAAGAACCGCTGTGAACACATCAATTAATACCGGTACGGTGATTGCTGTTTGCTGCAATGTGTTTGGCAGCGGGCTTACACCCAAATACATTCCCAGTTTCTCCTGGGGCAGCGAAGGAGTGAAACGGTATGAATTTGAGAAAGTTTTCCCGGATATTGAGAACTGGAAGAAACTGAAGGGTGAAACGATGAATGATAATGAGAAGAGTATTTTGAAGTATGTTTTTGAAAAGTTCTGAAAGGAGAAGAGCCATTAGCCGTTAGCCATTAGCTTTTAGCGAGCATTAATAAACAACCTATAATCAACAATAAGTAATATGAGAAAACAAATAGCAGCGGCTAACTGGAAAATGAACCTGAGCTTTCAGCAGGGAGAAAAACTATTGGATGATATTCTTGGCGCTGAAATAAAACTGGCAGATCACCGGCAGGTGATGTTTGCCGTGCCATATCCTTACCTGCTGATGACCAGGAGCGAAGTGCAGGAAGAACATAATTATGAAGTGGCAGCGCAAAACTGTTATCATAAAAAATCAGGGGCGTATACCGGCGAAGTGTCTGTCGAAATGCTGCATTCCATTGCTGTTAACTATTGCATCATCGGTCATAGTGAACGAAGAGAATATTTTGCTGAAAATAATACGTTGCTTGCTGATAAAGTGAACCTGTGCCTTGAACATTTCATTACTCCAATTTTCTGCTGCGGCGAATCTTTGCAAATCAGGGAAGCCGGTACGCAAAATGATTTTGTGGCGCTGCAGTTGAGGGAATCCCTGTTTCATCTTTCAGCAAAAGAATTAAAGAGCATCATCATTGCTTACGAACCTATCTGGGCCATAGGCACCGGTAAAACAGCTACCACAGGGCAGGCACAAGAAATGCACAGGTTTCTTCGTTCTGTATTGGCTGCCCGGTATGGAGAAGCAGTGGCCAATGAGATATCTATTCTCTACGGAGGAAGCGTAAAAGCAAATAATGCAAAGGAACTGTTTGGTTGTGCGGATGTGGATGGGGGTCTGGTTGGCGGGGCTTCTTTATTGGCGGCTGATTTTATTGAGATCATTAAGGCGTTGAAATGAGTCGGGAGTCAGGAGTCGTTAGTCATTAGTTAGGAAATGTTTTAAGTGCCAAATTCAAAATTCAAAAATCAAAAAATAAAGTTCATTCCAATTAACTAATCAACCAATAAACCAATCCCCCTACCATATCGTTCTTCAAAGGAAAAACCAGGTGCTGCTGAGTTTTTTAAAGATCCGGGCCGTGGTGAACGGGAAGGAAATTTATCCATTACTCAATACCAGGCCGGTAGTGATCCCTGTGCCGGAGAATAATCCAAAAATTGTTGTTACTGACGGCTATCACATTACCAAGCCGCTTAAGCTGCTGTATAAGGATCTTCACATCTGTTGTTTCAAAGTAACCTGTGCTATCAGCGACCGGCAATTGCTGCTGGGATTTTTAGTCCTGGCCATTTTATACCTGACCGGTATGTTTACAGGAATAATGCCGATCAAAGTGTTTAGTTTTCTTCCGCTTATTTACCTGGTCCTGTTTTATTACCTGAACCGGAAAGATTTCATCAAACTGATACCGGTGTTGAATTAATTGACCATAGTAACTATGCCAGGTTCGGGTAACGGCATATTTTCATATTCATTAAGTTTACTGACATCAAGAATGGTTTTGTTTTTGTCTTCGCTGGGGTGATACATCATTTTGAATTTGGCGCCCCAGACAATCTCAGCACTAGCATAAGATGTTCTTGTAATGACGTTATTGGAAAAAACCTGGTCGAATGCTTTTAAAAATACCATGAGCTCCATGTCAGTATTGGCAATATCTTCTTTGCTAAGGCCATAAAATGGACTTTTGCCATCTATAGGATGAACGATCGTCCAGCTAAGGGGCAGCCCATCGATCTTCGCAAATTCCAGTTCGAGATCGTAAAACTTATCATAAAGTTTGCCGTTCTCTTCATTGGTAATGGCGAGTGTCAGTTTCACTTCCACTTCGGAAAGGCTGTTGTTCTTATAAGGAGCCAGGCGGAACATTAATGCTGTGTTATCCTTGTAAGGCGCTATCAAAGCATTGTTGCTGAACCGTATGAAAGCCTTTGGCTGTGAAAAACGACCATAGAATAAACCGGTGGCAATGGCAAAACTGAGCAGGCCCAGGAATGCTTCAAAAGTAGAAACGGCGCTGGCTGCAAAACCAACAGGACTGATACGGCCGTAACCCACCGTGGTGAATGTTTGTGCACTGAAGAAAAATACTTCTGTAAAATTTTTCAGGGGGGAACCGCTGTGCACCCCGGCAAGATGATGGATGCCGATCATGTAATAGATACCGGCAAAAACAAGATTGATACTGATATAAATAATAAAGATCAGAAGCAGGAACATGCCCGCCTTCATGCCAAGCATGGTATGATACCAACTATACCGTTCAAGCAAACCAACGCCTTTCTTTATTACATTGGGCCGCCCATCCTTATTAATAAAACGGCCGCCGGTACTGCTGCTGTTTGTACCAAAGCCGGTATTTATCTCAGATTTTAGATTGCGTACCCTTTTCAGAATTGCCATGACCAAAAGTACGGAATTGAAAATTTGAGTACTGTCTCACTTTATGGAAGAAGAATTTCCCACGAATACACAAAGCGGTTACAATGAATTGAGACTTCCCTACTTACTCGCCATCGTTTTGCTTCAATGGAGAAAGGCGGGCGGGCAGGGAAAGAGGATGATAAAAAGAATTGAAATTTGTTCCCGATGATTATCGGGATGATATTTGGTATTTTTATAGCTGATGCCCCGCAAAAAAATACTCTGGCTCTGTAGCTGGTATCCCAGCAACCTGATGCCCTTTAATGGTGATTTCATTAAACGTCATGCCGAAGCGGTAAGCCTGTATGATGATATCAGGGTGATCCATATAGTCCGGGATCCAAAAGGAATTATTACTAAAGATGTACTCACGGAAGATTCAAAGAAGGACGGGTTGGCAGAAAAAATAATTTATTATTATACCCCATCGTTCAGGATTTCACTATTTGATAAATATTGGTCTGAATTAAAATTCAGGAAGCTGTATAAGCAGGCTGTAGCTGATTATATCAGGAAGTCAGGAATGCCAGACCTGGCGCATGTTCATGTCGGAATAAAAGCAGGAGCGATTGCCCTCTGGTTAAAGAAAAAGAAAGCGGTTCCTTATGTTATCTCTGAACATTGGTCAGGCTTTTTACCTGAAGCGGATGAAAAGATAAGTGACCAGCCATTTTACCTCCGGTCATTATGGAAAAAAGTAATTGCAGGCGCCCGCGCCCTCAGCGCAGTATCAGCTCACCTGGCAAATGCAATTCAAAAACAATATGGGTTAAAAAAAATCAGTGTGATACCGAATGTTGTGAATACAGCTGTTTTTTACCCGGCAGCCACCCTACCCAATGACATCAGGTTTATTCATATATCCGGCCTGGAAGAATTAAAGAACCCAAAGGCTATCATAGAAGCTTTTGCCATTGTTAATAGAACATATCCTTCTGCTGTTCTCGATATTTTTGGCCCCGGCGAAAAGCGATTGAAGGATTTTGCTGTTGAATTGAAGGCGGAAAAAAATATACATTTTCATAACGAAATACCCCAGCAGCAACTGGCTGAGTTTGTCCGGCAATCACTTGCGCTGGTCTTGTATTCAAGCTATGAAACTTTTGGCTGTGTGATCATTGAAGCCAATGCATGCGGTATTCCTGCTTTGCTGAGCGATATTCCTGTTTTTCATGAAACGGTTACAGAGGGAATAAATGGATTATTTGTAAAACCCCATGATCCCGGAGCATTGGCAGAACGGATGATCGAAATGATAAAGACCCGTTCATCATTCAACAGCAATACCATTGTTTCCGCAAGCTCAAAATACAGTTATGAAAAAGTGGGTAAGCAGTTCAGTGACTGGTATCATGAAATACTTTCAAAAAGGATTTAATTGACTTTCAGTTTCTTCACTAATTGTACATACTCCGTCATTGCATCAGTTGTTGATCTTCCTTTTAATGATGCCCATGCTTCGTATTTGGCCCTGGCCACAAAGTCAAAAGGATTGGAAGGCGGATCGGTATTTACATCACCAATACTTCCTTGTTTATACAATGAATAAAGCTGGAGTAAGATATCGTTACCGGGCTTCTCCGGTAGGTTTTTGCTGTCGGCTGCGGCCTGTTCAAACTGTTCTTTTAGTTCCATGCTAAGAAATTAAGAGTATTTAAAATTATCCTGTTTCGCCGGCTTTCTATGGGTACAGGTATGATGCAAATGATTAATTTTTCCGTGCATTATCAATAAAGATGTCCTGCACCTGTCGCTTATTATTAATTATTCCGTAAAACTCATTAATGAAATCTACCGCACCCTTCCTGGTCCTGGCAGCTAAAGGTTGAAAATTCATTACCAGGGATATTATAGCAGCCTTCTTATTCCTGAACAGGTCAAATGTAGCCTGAAGTTCTTCCATGTTCCTGCTGAATCCCCAGTACACTCTTTCAGTTACTTTCTCTACTCCGAATCTTTCAGTAAATAATTCCGGGGGTAATGCATAGTCAGCATTTACAAAACCGGAATGATCAAAATCATAAGGTATGGCAAAGGGAATTGTTTGTTCATTTTTAACATAAATAAGTTTGATATTGTGATTCCCGGGTACTGACCAGTCACCGTTGCTGATCATGTATTCGAAAGCAGCCACTTTCGTCATCATGTCCCTGTCAGTACTTTCAGTGAGGAACTGAGCCTTATCTCTTTTTTCACAACCATTTCTCCTGGCCATGTCATTATCATCTTCAATAAAGAATGCATATTGTGAGAAAGGTTTTATTTTACCATTAGTATCCCGGTAGTTGACCCTCACCAGTCTTACCCGGAAACTTTTTTCTTCCAGCAGGTTATACATTTTATATGCCAGGTATTCTTTCAGTACCAGTTGCTCATCAGCGGTGTTGCCGCCGCAGCCAATAACAAGTTTCAGTTTCCCCAGAGAAGAAAGCCTGGGAGAACTGGCATTATGAAAGTTCAGCAACAGGGGAGGAATATTACAGAACTCCCGCCTGAAATGTCCCCTGGCAGCTATCCTGACTTTTTCATCTATCACCGAACTGTCGGGGAAGAGGAAAGAGACAGAAGCCTCCTGGTAAATTTCTTCTCCCTTTACTGATTGCAGTTCCCGGATATCTGTTGTCAGCGTCATGTCAATCAATCCTTCGTCAGTAAAAAATTTAATACTGTCAATGCGGGAGGTCTGTGCCTTCGCCATTAAACTGCTCACAAGTAATGCTGTAAGCAGGAAGTATTTTATTTTTTTCATGGTCAGGGTCATTGAATTGTTGTATCAGAAAATTAGGTAAGAAAATTGAATTTTAATTATCGGCATAAGTTATATTTACTTTATTACTTCTTCAATTGGTTTTCCCACGCAGCCACTTGGCATTTGAATATGCAGCATAGCAGCAATGGTAGGTGCAATATCTGACATACTTATTTCCCGGTTTGATTTACCGGCTTTGATGCCCCATCCATACCAAAGCAAAGGAATATGTGAATCATACGGATTCCATAGGCCATGTGTGGTGCCTGTGCCGGAATAGGCATCAATATAACCCGGTTTCAGGATGATCTGTATATCACCGTTACGGGGCGGATAATAACCATTATTCAGCATGGTCCTTATGGTGGATGGAAGCGGAACATTATAAAGATCATCAATGGCAAATATTCTTGCAAAGCCGGAATCCACAGCCAGTTTATCAACGATCCACCTGGTCACTTCTTTTTTAGAGACCTTTGCTGAATCAAGCAACGAATGGTTCAGGTGTATCTGGTAATTATCGTCTGACACAATTATATTGCTGATACGGTATTTTTCATTCAGCGTTTTATTGAGCTGACTTACCAGCGTATTCATATACACCCGGCCGGCCGGCAGTTTATTTTCCTTCATAAATTCCGGCACCTCGGCCACACCATGATCGGCAGTTAAAAAAACGGTGTATTGATTTTTACCCACTTTGCTGTCGAGAAAATCAAGCAGGGTTCCCAGTTCCTTATCAAACCTCAGGAAACCATCTTCTGCTTCTACTGAATTAGGGCCGAAAGTATGCCCGATGTAATCAGGGGAAGAATAACTGATGGCAAGGAAATCAGTAATGTTATCGGCGCCCAACTGTTCGCCGTTTATTGCTGCTTTGGCAAATTCTGTTGTAAATGAATTGCCCATCGGGGTAGCAGTAATTTTTGAGTAATCTTTTCCAACAAAATTTTTAAGATCATAGGGGAACCTGGCGCCGAATGGTTTTGCTTCATAGGGTTTCTCATCAGCGGTGCTTTGCACATAAGTAGTAGCAGGGTATAGCAAATTCCATCCGCCCTGGTAATATTTGTCAACTGATTTCCCTGCGTTGAAATCAGACACCCATTTCGGTAATTGATCCATATAATACGTGGAAGTGATCCAACTGCCAATTGTATTATCATACCAGTAAGCAGCATTGGCGCTGTGGCCAGCCGGTAAAATGCCACCCCGGTCTTTCAGGGACAGTCCAATAACCTTACTTTTGAAATTGGTAGCGAGTCGTAACTCATCACAGATTGTTGTTACCAGCATGTTTTTGGGACTCATCTTCCCCAACGCAGAAGTGCTTCCTACCGTATTTACAGTTTTATCCTCTGTACAATAGACTGTTCTCATCTGTTGCCGGTCCCACCAGAAATTCCCCGTGATACCACTGATGGCCGGCACTGTGCCGGTATAAATGCAACTATGCCCGCAAGCGGTTACAGTAGGACTGTAAGGAATCATTGTGTTCTCGCAGCTAAAACCCTGGTTCATTAATCTTTTAAAACCTCCTTTTGCATCATATCTGTCATAATAACGGTACAGGTAGTCCCAACGCATCTGGTCAACAACAATACCAACTACTAATTTGGGACGTTGAACGCCCTGTGCCTGAACAGAAATAGAAAGAAGTAAAACCAGCACTGTTGTTAATATCCTTTGCATGAAAATTTATTTGCGCAAAAATAAGGCTTTGAGACCTTTAATTGCAGTGGCTGACAGCAGACGAAAGTTTCCGGGCCGGGGATGCTTCGATAGTTAAAGAAAGCAATATTCAGTTGCTTTCCGGTAATTTTACCGGATGAAAACTATCGGATTGGTTGGCGGCCTTACCTGGTATTCTTCTATTGATTATTACCGGTTCATCAATCAAAAAGTAAATGAAAGGCTCGGCAACGATGAATCGGCCAGGGTCATTTTGAATTCAGTGAATTACGGGGAAATTAAGAAACTGACACAGGCCGGGGACTGGAAAGCTGTTTTTGCCATTATTGCTGAGGCGGCTCAAAAAATTGAAGCGGCCGGGGCAGATTGCCTGCTCCTCGGCGCCAACACCATGCATCATATTGCAGAAGAAGTAGCTGCTGTCATTCATATACCACTCATTCATATTGCTGATGTCGTTGCAAAAGCTATCCGTGAAAAAAACATTAGCACTGTTGCCCTGTTGGGAACCAAATACACTATGCTGTTTGATTTCTATAAAAAAAGATTGGCGGCTGCGGGAATAAAAACACTGTTACCGGGTGAACAGGATATTGAAATAATCAACAAAAGTATTTATGAGGAATTGGGGAAAGGGATACTACTTCCGGCTACCAAAGAAAAATATCTTGCTATCATCAGCAAGCTGGTTAAGCAGGGAGCAGAGGGTGTAATACTAGGCTGCACAGAAATTCCATTGTTAATAAAGCAGGAAGACAGTCCTGTTACAGTTTTTGACACAACATTGCTGCATGCCACCGCGGCGGTCGATTTTGCACTGGGATAGAAAACTATCCGTGTAGTTTCCAAAAAGCAAACGATGTAAGGATAGCTAATCCCCCCACGGCCCACCACAATACATTAAATCCTGCGTATTGCGCCAATTGCGCCCCACCCATTGGGCCAAGTGTTTGTGCGGCCGACCAGGCCATTGTATAAAGAGCTGCGTACTGTCCACGATTGGAAGGTTGGGTACGGGCTATCCAATAACTGTTCATAAAGGGCATGGAAAGTATTTCACCAAATGTGACCATTACGATCATGCTTACGGCTACAGCCACTGATGCTCCGGGAATATTCAGCAATAGAAAAGATACACCTACCATAAAAACACCAAGGACTATGTAGATCATGTTCTTTCGTTTGCCTTCCAGTTTATAGATCAATACCATTTCCACCAATACAATGATAATGCCGTTGGCACCCATTAATATTCCGATGAAAGGCTTTGAAAATTTAAGATCCCTGTTAAAGTAAACAGGCAGGTTGTTGAATAGCTGAAAAAAGCAACAGGCAAACAGCATGGTGATTATTGCAAAGGACAGGTATGTTTTATCCTTATAAGCAGATTGTATTAAAGGGTCATCTATTTTTGTTTTTGCCGGAGGTTTATAACTCACCGGTTTCAATACCAGCCACATTAATAAGGCGGCCCCGATATTGGTGAAGCCATCTACCCAAAACAATAACTCATAATTTATATCAGCCAGGAAACCACCCAACCCACTGCCTACCGCCCAACCAAGATTTATGGCCAACCTGTTTAAAGCGTAAGAACGGGTACGATTCTCCTCTTTACTGAAAAAAGCAATGGCTGTTGAATTAGCCGGGCGAAATGCTTCATTCACAAAACTGAGCAGGAAAGTGAAGATGCAAATAAGGGGATAGGTTTTCATTTGCCCAAGCAGCATAAATAAAATACCGCCGGCGATCAGCGTGAATAATTGGACCGGGTAAAAACCAATTTTATCAGTCAGCCTTCCGCCAAGCCAGGCACCACAGAAAGCTCCGGCGCCAAATAAACCAAACACCATACCCGCTTCACCAATCGAATAGCCCATTTCCGGGCTGGTAAGGTACAAGGTCATAAACGGCACCACCATCGTGCCGCTCCGGTTGATCAGCATGATCAGGGAGAGCAACCAGGTTTGTTTGGACAAACCTGAAAAGGCATTCTGGTATGTTTTTGCTGCAGCGTTTATCATACAAAGGGCACAAAGTTACCGGATGAATTATAATAGCCCGGTTCCTTTCAATAAAAATTAAAATATAAATGAAAAAAAATTGACCGCTGGCAACCGGGAATAACCAATTATACGATTAGAAATTTTTTTGTAATTAATTTTTAATATATTTATCGATTAACAAAACAGCAGTATGAAAAAATTTCTTGTAGTAACAGTAATAGCTGGCGCCTTGCTTGTATTTTCAAATTGTAATCCCGGAAAGAAAGCTGCATCGAAACCTGTACCTAAAGCAACCTATGCGGCAGATCTTTCAGTAGTAATAATGAATAATTGCGTACCCTGTCATATACCTGCCAAAGGAGGACGCAAAAAAGCTTTTGACAGCTATGCCAGCGTAAAAACTGATATTGATGAAATGATCAAACGCATTGAACTTAACCCCACTGACAAGGGCTTTATGCCTTTTAAAAAAACAGAGAAGCTCAATGACAGTACAATCGCTGTCTTTAAAAAATGGAGAGATGATGGACTGCTGGAGAATTAAATAGTTCCGGAATCATTTTTTTGAATAGAACCTGTCTGCCAACAGCGAAACGGGCAGGCCAATGGCTACTATAAGAATACCCGTTGCTACCAGGGCATTTTTAAGCTGAAAGTTTATTCCGGCACCAAAAGCTACCGGTACTACGACCAGGTTCATAACTGTCCAAACAAAAAGCCCATAGCTAATCCCGGCTACATATTTGTTTTTTAAAACTGCTCTTATATGCCGGAAGAACAGAAAGAAGAGAAATGTCCATATCACCGCAATGGTCATATGGAATAAGAACCCCCATTCAGCCATAGCGTAGAGATTTTTGGTCTTAGCGTATTCTTTTCCGAATGCGGCGCCGGCGATGTAGCGGAAAACTTTTGCCGGGTTCTCATTACTGCCGGTATTGATCAAATACTGGATAGTGGCGGCAGTTGCATCAAGGGCACCTGCGATAAGGCCTGTAATTAGAACAGCTTTGATGAATTTATTGCTGAACATATGATTTTTTTATGTGACATATCCCTGCTCTTAAATGCTGCAATCTTCATGTAATAAAAATTACCTATGGATAGGTAACGGGTTCCAGTTCCAGCACCTGGTGCAGGTGATGCTTCAGGTGTTTAATATAGTCCTGCGCCAGCCATTCTATCGTATGCAATTCGGGTGCCCGGCATTGGCGTTGTGCTGTTTCAGATGATGTGTTTTTAAGTATCTCACAAATTTGCCTGTTTAGCAAATACCAGAGATCGATAAGGTCATTGGTGCTCCATTGCTGGTAACCAACAATAGTCACCCATTTTTCCTGGTTATAAACGATCATCGGATTTTCTTCATATTGAGTTATTACAAAACGACGGATATTGCTTTGCGCAGAGTCGATCAAATGGCCAATGATTTCTTTTTTGCTCCATTTTACCGGGGAAGGTTTATGTGCTGATGTGGATTCCCCCAGCGATTTAAGCGTATTAAAATGCTGATGGAGGATAGCTTCCAGATCTTTGGCAATTGATCGCGTCGTGTAATTTTTTTGCTATACTGCAATATAAGATTTGCTAATATTATGATGGCCTGATTTTTTTGGAAATGACATGTTCAGGCACCAAAATTTGTTGAACGGTATAGAAATAATTAAAAAATGATATACCTTTTCAGATGTAAAGGCCGGGTTGACATTTACCCGGCTCCTGAATATGAAATTGTCTTTATTTATAATGGGCTGCAGTATTGTCTTGTATTGCTGTATTTCAAATGCCAGGCAGCAGAACAGGAAAGAAAGCAATTTTGCTGCTGAAGGGATTGATTCGGTTAATTATATCTCCCAGGTGTTGCCAATTCTTCAAAAGAAATGCTCACCCTGCCATTTTGCTGGAGGAAAAATGTATGAAAAAATGCCCTTTGATAACAGCGCAACGATTATCAGTCATGAGGCAGGTGTATTAAAACGCTTTAAAGATGAACAGGAGATCGTTTTGATAAAGGAATTTATACATCAGCGTAGCCATTGAATTATTTATTTTTCATCAAAAATTTATACATTTTCCTGTCCAGGTTTGTCCTTAAAATTGTAAATGAATAAATAGCATTGGCCGCTTGTGTTTCTATAAACATTCCTGCTGAAAATTTAGACACATATTGATTGGCATTGATCAGCTTCCACCGGTATTTTTTATGGTCAAGCACCGCTTTCAGAAGCCTTTCCAAACAGGTATCACAGTTAGTGATAATTTTCTCTGAACTGCATTTACCTGATCTGTCGAAAACATAAACTTCATCGGTGCTTATTCCTATAGGGCCTTTCAGCTTCCGGGTGATGGAACTGTCTGTTTCGGTAATCCGGGTGGAAATGCCGTCAATGTTTAAGGAGGATCTATCCAGGCTTTTTTTTACCTCAATTTTGCTCATGTTAACATATTGTTGGGAAAAACCAGTTGCAGAAATTAAAAGCAGCAAAACAATAATGATTTGTCTCATATATATTACTATTAAACCGGGTGAAGATGGCAAAAATAGTTTGTTTACCGTTAGTTAAGCCAGCAGCTATGTTGTCTTTATCTGATGATTCCAGGCGGGATAAACTGGGAAACAAGGTCTTTGCCATTTTCCGGGAGCACAGGCTAATGAATGATTATATTTGTATACATATCTAAAAGACAATTATTATGAAGGCTTTTGTACTGGTTTTTTTTGGTGCTTTGGCACTGGCAGCGTCCTGTAATAAAGGTGATGGAACCCCATCAAATAAGCCATCTGCCAAGTTCAGTATTTCCGGGTATGAGCTGGCTACACCCTGTACTATAACTTTTATTAATATATCAAGTAATGCCACGGGTTATGAGTGGAACTTCGGAGATGGCTTCACATCTACACTGTCTAACCCCACACACAGCTATGCCTTTAACGGCAGTTATTTATTAAAGCTTAAAGCTACAGGTCCCGGTGGTATTGATTCTGTTTGCAAACTGGTGGCTATTGAACCTCCTCCGCCTTCCAATAAATCTGCTTTCTCTTATTACCAGGAAAAATGCATTGGTACGCCGGTTGGCATCAGTTTTAAAACCATCAACCCACTTTCCACTAATCCTGTATGGGACTTTGGCACCGGACCTTTGCTCCTTGACCGGGATCCAATTGTACAATTTCTGTTGCCGGGCGATTATACCATTAAATACAGCACCCAGATCAGTGGGGTAAGGGATACTGTTATCAGGATAATCCGGATTGATTAGAATTCAGTTAGCAGTTTTTTTCTCTGCAAGCGACAGGATATAATTGTAGAGTTTGTAAAAACCTGAAGCATCTCCCTGCTTAATACCTTCTGTGGCGCCAATGCTTACTTCATGGGTTTGACTATTCCATTTGAATTTTACTGATGTGGTAGGTTTATCATAGGCAATTGAACCCATACCACCTGAAAAAATGCTTCTGAAATGAATGGCATTGATCTCTTTCAGCAGGTCATCCAATTCCTGTTTTGATAAAGTGAAAACAAGGGTATCTGTTTTTGGCATCAGCCAGTGAATATATGTTCCTGTTGAATCTTTTATGATCACCGTTTTGCTCTCGGGCCTCATACCACCGCCATTGTAAGCACGGAGCTCCATATCCTTTGTCCATTTTTCCTGCGATTTACTCTGGCAGGACAGGCCAATAAAAGCTATAGCAATTATCAGCCAGCATTTGTAATAATTATATGACATGGTAAAACATTTATCCCTCTAATTTACAAAAATCAGACAATGGCAGGACAATAAGACCGGGTAATACAGTATAGAAAAACTAAAACATCTCCCTGGTCATTCACTCAGTTGATAGCGCCATTAAAACATTTGAGATAATAGGTTAAAGCGGAATCCATGTGGGCGGCAGTTTGATGAAAGCCCCCATGCCCGAGACCCGCATCCTGTATAAAGAGATCAACGGTTGCTCCCTGGTCTTCTAACCATTTTTTTGTCGAATTCATGCCATTACAACCTGATTGGCTGGCGTTTGGATCCAATCCGCCACAATAAAGGCTCCAGTGCCTGCCGGTAAAAACATTATTTCCGTATTTCCCTGTATTTATTTTCGCATACAAAGGATAACCAGGATTTGCTGCGCCGGCATTGGATAAAACGGTACAGAAATAATTTTTGCCGCCATGCAAATCGTTAAAAGCAATAGCATAGCTACGGGCAGCGCCACGGCTGAAACCATGTAAAAAAGCTTTGCCTGCCGGGTAACCAATACTTGTCAGAGCGGAATCTATATAACTGTAAATAATCTCATCATTAAAATAATCATTGGGGCTTGCGGCTGAAGGTCCCCTGTACCATTGCAGGGCAATAATTCCACAGCCATGCCGTGTTGCCTTCTTATGCCATAGAAAAAATTCATCAAAAGCATAACCGGAGGAGCCATGAAGGGTAACAATAAGCGGTGATTTGGATGGGTCAGCGCCGGCAGGAAACCATTTCAAATAAAACGAATTACTATCAGGCGTAGACATGATCTGTACGCCATTGTCAATTGCATACTGCACCCGTTTACAATCCCTGTTACAGGCTTCATTATACAGGGCTTGTGCAACAGGAGGTAATGACTGAGAAGTGGCAGATATGAAAAGGATACTGGTAATAAAAGTCAATAACAGGTTTCTCATAAATACGCTTTGTTGTCTGACAACCTAATATTTTAAAAGTTTAAGTTACCGTTATCATTCAGAGATCCTTCTGGAGCACGACAAATTCAATCGGCTGTGTTGCTGTCCCGAATTTTGTATCATCGAAAGGTTGAACTTCACCGGTCTTATAATATCCCTGTCGTTCGTACCATGCTATCAATTCATGACGGATGGAAATAACTCTCATGAATACGGCAGGACATTTCAGGTCTTTGGCGTACAATTCGGCAGCTGTCATTATTTGTTTGCCGATGCCTTTGTTTTGTAAAGCAGGTGATACGCTAAACATGCCAAGGTAAATTTTGCCCTGTCGTTTATCCAGGAATACACAACCTTCAATCCGATTGCTATCGGATTCATTTTCATCATTTGTATATTTCAGGAAAACGGCATCCGGAAGATGCATCAGTTCGTTCATATTGTCTTCATCAGTCCGGAGGTCGCCGGCTACCATGTCTGCTTCGGTGGTCCAGCCCTGTTTGGATCCTTCTCCTCGATAAGCACTGTTAAGTAATTTCACCAAGGCTGGAATATCTTCTATACTTGCAACAGAAACGGGCATGGTATGAAGATACAAATTTTACCATGCATTTAAACGGAGTGTATAAGCAATCAGCCTGATAGTAATCTTTTGTCAGTTACCTTTTGTTGTGTTCGTTCTTGCTGCATTTCCTCCCCACATATTCCAGCCTGTGATGGCCGGGTTGCCCGTATTAATCGCATATAATTTGCTGTTGACTGTGGTTACATATATCCATCCCTTCACAGCAATGGGCTGATACCTGACCGGGTCTTTAATTACATACTTCTTAATTATTGTTCCGGCTTTAGCATCCATGATCAATACTTCTCCGCTGAGCGTGGCAATGATGATATGCCCATTGGCATAGACAGGAGGAGTGCCCATAAAACCACCTTGTTTTTTCAGATCGCCGTCTAATGCATATTTCCAGCTAACCTTTCCGCTGGAATCGGTACATACAATTTCATCACCCATCGTATTAAACAAATACCCGTTTTGATATAATGCCCTTGATCCCTGGAAAGATTGTAAAGAAGCTACATTGGATTGCCCGATATTCATATAGGCAGCTCCCGAGTTTGCGCTGACAGGGGCGCCGGACGTAAAACCATTCCCTGCATCCATTTTTGTTGCTTCTGCCTTCAGGTCGGATACTACCTGCACTTTATTATCTAAATAGTACGCATCTTTTTTATACAATGACCTCGTTACTGCGGTGCCCATAATGATGGATTCTGAAGCAACAGAATCACTCTCCTTATCAGTGCGACGGCTTACGATCAATTCATTGTTCCTATCGAACACGGGTGCAGATGTGGCCCGGATCGCTTTTGCTTCCAGAATATCGCCGGTCTTTTGTTTTATCTTATACAAGGCGCCTGAAAAAGTTGTGACATACAACAGGTCATTTTTTGCCACAGGCGCCGACATGATATCACTGTCAATCCATTTTTGCCAGAGGATACCACCGGTTTTAAGATCAAATGCTATAAGCACATGAGTAGGAAATATTGTAAGCTGGTTATTGGCCGTATCCTTTGTAGTTGTAACAGCGCTACCTTCATACCGGGCGGGGTAAGAAGTGTAAACAATGCCATTGGCGATAGTGGGCATTGACATCAGCGGGTCGCCCAGCCACCACGACCAGATTTGGTTCCCGGTCAGCAAATCGCAGGCAAAAATGGTACAGGACTCTGTATTAAAAACAATAATTCCATCCTCAATTGCCGGGGATGAAGGACCGTCATCATCCAGGTTGATGGCCCATTTAAGCTGGCCGTTAGAGGCATCAAATGAATAATATTGCTTGCTGCCAAATCCACCGCTTAAAAACAAGTTCCCGTTTACCACTGCGGGAGTTGGTATGTTAGTTTGTGAGGAGAGCTGTATGCAGTATCCCTCCGGGGTTTTCTGAATGTATTTATCCAGGCTGGCAACAGTTACATGACCTTTTCTGAATTCCTTTTTGGGCTTAAATCTTTCAAAGCTGTTTAGTGCAAGGATCTGGGGCAGAATATCTTTTTCATTCCGGGCAGAATCATCTGTTGCCGGTTGGTTGCTTAACGGTTTGAAACTACCTGCGGTTGCAGTCAACTGTTTTTTCTGCATTATCTCCCAGGCAGTTAATATGCTAAAGCATAAAATGAGAGCAGCGGCAGGAAGGATTGTCTTTCTCATGGCGAATGTTTGAATTGAGTTATTGAGATGCAGGGAACGGGTCAATTGCATAAGATATAGCCGGACGGCGCTGATCTTTATGCAAATAATAAACTATGAGAAAGTTAGATTATCAATACATTAGTTATTGTATCGTAAAAATGTTTAACCTTATTTTATATTTCGGAATCACGAAGACCATTTTGAAGCCCTGCTTTGTCCCTTTGGTCTACCTTTAATCAAATTGTCGTTTATGAAAAGAATTATGCACCAGGTAACAATTGTAATCCTGTATTATTGTCCGGCAAATGCACAACTGTTCAGATCAAATAGTCCTCTTGTACACACTTATTCCATTGTGGCCCGTGATTCGGTTACCGGGGAAATGGGGGTTGCCGTGCAAAGCCATTGGTTTTCGGTTGGTACGGCTGTTAGCTGGGCCGAAGCCGGAGCAGGAGCAGTGGCTACTCAATCATTCGTAAATAAATCTTTCGGGATTCGTGGACTTGAATTACTGAAAAAAGGACTGACAGCACAACAGGCTTTGGATAGTTTGTTGAAAAATGATGAAGGCAGGGAAGTAAGACAGGTGGCAATTATTGATAGGAAAGGTAATGTAGCAACCCATACCGGAAAAGGATGTATCCAATATGCAACCCAGATCCAGGGTAATCAATTTTCTGTACAATCGAATATGATGCTCGGAGACCAGGTGTCAAATTCAATGGCAGCTGCTTTCAGGAAAAGTGCTGATAAGCCGTTGGGTGAACGAATGTTGCTCGCCTTAGAAGCTGCCCAGGAAGCAGGCGGTGATATCCGGGGGCAGCAGTCAGCTGCATTATTAATTGTTCCTGCAAAATCAGAAGGTAAACCCTGGGATGAAAGAACGGTTGATCTGCGGGTGGATGACAGCAATGACCCCATTAAAGAACTTCGCCGCCTGTTCACCGTCCAGTTGGCTTATGAGCACATGAACAAAGGTGACCTGGCTGTAGAGAAAAATGATATGGTAGGGGCAATGAATGAATACAATGCGGCCATGAAGATGATACCGGGTAACCTGGAGATGCAATACTGGACAGCGATAACTCTTGCCAATAATAAGCAAACTGGTAAGGCACTACCGATGCTGAAAAAAATATTTACCAGGGACAGGAACTGGAAAGAACTTACCCGTCGTTTACCTGCCGTTAAACTTTTAACTGTTAGTGAGGCCGAACTGAAAAAAATACTTGCTTTGTAAAAGTATCCCGGAACGCCGACCGGGCTGTCAATCGTTGATTGACAGGGATCAACTGCATAGAAATCAAACTATATTAACTTTATCATTTTAAGATCAATTAATGATGAAGTTCGGCCTCATTGATATTTTAAATAATTTTTTATCCATTTTCGATGTGGAGGCGCTGATCAGGTATGGAGGATTGCTGGTCGTATTTTTGGTGGTATATGGTACTACCGGGTTATTCTTTTGTTTTTTTATTCCTACCGGTGCCTTTTTATTTTCTGCGGGAATATTTGCCGCTACAGGGGAACTGTATTATGACATTGTTACTATTTGCAGCCTGTTGGTACTCGCTTCTGTTTTGGGAAACCTTACCGGTTATTGGTTTGGCCGGAAGGCCGGTCCCTTGTTATACAAGAAAAGGGATACCAGGTTTTATAAAAAGCAGCACCTTGCAACAGCAGAAACCTATTATAAAAAATATGGTTGGCTGGCGTTGACGCTGGGAATGTATTTACCTATCATCCGCACTTTTGCTCCGATTGTTGCCGGGATAGTCAGGTTAAAGTTTCGCCGCTTTATTTTACTGGTGATTAGTGGTTCCCTTATTTGGATATTAAGTTTTGTATTAGCCGGGTATTTTATTGGCAGCCGCCCTTTTTTGAAACCCTGGATAAAATATATTGTCATTGGTTTCATCCTGGCTGTTTCAATACCTCTCATTATCTGGACAGGCAAAGAGCTAAGAAGGATGAGGAAAGCGAACAAGGAGAAAAGGCAGTAACATGAGATCAATACCCGATGATTGTTTTCAGCTTTCCCCATAGTTCAGTATCAAAACTGGAAAGGGCCAATTGTACGTTACCAGCGGATTCTCCCATGCGGATCACGACCAGTTTTTGTGAAGGTACCACATATACTTTCTGATCATTTTTTCCCAATGCGGCAAAGAGGTCGGCCGGGGCAGTGGGAATCAGGTTTCCGCTGAATACAATTTGTGTCTGCGGCAGCATATGACTTGCTTTTCCATTCAGCCACCACAGGTAGCCGTAAGAAGGATTGATATTCTGCGATGTATTCACCATGCTGTTGTAGTAATTACTGTCGGTCATGATCGTTGCCTGGTCCCATTTGCCTTTATTCAAGATCAATAAACCAAATCTTGCCATACTGCGGGCATTGCTGTAATAGACATTCAGATAACCCGAGTTGATCCAGGCACCATTCATACCGATGCGGCTTCTGATCTTTGTGTTGAAGTAATTGTTATAACTCTGTCCCGATGCATTTTCAATTACTTTATAAAGCAGGCTGTATGCAGCATTATGATAAGCCCACCTGGTTCCTGCATCTGCTTTATAAATAAGGCAGGGAGGATCGGTGCAGTCATCGTCGGGTACGCCATCATCGAGCCCGGTGGTCATGGTAAGCTGCTGGCGAAGGGTGATCAGGTTTTCTTTTGCAAGTGGTTCCGAGGTCCATCCCGTGCCAAGATATTGTGATGTTTTGTTATTGATGTTTAAAATACCATCTTCCTGCGCAAGGCCGGTAAGAAATGAAGTCAGCGTTTTGCCGGCAGAAGCCCAGTACCAGATGCTGTCAGCAGTGAAGGAGCCAAAATATTTTTCGGCAACGATCTTCCCATTTTTTAAAATGATAAAGGCCTTTGTGTTCTTTTGTTGCAGGTATGGATAGAGGTCGTTGTTTAACAGGGGTTCATTCCAGCCCAATGATGCAGCCGTGGTAGTTTGCCAATCAGTACCGGTTATCGGGGGGAAATATAATGGAGTTACAACAGGGGGCACGGGTTCTGGTTGAGGAGCAACTGAACTTTTTTGGCAGGAAAAAAGAAAAAAAACTCCAAAAAAAGCAATAAATAACCAGGTTGATTTCATAAACTGTGATTTTAAACTGCTGTTGGAAGCGGTAATGGCTCCAAGGTTTAAGTAAACGGAATTTGAGGCAAATTATTTTTAAGCTACAGTAACTAAACCTCTTGCAGTTTTGTCTTGATTGGCGACCCGGATCTGGTAGCAGACTGATCGGGAGTTGTTTCAATTGGCACTCTTGAAAAAGGAAGACGAAAGATGCGAAAACGATGCATAAAAAAGACCGTCCCGACTTGTCGGGACGGTCTTAATCATTATAGGATCAACTTAGAACCTATTGCCACGATCATCATCTTTGTTATAACCTCTGTCATTCTTGTTATCACGGCCATATTTATTATACCTCTCGAAACGGCTATGATCTCTTATTTCACGGATCTTGATGTTGCCCCTGAAATCAATTTTGATCAACACATCATTCCTGTCGACCTGGAAGATGGCAGCATCTACCAGTCTTTCGCCCTTGACATAAAAGCCACGTCTCAATTCGAACACTTTAATTGTGTGACTTTTTTTGAAATAGCCATCGAGGCGGATGGTCAGGTTGTCTCCGAAATAGCTTTTGCCGTCAATAACTATTTTGTAGTTCTTGCTGCTGTTAACGGTCACCACAGGTCTGCGGTCTGCGGCAAATACCGCTGCGGTTAACAACATTCCGGCCACGAGTGTAAAGATTTTTTTCATGTTTTTAAATTTTAATTGTTCTGTACTGCAATTACCGGGCTACTTGCGGAACGGTTTGTTTTTATTGCCCTGTTAACATGCATATTTCAAAGCAGGTGCCAATGTACCAGTATGTAGTGAAAGAAATGTTAAGCAGAGTTAATTATAAAGGTTAAGATGATTTCTGTTCTTATAAATGACAGGCTGCTGTTACGTTCCGGGGGAATGTTATTTAACGTTAATAAAAATGGGAAAAGCTAATCCCGGATATATTTTCCATCAAATTCTACCCGGTATTTTAAGGAAGGCTCTGTATTCATCCTCGAAACCTGTTTTGCCATGATGCTCTTTTTGGGTGGCAATATGATTTATCACATCATCCGCTTCTGCCGGGGTAACAGAAAAACGCCATAGCTGTCCCGCCAGTAAAAATTTTTCGAGCTTTCATCTTTTGTTTTTATCCACCTGGAAGAATGCGATTTTATTTCTTCCGGCAGTTTCACCAGTGCAATTTTCTTTGACAGGGGGTAAAGAATATGAATCTGGTTATAATAACCCCCGATTTTAATTGCGCTGCATTCTAATGCTTTGCAAATACCACCGGGATAGCAGTCTCATTCACTCTCGATTGTTTCATTGATAAGTGGCTGACGGTGTTTCGTACTGAAAACTATGGTATGTAGTTTTTTACTAATGACTCTCCCATGTGAATTTAGTTTTATGCCACTCTTACATGGCTATGATGGAGGTACTTTTCTTTTTCGAAGAGATGGGGTGTATCTATCGTCTCAGCTGAGGGCTGCTCTCGTCGCTTCTTACGATGGGCTGCACCCATCCTTATGGTATGTCGCCCTTTCAGGGCTTGCTGTTGGTACGAGTTTGAATACGATAAGCCCTGAAAGGACGGTAATACTCCAAACATCGGGTGTAGCCCTGTGTATAAAAACGTACTTGTCACAGCTAGGCCCTGAAAGGGCGATATATAAAAATGAAAAGGAATCTGTGAAGAAGATTTTGTTGGGAAGAAAAAACTGAACTCTATTTATTTCTCTGCACTTATCACCAATGCGCTTGCATCAATCGCAACCACATCGGGGTATTTATTTCTTACCAGTTCAAATACCTCTTTCCTGATCTTTTGCTGCATAGCATCATCTGCCTTGCTTAATGCCGCAACAACAGGAGCGCCGACTTCTGTTATCATATTCCAGTAGGTTTCAACGGTGCCGCTGTTTAGTTTGGAGGGCACTTCTTTTTCTGTAATATTTTTGAAACCTGCTTTTTCAAATATCTCATTCATCAGGCCTGGTTTTGCACATCGGAACATGCCCGGGGTGCCGGGTGGCGGTGGAGCTAGTTCCATATTTTTATTGATCGTTCCCATGGTGGCTGTAACCCAGAAATTCTTTTCCGGAACATTCCATACAGAAGTAGCGATCCTTCCACCCGGTTTCAATACTCGCAGCATTTCATCAGCGGCTAATTGCATATCGGGGAAAAACATAAACCCGAAGCGGCAACTTATTGCATCAAAGCTATTATCAGCAAAAGGCAGTTCACAAACATCGCAGGCTTTTGTTTCAATATTATGGATGCTCCTCCGTACCGCATTTTCTTTTGCGATCGTCAGCATGTCTCCCGATAGATCGGTTATGGTTACTTTTCCTCCCTGCAGCATCGTGGCAATGGTGAGACCGGGTTCGCCGGTACCGGCTGCTATATCCAGTACAGCATCTTGACCCGAAGGTTTTATACTGGCAATGATTGCATCGCCCATTGGTTTCAGGAAATCCATGGTCAATTCATCCCATTTTTTCCAGCCGGGTGAAAATTTGTCCCAGGATTGTCTTTGCTGTTCACGTATCTCTTCTAATTGCTGGTTCATGTCGTTGGTTGTTTAAGTAAGGGAGAAAGATATTGGAAGGTACGAAAAGCTATTCGCAAAGACACTACCGAAAATTTCTATAGGGAAGATTCGGTTTGGAAGAATACAATATACCTGCCGGAGACAGGCAAATATTATGTTGAATGAAAGTAAAAGTCATGCAGTCGCTTTATTGATGGATTTGTGCAAATAAGCATTTTGATCATGCACCAAAGCGTCCTGTGGAAGCCATTGCCACCATATACCCAGGCTTTTTTTTATGATGTTGCTGTAAAAAGAAGGCAGCTGTTGCGACTCTCCTTCAAAAAAATCCCTGAAATTATTATCATGAATCAGGTTATCCCGTATTTGCCTGAAAAATTTCAGGCGGCCATATCCTTCGGATGAGATGGCCCGCATAAAATTCATCATTTTGGCTGTAATACCGGAAGTAGCCCTAAAACGGTTGAATATTGATTTCATGGAGAAAGTGTATTCAGTCAGGTCGATAACCTTGTTATAGAATTCCAGCCATTCATAATTCTTCGGTTTCAGGTTCATGGCAAGGTGGTTATTCAGAAAGTAAAAAGGAAAGGCCAGCACACGACTCTCCTTTTGGTATTCCAAATTAAGCGGTGCTGCTTCGCCAAAAGCAGTCAGCAACGAATAGCCGGGAAAAGCGGCAGGAGTTTTATCTATAAATTTTTTGGTAAGTTCAAAAGGCCCGCTGCCTACATCACTATCCAGGCCCAAAACAAAGTTTGTCTGAACATAAGGAATATGCCGGAATATCATGTTCACATGTTCAGAGATCTGCTTTACTTTTTCTTCGCCGGTAACACGGGAAGTATGAGATTTATTTCCCAGGTCGTACCATGATTCTATACCGGGTAGTAAGGCAACAAAGCCTAATTGCCGCATTGTTTTAAGATGGTCTTCTGTCAGGATAGACAAGCTGCTTTCCCCTATAAAGCGAAAACTTTTTGGCGGTGCCACCGAAGCAATAGCATCTGCACTTTCAGAAAACTTTATTCCGAAATTAGGATCATGCCATGCTACTACCGGCTTTTTAAATTTGGTTAAAAGAAACCGGAGATCTTCTTTGATCGCATCATAATTAAGAGGTTGGTAGGGCACTGAAGAGTCAATACAGAAAGGGCAGGCGTATGGGCAACCCATACTTGCTATCATGGGAACTATCTTAAGAAACGGGGACTTTTTTAATGTAGGCTCAATGAATTTCCACCGTTCTTTTACACCGGGCAGGCTGACAGGATGTTTACCCGCTGAAAGCTGTATGCCTTCCGGGCGTTGGGCCTGGTAATTATTTAATAATTCAGTAATGGTTGATTTATGCGTAAAGCCCAGTACATAATCAAAGTATTTGATGGAATCGTCAGGATAGCAGCGGGCATGTGGTCCGCCCAGCACCGTTACAACTCCCTGTTGGCGGAAATAATTACTGAGTGCATATGCCAGCAAGGCTGATTGTGTAAAGGAACTGATAAATACGAGATCAATATTTCCCGGTAATTCCTTTTTGAGGTCTTCATTCCCTGTATAGCAGATCAAACTTACTTCATGGCCTTCCTCTTCGCACCAGGTAGCTACTACCTGCGGCATTATACTGGCAAGGTTGGCATTCATGATCCGGGCCCATAATGTTCCGGTGGGACCTTTGGCAACTAAATCAATTACTCCGATTTTTAATCTTTTCATATAAATTCATATGAATGACTAATTCAGTATCCTGGATAACGACTCTTGGGATGTAACGGGTGAGAGGTAAAGAGGAATCTAATTATTGGATGCAAGTTATTTATTTTTTTTGAAGCAGTAAAATAAATGATACCGGGATAATGATCTTTAATGATGACTGTTGATCGATAAAAAATACATAGGTGACCGTTTAAATATATTCTTTTTATCGGCGGCTGTTAACGGGCTATGTGTTGAGACGTTGCTTTGCTTAGTAATTCTCGGTTAGCCTGAAGAGAAACACCCACAACGGCTTAAAAGGGGAAAGCGGGGATGAATTAGTGGGGAAGAAAACCTTGCTTAGCGGTAGGTGGGCACCAACAACGACGTAACCCCGGCTACTTATTTTTTTTTCTGTTTTTCAGGTCTTTATTGATTTTATCCATCGCTTTACGGGAGATGGCAAGCAGCCTGCTATTCCTGCAATCCCAGAAATTCATGTAGTGCTCTGAAACGACAATATGCTGTTCCCAGTTGGCAAACTTTGCATATAACATCAGTGTACAGATATCTGTTGCTGTCATGAATTCACCAGTTTCCGGCAAATGGGTATGGACATCAGCCACCACTTTTTCTCCTTCCTTCATTTTTTCGCTATAATTCAAGGAGATGATATTTTTATGCAGTTGTTTTGTGCTGATCAGTTGGTTTTGTTCATCAAACAGAAGCAGGTAATCGTTGCCGAATATGACCACGCCTTTTTTTTCAGGTCCGGTGAGTATATATACTTTTTTTTGCCCGCTTGAAATCAGGGGTATAAGGTTGTAACTTGTGTTTGTATAACGTTTGAATAGAGTGTCCCCGCTGTTAATGATTTCCAATGTTTTCATCCTTATTACATGAAGACTCTTCTCTGTTTCTGTAAAAGGTCTTTCAGCATACCTGGCGACTGCTGTTACCTGGCTGTAAGTGCTATCAAAGGAAATAGTGCCAATGACAACCGGCTCATCAGCCATGGAAAAGAAGATACAGCGGGCCGTATCTTTTTCCATATAAGACAAATAGCCGCCTATCCTGCTTCTGTCCTTATAGCCTGCAAGAAAAATATCCGTGCCATACCAGGATGCCATTTCGCTTTGGTAAAGTCTTTTGCCTTCGGCAGTGATGGAGTCTGTAATAGTCATAACATCATCCTGCCCGGGTGAGAGCAGGGTAGTCATAAGGAATGGCAGAATAAGGATTGATTTCTTCATGAAATGAAGGTACTATTTCTCCTGGTTAACCCGGGTTCCTGCAGAGTCCCGATGGAGAAGGGAACTTCAAGCTAAAGTTTTGCAATGATGTGTGTGGTTTCAATTTGTATTATTAGCAGAAGAAAATACAGGCAACGGTATAAAAACAACAACTACCTGAAAAGAAAAACTATTAATTTCACATTGGCTGACATAACCAAATAGTGAATGAGTCAATATATTTCTGAAAGAGTAACTCCTGTTCATTATCGTTTGCTGAAAGACTTATATCTGGATGCTTTTAATTTAAGAATTGATGTAACGCATATTCAGAAACGTTTTGATACTTCGGAATTGGGCTGTGAGCAAATTGGATTTATCACTATTCATACGGAGACTGGAATGGCTGTTGCATATTTTGGAGTATTTCCAATGAAAGCAATGGTCGGTAACAATGTGATCCGGGTAGCACAAGCCGGCGATGTAATGACACATACTGCTCACCGGAAAAGGGGACTTATCATTGAACTTGCAAGATCTACTTATGATGAATGTAAAAGAAAAGGGATAAAAATACTCATTACACAACCAAACAAAAAATTATACCATGGCCTGGTTAAAAGCCTGGGATGGACACATATTGATGAAATAATCAGGTGGGATCTGAAATTAAAGTTTAAAACCCTCCCATTGGCTAAAATAGCAAGCCGATCCGGTGTATTTAAAAAAATATATTTGAAATATGCGGCATATGTCCTGAAAAACATGATTATTGAAGCACCCCCGTTTTTCAATAACACAATACCAACGGACTATATAAAGATAGTAAGGGATAGTGCTTACCTGCAGTATAAAAAATCGAGAAATAATTTTTTTTTAAAAATTGAAAAATTAACGATTTGGGTCAGCCTGGTTGATGTTTTCTGGATAGGAGATTTTGATAGTTTTGAAAACATAACTCCAGCCGGGTTAAGAAAAATAAAAAAAATTGCATTCCTTTTAGGATTCAACAGCATTTCATTTAACCTGAACAGATCGATACCACTTCCGGAAATACTGAAAAATTTTAGAATAAGCAGGATGGAAAACTCTTGCTTTTTTTATATTGATAAAGAATTTGAAGGGAAGAATTTTCTATTAACGGCCGCAGACTTTGATACCTGGTAAATCTGACACACTATGACTACTTGTTTCAGGATCGCCTTCCTGATAAATAATAGAAAAGAACTTCCCGAATGGGAAATGGAGATGATCAGAGATCTCCGGGATGCCGGTATCATAACTATTGCGGCTTTTATTACTGCTAACCAAACTACGGGGGAGAAAAAATCATCAGGCCTGAGGCTTTTTCAAAAATTTGAAAATTTGTGGTTTCGGTCAGTGCCCGATGCATTCAGGAAATCTAAAATAAGTAATGAGTTTAGTACTGTTCCGGTATTTGATATTGACGATAGCAGTGAATTATTGAAATTAGATCTGGATATAATCTATTGTTCCTGTTTGGTAACAGATAACAGGGAATCAGCTTTGTTTACCAGGTATGGCTTGTGGTATTTTGCCTTTGGCCCTGGTAACTCCCGGAGTTACGGCCAGGTAGCATTTTGGGAAGTAATGAATGATAGCCCGGTAACCGGCATTGCCTTATTGGTTAAACTTGCGGGAACAGAAGAGATAATTACAGTCTGTAAAGGAACTACTGCAATAGTTCCTCATTCAGTTAAAAACACAATCAATATTATCGGATGGAAATCTTCCTCTTTCCTTTTGTACAGGATCACAGAATTATCAAGAACAGGTGCAGATCTGTTTTTTTCAAAATATAGGAAATCAGATACAGGCATTCAAAACGGGGCATTAACTAATGCAGCCCAATACCCGGATAATTTAAAACTATCAGGACTTTTTATAAGAAATGCTTTTAGATACCTTCGGAATAAATTTTCAAAGCAGTTCAGCAAAAATAAATTTACCCTGTTATTCTCAAGGCAGAATTTTCAAATGCCGGGTATTGATCTAAATAGTTTTATCCCTGTTAAATTGCCCCGGGGTACTTTTTGGGCCGACCCTTTTGTAATTGAGAAAGAACAAAAGGCCTTTATTTTCTTTGAGGAATTTTTATATAAAAAAAATAAAGCCTGCATCAGTGTAATGGAACTTGGCATCGATGGACATTGTTCAAAGCCGGTGGCAATACTCAACAAACCTTATCACCTGTCATACCCCTTTATTTTCGAATCAGGGGGTATTTTATATATGATACCGGAAACCAGCAGCAATAAAACTGTTGAATTATATACCTGCACAGATTTCCCTCTCAAATGGGAATTTGTTCAAAACCTGATGGAGAATATTATTTTAAATGATTCAACGCTCTTATATCACCAGGATAAATGGTGGCTATTCGCATCCGGTCAAAATCATCCGTCCACTTCAACAAATGACCAGCTTTTTCTTTATTACAGCGATACCCTTTTTTCATCGGATTGGACAGCTCATCCTCAAAACCCGGTTGTAACGATCATTTCAAATTGCAGGCCGGCCGGAAGGATTTTTCAATGGGCTGGTAAATTATACAGACCCGCTCAAAACAACTCATCAAAACAATACGGGTATGCAATTAAGATAAACGAAATTGAAATATTAAATGAAACTGAATACAAAGAGAAAGAGGTTTTTGAGATCGTTCCGGGCAAGGGAAATAAATTCTCCGCAATACATACACTAAACTTTATAGATAACCTGGTTGTGATCGATGGTATTGTATAAACCTGGTATACTTTTACTTAATGGAAGTCAAAGCTGGAGTATAAAAGCAGTATATTTAATAAACCAATACCTGTTTTCTTATACCATGAGTGTCACGGATTACCTAAAATCATATTATGAAGCAAATCATCATTTCATTCCTGCTGCTTATCGTTTCGCATCTTGCAATCAGCCAGGCGGAAGCTGACCAATTCGTCAAAGAAGGAGTAAGCCTCTATAAAAATGGAGATTATACCGGTTCTATAACAAAATTTGATGCAGCCATTCAGCTGCAACCCAACCACGGGGAAGCGATGTACGAGAAATCCTTCAGCCTGATAGCGCTAAAGCGCTATGATGAGGCGGCAGATCTTCTCATTAAATTATTAAAAGAATCGAAAGATCCTGATATCCGGAGGCTCTCGTATGTAAATTACGGCACCGTGCTTGATTACAAGGGCGAAAAAAAGAAATCATTGAAGGTATATGAGGATGGGATCAAAGAATTTCCGCAAAGCTACCTTCTCTACTTCAATAAAGGAATAACAGAAGTGGGATTGGGCTATACGGATGATGCTATAAACAGCTTTAAAAAATCAGTCCGGAGAAACCCCCTGCATGCTTCCTCGCACAACGCACTTGGAATATTGCTGGCAGATAAAAACCGCATACCGGGTCTTCTGTCTGCGTTTTGTTTCCTGCTTATTGAGCCGGAAGGTAAAAGAGCGGAACAAAACCTGGCCATGCTGAATAAACTGATCATGCGGGGCATCAGCCGGAAAGATGATAAGAATGTGACCATTAGTTTAGATCCGTCAGCATTAGATAAAAAGAAATCCAAAGAGGATGATTTCAGTTCGGCCGAATTAATGCTGTCTTTACTGGCGGCCCATGTGCCGGATTCCATGAAAGCAAAGACCGATGCTGACAGGATGAGTTACCAGATCCAGACCCTGATCGCTATCATTGATGAAACCGATAAAAAGGATAAGGGATTTTATAAGAATTTCTATGTTCCGTTCTTTGTGGATATGAAAAAGAATGATCTTATAACAACAGCCTGTTATATTGCAATGACCTCTTCAGGTATAGATAGCATTATCACCTGGCAAAATGAAAATAAACAGAAGGTGGAGGAATTTTTTGGCTGGCTTGAGAAATATAAGTGGCCGGAAGAATAACCTTTTTTTGTTCCGGGCGACAAACACCGGAAAGCTATGAAATAATTTCAAGCTAATGCCCAGTGATAAAAGGGTATTTTAATTTATGTTGTAGGTGGAAGACTCTTGGTATTCCCGATAGCTATTGGGATTGCCCAGCAACAACAGCGTAATAGCCCTGAAAGGGCGGAAAAATCTAACAACCCGGGCAAGCCCGGTGAAAAAATAATAACCCCGGGGTAAGCCCTGAAGGGGCGATATATAAAAATGAAAACGTAATCTGCGGGAAGTCCAGCGGCCGTGCAGAGGTTATACGCCGGGAGATTGCCCTGTAAATTTTCTATGCTGAAGACCCGGCTGGGATGAAAGTAGTCGTTTCAATTCATGTTGTTGGTGGAGGACTACACAGGCAACGGAGTAAATGGAAAGATAAGTAACTACGGGAGGGGCTTAAATTTTTTTATTTAAAAAAGCATAGTGAATACTGAAATGTAAGATCCTGGAATAAACATTACCAGCACCTTTGGTATTATAGTTGACAAGGCCATGTTTATAATTTATTGCAATGCTCCACTTCTTCCTTTGTATAGTAGCTCCAAAAGTTATCCGAAAATCGTTTACTTCCGGTTCATCTCCCTGGCCTCCTATGTCGTTCTTTTGATTGTTTTGATCAGTAAATACAAAATTTCCTCCCCTGTCCAGTTTAGAAGTGTAATCAATTCCGGTGTGTATTGTGAAGGTAATAATTTTTATAAAAATGATCCTGCCGATTTCAGGATTGAAAGAAATATAATGATAATACCGTGTAAATGTGCCATTAGTTTTATAAGTAATAGTAGGGGAAATAACACTGTCCCCGGTTAACTTTCCTCCTGAGGATTCAAACTGGACACGTAGTAATAATTCCCATTTTGAAGAAAAAGTAATATCCCCCTGTAAGCCCGACACCCAATTTGTAAGTGCCTTTCTGCCAAATGGATTTGCAATACTGTCTTTGCTATTGGGCCAGGGTATTCCATTGCGGTAATAAACAGAGTTGCTTACAGTTCCGGAACCTCTGAAATAAGAAACTCCGGATCCGACATAAGCTGAAAGCGATATTTTTTTTTGTGCTCTTGAAGAAATGCTAAATATAAAAACTGACACAATAAACAAAACAGCTATTTTAAACATATTGATGTTTTGGTCTAAATAATAAATATTGGTCAGATACGGATATTATACAGGGGAGTACTTATGGGAATTCAATAATTCAAAACGCTGTGTAATTATTATTATTGCCTGATAAATTGAGATTGAACAATATTTATTTTAAAAGCGGAATAGAATTTCCGAACCCTGAAGAGTGCAACTCATCCACTGGAAGAGTCGAAGGCAACAGCCGATGCTCAAGGAACCAAGGCAGGGAGCAAAAGATTGTTTCGGCTTCGCCTCGCAAGGGTAAACAATCCCGTAAAAACCACTCAAATGACGTACCTTCGCCGCTCAATTTTTAACGATTAAAACTCCCCTTTAGGGGATAGGGGCGTACATGAAGAACATCCGCAATTTTTGTATCATCGCACATATAGACCATGGCAAATCCACCCTGGCTGACCGTCTGCTGCAAAGCACCGGCACCATCAGCGACCGGGATATGATGGACCAGGTGCTGGATGATATGGACCTGGAAAGAGAAAAGGGAATTACGATTAAAAGCCATGCCATCCAGATCAATTACAAGCATAAAGATGGACAGGAGTACATACTGAACCTGATCGATACACCCGGCCACGTTGACTTCAGCTATGAAGTGAGCCGGGCACTGGCTGCCTGCGAGGGATGCCTTTTATTGGTGGATGCCACACAGGGCATACAAGCCCAGACCATCAGCAACTTATACCTGGCTATTGATAATGACCTTGAGATCATTCCCATCATTAATAAAATTGATATGGACGGGGCGATGATCGAAGAAGTGAAGGACCAGATCATTGACCTGATCGGCTGCAAGCCCGATGATATTCTATTGGCCAGTGCCCGTACCGGTGTGGGGGTGGAAGCGATTCTGGAAGCTATTGTAAAAAGAATTCCGGCGCCGGTAGGCAAACCCAATGCGCCATTACAGGCATTGATATTTGACAGCATGTTCAATTCGTTCCGGGGCATCATTGTTTATTTCCGGGTAAGAAACGGTTCGATAAAAAAAGGAGATAAAGTAAAATTTGTTTCCACCGACCAGGAATATATTGCCGACGAAGTGGGTATCCTGAAGTTAAAGATGTCGGAGAAAAGCGAACTGACCTGCGGTGATGTGGGCTACCTGATCACCGGCATCAAGAATGCGAAGGAAGTGAAAGTGGGAGATACGATCACACTGGCAGCTAATCCTACACAGGAGATCATCAAAGGTTTCCAGGAAGTGAAGCCGATGGTGTTTGCCGGTATATTCCCCGTAAACACGGAGGATTTTGAAGAGCTGAGGGATTGTATGGACAAACTGCAGTTGAATGATGCATCACTAACCTTTGAACTGGAAACATCACAGGCTCTTGGTTTTGGTTTCCGTTGCGGCTTTCTTGGGTTGCTGCACATGGAGATCATCCAGGAACGGTTGGAGAGGGAGTTTGACCAGATGGTTATCACTACCGTGCCCAACGTTAGCTTTATTGCTTATACAACGAAGGGGGAAAAAATTATTGTCAACAACCCAACCCAGTTTCCCGACCCGGTGAAGACCGAGCATATTGACGAACCCTTTATCAAAGCGCAGATCATCACCAAGCCGGAATACATCGGCAACATTATGACGCTTTGTTTAGGCAAGCGTGGTATTTTAATGAACCAGAGTTACCTGACACAAACAAGGGTGGAGTTGTTGTTTGAAATGCCTTTGACAGAAATTGTGTTTGACTTTTATGATAAACTAAAATCACAAACAAGAGGATATGCTTCTTTCGATTATCATCCCATCGGCTATCGCGAAGCAGACATTGTGAAGATGGACATCCTGCTGAACAATGATAAAGTGGATGCCCTGAGTGCATTGATTCACCGAAGCCGTTCACAGGAATTTGGAAGAAAGTTGTGTGAGAAACTGAAAGAGCTGGTTCCCCGCCAGCAATTCCAGATCGCTATACAGGCTGCTATCGGCGCCAAAGTGGTGGCAAGGGAAAATATTTCAGCCATGCGCAAGGATGTTACAGCTAAATGTTATGGCGGTGATATCAGCCGTAAACGTAAACTTTTAGAGAAACAAAAAGAAGGTAAGAAGCGGATGCGGCAGATCGGGAATGTGGAAGTGCCACAGGAGGCTTTTCTGGCAGTTCTGAAACTGGATGATTAATCAGGCAAAGAAAAATGCCTGACTCTGCGAGGCAGTTTGCAAAATGTCACGTTTATTTATACCGGATTGATTTTACAGGTCAATTAGTAATAAAGTAATTTTTTCCCCGGTAATGATTTACAATCTTTCCGCAAGTTTGAATAAAAATCGCTTTAAACGTGTGCGGAGGAGTAATTTGTATTTTAGTTTCAGAAAAGGGGAATTGAATTTTGAAAAATCAAGTGTTTTATAATTATTCTCCAGGTCGAATCCTTCATTTTTGAAAAGCTGAATATATTCTTCCAGGAAAGGATGCAGCAGTTTATCGTTCCGGTTTAGAATATTGACTATTGTTTCCCTGTTAAAATGAATAAATATGGGTTCGAAATGCTTATTGACGAGAAGTTTCCCGTTAATGATTTCTCTTTTACAGGTTTGAACATTCCATGATGCAAGATTACAACCCTGGTGTTTAAGAATTTTCACATCAGGAAAATGAACTGGTAAAATAATCAAATATTTCTGATCATCATATAAGCCCGACGTGAAATTTATTTCCATTTTATAATGACACATTTCTGCCCACCAGTCTATAGCTTCTTTCCCCTTTTTATTGGCCCCGATAAACCCTGCATTAAATAACCCGCCCCTTAACAAATCTAACAGGCTGCCTTCGTTTTCCACCGGGTTCAGGTTGGCCCAATGAGGTGTAAGAAGAATATTGCTGTCATCAAGTTCATCAAATAAGAAACTGAAATTGTTTACAAAAAATATGTCCGGGTCAGTAAAGATTACTTTATCAAAACCATTTTGAAGCAGATAGCTTATGAATACCGGTTTTAATGCCCAGCGGAAATGATCCGGATTGGTATGGCCATATTTTTTATAAATTCCTTTTGCAACCGGCGAAGTGACAACGCTGTCGATAGAATGGATGGTAAAATTCCGGGAAGATGTAAAATCGTTTTTATCAATAATCAATACCTGTAGTGATGTGTACGGTACGGTTTTCTGCAACGATGCATGCAAAACCTTCGCAAAGGGAAGGTGATCGGCTGTGATTATCGTACAAAATGTATTCAAATTATAAACAATTTATTTTTTAAAATTATTTCAGAGCCCGCCCGCGTTTCAGTGCTGAGTAAATAATCTTTTTGAGTATAACGGTTGCCAGACCGGGATTTATGAGAAACCAACGGGTGATTAACCTGGTAAAAAATATCATTCCTGCACTTTTTAATCCCGGTTTTAAATAGTTATCTGTAAAATAAACTATTAATTCAGGCTTATTGCCAATATAGGGTTGTATTGAAAGTAAGTTAAGGATTCTGAAACAATCTGTTTTGATCCCCCTGATAGCTGATTGATGAATTAAGCTGCCCGGGTGTCTGCGGAATGTATTCAGTAATTGACTGCTATACCCGATATCTGATATGGCGGCCAGGCGTATGTAGAGATACCAGTCGGCATAATATTTCATGGCTTTAATTTCGGGAAGTAAACTGTCCAGGTATTGCTTCCTGATCAAAGCGCTGCTGATATTTAATATGATATTTTTTTTTCGCAGGTAGTTGTTAATTGCAGTTTCCCCTTTAATTAAATTACTATGATCCCATTTATTTACCGAAAAGTCGAAATTAGTTTCTTCAGCAGTTGTTTTAAAGCCACCGGCATCAGTATCTTCCTTATATGAGTTGGTATAAACAATGCCTGCCGAAGGGTATTGCTGAATGCAGTTAAGAAGCGATTCAAGGAATAAGGGCCCGGCAACATCATCACTTTCTGCTATCCATATCCATTCTCCTTTCGCCAGTTGAACCCCTTTTTGCCATTGCTTGCAGGGGTATCCGCTGTTCCTTTTGTTATACACTATATGGCTCACTTTGGGATGCTGTCTGTACTGTTCAATAATATCCCTGCTGTTATCTGTTGAACAGTCATCGAGAATGATCAATTCAAAATCCGAATAAGCCTGGATTAAGACAGATTCAATTCTTTCCTTCAAAAAGGCTGCATGATTGTAATTTGGGATTATGACTGAAAACCGGGTCATGCAGAGCAGGATAATTTTTTTAAATAGCCATTTACATTAAATGTGGTATTGGGCATAAAGATACTACTTCGGTTTTTGCTTATGAGCGGGGTTAGTCTTTTAAGGCCTTCGAAGTGGAAGCAGCTAATTGCATAGAGAAAGAGAAGGAGCGATGCCGGAAACCTAATTATCGTAATTAACCGGTGATTTTTCGTTGTCTTTCGTTTTATTCTTATCTGTCTTTTCCTGGAGTTTCTTTTCGTCCCGGTTTCCTTTTGGATCCAGCAGTGGATCGCCAATAGGAGCCTGTCCATCCTGCAATTTAAAGGTAAAGACTTTGTCAATATGCATCCATTTGCCATTTTCCCATGTAAAACCTTCCTGGTCTCCATCAGGTACAAATGTCCAGGTTAATTCGGGTTGATCTGTTTCAGAAACGAGATGATCAACGAGGATCATGTCCATGTCGGGGATATAATTAACCAATACCCTGGTGTTTTTTTTAAATTCAATCCCAAATCTGTATTTAGGTTTCTTAGGTATGCTGTCTTTTTCATAACTAAAGTAAGGTCCGCCAAAGATGGGTTCATTTTTTTCATTAAATGTGAGTACATCCATCCACTTCATACTACTCATGGCGCTGTTATTGTCAAACCCGAACAATGTATAATAGCTTTTGTTTTTATATTGATTTTTAATGATGTTATAATAAACGGCCCCGATCCAGTTCATTCTTGTTCTGACGGAATCTTCGGGGTTACTGGTAAATTCTGATACGTCCCTGAGGGGAAAGAGTTTTAATGAACCATCAGTTGTCCGGAGCTGTATGGCACCTTTTTGTCTTGAATAGTAATCATCGAAAACGACCTGCCAGGTGAATATCCGGAAGGATGTATCAGGAGCATACAATTTTGATATACCCATCACGGAGTCAAAAGGGTAATAAAAAGAATTTTTTATTTGCAAGGCTCTAACCAGGGTTCGTGTGAAAACGCTGTCGGATACCATCCTGTATTCAGTAAGGCTGTCGGTATTCAGAAAATAAGCATAATCTGCCAGGGTATCTTCCTTTGCCCTCAGTTTTTTCATATCGGCCCCTGTAATTTTTTGTGACAAGGCCGAATGAGACAAGGATGCAAAAAGAAAAAGGAATAGAAAAAATTTGAACAGGTTTTTTTTCACCAGGATTGTATTTGAATTAGAGGCTAAGTTACAGCTTACTACAGATGAAAGTAACGCCAAAAGGGTTGTAAAATTTTGTGAATGATGTTAAACCTGCCTGCCGCCAGGCAGGGCTTTGACAAAATCCTGCAGCAAATCAAACCTAAGGTCAATATCCGGGTGGGGAAATGCTGTTTCGGGGTTTGTTGTAGCAATAAATACTGTGTACATCCCGGCATTTTTTCCAAAGAGCATGTCGCTGTGATGATTACCCAGAATGATGGATCTTGAAAGATCAATAGAAGGAAAATCAGCCTTAGCCCGGAATGCCATACCCGGATTGGGCTTCCTGGCCGGGTCATTATCAACTATTGCAGGGGCAAAATAGATAGCATCGATTTTACCTCCCGCGGCATTTATCCCGGCAATCATCTTTTCATGAATGGCTGTTAAATCTTCTTCCGACATCAATCCACGGCCAACGCCACGCTGGTTGGTAACAACAATTATGTGACCGAATTTTTTTGTTAACTTCTTAAATAAGTCCGGAGCTCCCTGTAGAAAGATGAACTCTCCGGGATTGAATATGTAACTGCCGATCTTATCTTCGTTTATCACCCCGTCACGATCTAAAAATAGGGTCCAGCTTTTGTCAATTGCTTTCAGGTCAAGGGGCGGTTGCATTAATTCTTTCTTTGCCCGGTTGTAGTCCTCCGGTATCCCAATGTCAATAAAATATTCATCCTGCACGAGGCCAACTATTCGCCGCACCCTGCAGAATTTTTCAAGCCAATCTTTTTCAAAAGAGAATTTTGACGGGAACTCTTCATCCAAAAACCTGTCTTTATTTAACAGGTAGATACCTCCATTGATATTTCCTTTCAGATAATGCTGTTTTTCTTTAAAACTATCTACCAGGTTTTCAGTATTTGTTTCTACTACTCCATACCGGTCAAAGTTGATCATGGGTTTCAGCAGCATCGTACATTCTGCCTGATGCTGTGCATGAAAGACAAAGGCTTTATGAAGATCAACGCGGTACAGGGTATCGCCATTGGCAATGACAATATCTTGCCCCGTTGTTTTATTTAAAGCAAGTTGAATGGCGCCACCCGTTCCGAGTGGTTCTTTCTCAACCGAACATTCAAAGTTGAGCGTTGAGAATTGGGTATGTAAATACTCCTCAATGATCTCATGCATATAACCGGTTGAAAAAATAAATTTTTCAATTCCCTGGCTTCGTAAATGATTGATAACATAAAATAGAAAAGGCCTGCCTGCAACCGGGGCCATACATTTCGGAAGATCGGGGACTTCTTTTTTTAGCCTCGTTCCCAGTCCACCAGCTAATATTATTGCCTCTTTAATCATTAAGACTCTTGAAAACTCCGCCGCGGCGGATTAAGGGGTATTGAATATTTTTTCTTCCACCAACTGACAAATTATATGTCCAACCGTGATGTGACTTTCCTGTATGCGGGGCGTATCGGTTGATGGAATATTGATAAGATAATCGCTAACAGATTTCAGTTGACCGCCGGTGATCCCGGTAAAGGCAACAGTGATCATTTTCTTTTCTTTGGCCGCTTCGATTGCTTTGACAATATTCAGAGAATTCCCTGATGTGGAAAGCCCCATCAACACATCCCCGCTTTGCCCGATACCATCGATCATTCTTGAATAAACAACATCATATCCATAGTCATTAGCAACGGCTGTCAGATAAGAAGTATTGCAATGCAATGCCTCGGCAGGTAGTGCTTTTCTGTCTGTATAAAAACGACCGGAGAATTCCGCTGCAAGGTGTTGTGCATCCGCAGCGCTGCCGCCATTGCCGCAAAAATAAACCCGGTTGCCATTTTTAAATGCAGTTGCGATTACTTTAACGACCTCGCCAATGGTTTTTAGCAATTCTTCATTTTGCAAAACCCGCTGCTTGGTTTCAATGGAGGCCTGAATTATCTCTTTAATCTTTTCCATATATTTAAGAATGAGAAATAAGGGATAAAGAATAAAGAATAAGGAAGTTTAGGAAGTCAAATTCTCATTTCTAATTCTCTATTTCTTATTTATAAAAAATATCATATCGTCCACGTCTTCAGCCCATGCTCCACAAACTGGTAATTACGGCTATAACCCCCAAATTTTTCCAGCCGTTGCATCACGGTATATTTTGCATTGCCGGGGCAATAAAAGATCATAAAACCGCCGCCGCCAGCACCGGAAATTTTACCACCTGTTGCCCCTGCTTTTTTGGCTGTATCATATATATCTTCCATTAAGGGGTTGCTGATACCTTCTGCCATTTGTCTTTTTTGCTTAAAGCCATAATCCAGTATCTCGCCAATTTCATTTAGTCTTCCTTTCAATAATGCTTCTTTCATCCGCTGAGCCTGTTGTTTCAACTGGTGCATTGCTTCGATCGACTTTTCTTTATTGTCAGTTACATTTTTACTTTGCTTTTGAATGATCCCTGCTGATTCACGGGTAGTGGCAGTATAATATAGCACTAAATTATTTTCCAGTTCAAACAAATGCTGCTGTTTTACCCGGAGCGGATTCACGATCACTTTGTCTTCTGCATAAAATTCCATAAAGTTCACTCCACCAAACGTGGCAGCATACTGGTCTTGTTTGCCCCCGGCCAGGTTCAGATCCTTTCTTTCAATATCATAAGCGTAATGAGCCATATCATATTCACCAAGTGGCAGGCGAAGCATTTCAGTAAAGGCCCCGATGATGGCAACAACAAGGGTAGAGGAAGTGCCCAGGCCCGAACCTGCAGGGGCATCAACATAAGTAGATAGCCGGAATCCCTGCTCTTTCAAACCATAATCCCTTTGAATCCGGTTATAGACGCCTTTCAGCAGGTCAAGCGTGCCATCTACCGGCAATTCAATATTCCGGTCAAATTCCTGTTTTTCGTTTCTGTCAATTGCTTCAATAATAATTTTATTCTCATCATTTGGCTCAATGGTGGCATTTGCATATAAGGAGATGGTGGCATTTAATATGGCGCCGCCGTATAAGTCACTATAGGGACTCACATCCGTGCCGCCACCGGCTAATCCGATCCGTAAGGGAGCTTTACTTCTGTATATCATTATAAAATTAGAAATGTGAAATTAAAAATCTGAAATGAGAAAGTGTAGTAAAGCAAAGGTAATTAAATATTTCCTGCGAGTTGTTCAATAGCCAATACCAGGTTTTGCCAGCTGTATTTCTTTTTTTCTTCTTTAAGACCGGGGATAAAATAATTCTCTCCGGATTGATAGAATTTGAGAATACCACCTGCAATGGCAGCAGGGGTTGGCTCAACCACCAAACCAACTTTTCCGTCAGGAACCAAAGAAGGAAGCCCGCCTACATTGGTAACTACCATGGGTCTTTCAAAATGATAGGCGAGGGGGGTTACGCCGCTTTGGGTAGCATTCCGGTAAGGCTGTATCAGCACATCAGCAGCACAGAGATAATATTTTACTTCGCTGTCGGGAATAAAATTTGTTTTTAAGATCAGCTGATCTTTTATCCCCGATTTTTCAATTTGTTCTTTGTATGATCTTTCATCTTCATAAAATTCCCCTGCCACCAGTAATTTGATTCCTGATCGTTTTATCCTCTCATCGGCCATCGCTTCAAAAAGCAGGTCCAGTCCTTTATATTTCCGGATAAACCCAAAGAACAGGATAATTTTTTCATTCTCCGGTAACCCAAGATGTTTCCTGGCATCTGCTTTTGAAATGATGGCTCCGAAATTATCATACAACGGATGTGATACCTGTTTGGCTGGTTTTGTTTTTTGAAACAATCGCAGATCATTCATTACTTTTTCACTCATGGTAATAAAGGCATCGCAGCTTTTCAGGAAATATTTTGTAAAAGATCTGTCGCCAAGTCTTTTTTCATGGGGTATAATATTATCGGCAATGCAGATGATCTTTGTATGGTTATTATTTCTTACTCTTCTTAAAATGGTTCCCAGGGCCGGGCCCATAAAAGGCAACCAGAAGCGTACAATAATTATATCAGGTTTTTCTTTTTTTAAACGATTCCCGATCTTTATCCAGTTAAATGGATTAATGGAATTGATAACCGTATTGATTTTCAGATTACCGGGAGCAGGTTCACGAGTGTATTGTGTTTTACCGGGAAACAGGAAAGATGGATACTGTAATGAAAAAGAGTAAAGGGAGCAATCATTTCCCGTATTAATAAACTCTTTTGCCAGCCGTTGGTTGAATGTTGCCAATCCGCCCCGCAACGGATGCCCGGGTCCTATAATGATGACTTTTGCCATCACAAACCGGTTTTCTTTTCAATGATGTAGCTGTTTCGGCCCGGAGCATTACGGGAGATCAATTCGCCGATAAAACCTGCAAGAAATAACTGCATACCAAGAATCAACGAGGTAAGCGCCATGTAAAACCCGGGGCGGTTCGTGAGGGTAAAATGGCTGTCCATGAACTTAGAAACAACGAGGTAAACAGATATGCCTAACCCAACAAGAAAGAACAAGGTTCCCCACAAACCAAAAAAGTGCATGGGCCTTTTGGAGAATTTGCCAACGAATGTGATAGATAGCAGATCAAGGAAGCCATTTACAAACCTTCTCCATCCAAATTTTGATTTTCCATATTTCCTGGGCCGATGTTCTACTACTTTTTCTCCAATTTTTTTGAAACCAGACCATTTGGCCAGCACAGGAATATATCGGTGCATTTCGCCATATACCTCGATACCTTTTACCGTTCTGTTTTTGTAAGCTTTGAGTCCACAGTTGAAATCGTGAAGTTTAATGCCGGATACTCTTCTTGTAACGGCATTAAAGAATTTGGAAGGAATATTTTTGGTGAATGTATTATCGTAGCGTTTCTTTTTCCAGCCACTCACCATGTCAAAACCATCTTCAACTATCATTCTTCTCATTTCAGGAATTTCATCGGGACTATCCTGCAGATCTGCGTCCATAGTTATCAGCACATCACCGGTTGCAGCCCTGAAGGCTTCATTCAAACCGGCAGACTTGCCATAGTTCCGCTGAAACTTAATGCCTTTGACATTTGAATTCTTTGACCTTTGTTGTTCAATAACCTCCCATGAATTGTCACTGCTGCCATCATCTACGAATATGATTTCATAAGAGTAATGATTGTCATTCATCACTTTTTCGATCCATGCCGTTAATTCCGGCAGTGATTCTGCTTCATCTATAAGCGGTATGACGATAGATAAGTCCATGGACTATTTTCTTCTGGTTAACAGGGCCGACAAGACAGCCGTTACTCCGGCGCCAATTATCAAATATCCGAAAATTGCTGTTGAAACAAGTCTTAAAGTGTATTGTTTTTTATAAGTTGCTACTTCTGATTCTATATCTGGTGGCAGTTTGTCTTTTTGCTTTTCCAGTTGTTCCTTATATGCTACAGCAGCTTCATCACGAAATTCAGGGTGCTGGTAGTTGAAAACCCCATAGAAAAGGACAACAATAAGCGTAACAACAATGAAACACTTAAAGCCCTGGCTGAACATATCGCCGAATTTACCTGTAAAACCAGCGGATTGACGATAAGCAACAACTGTCCAGGTGATGCCAATTGCATAGAGGATATAAACCAGGTATTGAAGCCTTGCATCAGCATCTTTGCCTGAATAATAAATTCCAAGGAAGACGGCGATCATTATTACAGCCGTAATTAATCCTTTGATGGCCGGTACAAGTTTTATTTGCATGAATATGGGATTAGCTTAAAACGATCTTATCTCCGTTAATAATACCGACGGGTTTCCCGGTTAGTTGCTTGCCAATAAAAGCTGAGTTCTTTGATTTGGAAAGGATGTCTTTTTCCGAAACGGTCCATGTTTTACCCGGTTCAAATAATGTAAGTGATGCTTTGCATCCTTCTTTGATACTGATCGTTTCAAGACCAAACAGCTTCCTGGGATTCAGTGATAAAAGTTCTACCCATCTATCCTGCTTTAAACCGGGAAGGGTAGTGTTTAGCACAGCATAAGCAGTCTCCAGCCCGACCATTCCGAATTTTGCATTTTCAAATTCGATCACTTTACTGTCTGTTTCATGCGGCAGGTGATGCGTTGCAATACAGTCTATCGTTCCGTTACTGATCGCTTTTTGTAAAGCTTCCCTGTTTTCTTTACTGCGAAGAGGCGGATTTACTTTCAGGTTGGTATCATATTCCTGCAGGTCTTCGTCACAGAAGCAAAGATGATAAGGAGTAACCGAACAGCTTACAGCCGTTCCGCCTTCTTTTCCCCTTTTAATATACTCCAGTGATTTTTTTGTGCTGACCCCTGTGAAATGAATTCTTGATTCAGCATACCTTGCCAGTTTGATGTCTCTGGCTACGATCAGTTCTTCTGCCATGGCCGGCTTGCCGGGCAAACCGAGTTGGGTGGAAATGATCCCTTCATTCATCAGTCCATGCGGGTTAATGCTTTTGTCATCGGGGACCTGGATAATGATCCCATCAAATGCTTTTACATATTGCAGCGCTTTTACCAGCAAACCGGCTGATTGAACAGGATGGATCCCATCACTGAATGCCACAGCGCCGCTGGCTTTCATATCATACATTTCTGCCAGTTCTATTCCTTCAGTATTTTTTGTAATTGCACCGATAGGATGAATATTTACCGCCAGTGCCCTGCTTTTCTGTACAATGTATTCAATGCCCGATTTATTGTGTATAACAGGGTTGGTATTGGGTATGACCAGTACTTCAGTGTATCCGCCAGCCGCAGCAGCGGCAGCGCCTGTTTCCAATGTTTCTTTGAACTCATAACCCGGGTCAGCAAAATTGGCAAACAGATCAACCCATCCCGGTGATACATGAAGACCATCAATATTTATCTCATTATCGGCTATTTCTGAAATGCTTTTACCAATTTGGGTAATGATCCCATTTTCAATAAAAATATCTGTGATTTGTCCGTTGAAAGGAGAGTAGGGGTCAACAACCCGGGCTTGCTTAATGAGTAGCTTCATTAAGGGGCGAAGATAAAGGTTGTTTTTGATTTTAAAGTTGTGAAATTCTGCAGTACATTTACCGTCCATTTACCGGTAGAGGCTCGGGTGGTGGCGCAGCCCGGTAGCGCACTTGCATGGGGTGCAAGTGGTCGCTGGTTCGAATCCAGTCCACCCGACATTATTCTGTAAAAGGCTCTTGAATTTTCAAGAGTCTTTTATATTTTTGGCTTCCTGATTGATTATTTCGGGATGTAGCGCAGCCCGGTAGCGTACTTCGTTCGGGACGAAGGGGTCGCTGGTTCGAATCCAGTCATCCCGACTGGGAGAAACTTCTCATTTATTGGGAAGTTTTTTTGTGAGGGTCGCTCCGATTTTAATCGGTTTCATCCACACTGTTAATGAACATACCAGGAATATAATACTCCTGGTACGTTTTTAAATTCAGGAGAGAACTCAATATCTAATTCCCAAACAACTTCTTTATTAATTTTTTCTTCAACGTGTCAGAAACCCTTTTTTTCAATGTGTCTTTTACATTTTGAATATTCAGGTTCGTCGTATCAATTCCTATATCAGCGAGCTTTTCCTTTGCTTTATCTTCAGCCTGCTTCTTTATTACATTCAACGAATCCCTGGTTTTTTTTGTAGCGCTGTCTAGCTTTGCTTTGGCAAAATCTTTAGCCTGTCGCTCCAGGTCTTTAATAACATCATCCACCATTCCTTTAAGGCTGATCCCGATATAAGGATTGGAAATGGTACCCGTCATTTTAATATCCAGGTTGATGGTTTCACCGGGCTTGATCGGGAAACCCCTGTTGTTGGCCTGTGCATAAAGGTCATTGATAAGCGCATTGCCTTTTGTGCCCATTATACTTCTTGGTAATTTCATCTTGATGGCATAATCAATAGACTGGTCGAAGCCATGAAACCCGGCAATTTCCATTTCAATATCCTTTATTTTAACTGTGAAGGGTTTGACCATCACTTTGCCATTGCTGAATTCAATATAACTTTTGATATCTTTTACGCTGATCGATCTTAGCCGGTCAATTTGTAACACCGAGGCTATTTTCTCTAATGGAGCAAATTTTTCAAGTACACCTTCCAACAGCAGCATATTGCCTTTTCCGGTCAGGCTGTTCAGCAGCGGCATCATCTGTCCATCCAGGTTGCCGATCATAGAGAGCTGCGAATGTAATTTTCCTGAGAGAAATTTCCCAATGGGCATCAGCGACTGAGCCGTATTAAAAGCATAAAATGCTTTTTGTACATCCATGTTCTTTATATCATAGCTTAAACTGATGTCAGGCTTTGTTTTATTTATTTTAGTGGAGTAGGAGCCATTTATTACAATAGTGCCATCCAATGCCTCTGTTTTTATATTTTGCAGGTTCAATTTTTCATCATTCATAAGCAAGGTGCCACTGATGTTATTATAGTCAACCTTACCATATTTAACCTGGTCTGCGTTGGCATTTATGGTAAAATTTACATTTTCGGGTACTAAAAATGGTTTGCCACTGCCGGCTGTAGTTGTTGAAGTTGTTGTAGCTGTTGCTGTATTAGTAGTAGTTCCCATCCAGTCGTAGAGGTTCATTTTATCTGCGCTGACCTTCAGGTTACCGGTCAATGGCTGATCCTGCATGGCAAAGCCAACCAGGTTATTTAAGATGCCGGTTGCTGTAAAATTTGTATTCAGGTAATTGCCACTCAGGTTACTTAATGTTACATTTTTCTGGTTAAATACAAGTTGTGTATTGGAAACAGTGATTCCTGAAGGGTATTGACCGGATTTATATTTCAGGTTAGTAAGGCTTGCTGTTCCATTCAATGTGATCTTATCATATTGCTTCTGATCAATAGCTGTTTTATTTCCTGCAAAGCCAAGATCAGCATCCATCATACCGCTAATGCTGGTGCCGGGTTCAAGCGTTGTAAACTGTTTAATATGATCTAATATAAACCGGCCTTTTGCATTACCTGAAAAATTAACCGAAGAAACAGGGTTACGGAGTTGTAGTGAAAAATCAACCGGGTCGTTACCGACTTCAATATGTCCTGCGGAAACATTGATCACCGTTTTATCCGCAATACCGCCACTGTTTTCCAGAGTGGCTTTTATATTTCCGTTCTTGATGGGTTGCGGGAAATTATTATCTGAATAGTAAAGGTTCCTGATGTCAAAAAAACCACCTGCTGTAAAAGATCCGGATTGCTGTTCGATCGCTTTTAAAGGACCTTTTACAAAAGCATCCGCCCAAACTATGCCTGCGAGCTTTGTTCCATTTTCCAGTTTAATGAATTTTGAAAGCTGCGACAGATCCACTTTACCTTTTGCCGTTGCGTCGATCAATTGTGTTGTAACCGGGTTTTTATAAACAAAACGAAAATCAAAAGGTTCATTATCCATCTCAAGATGTCCTTTTGCTATATTAACTACAGCATTATCAGGTTTGCCGTCCGCATTACTTGCATTCAGCGATAGTTGAATATTTTTTACAGGTTTTGGCAGATCAGGATATTGGAAGGAGCCGTCTTTTACTTCCAGGTTCACATTATAGGCGGGCATTTGTTCAGGTTTGTATGTTCCTTTTACAAAACCATTGAAAACAGCCTTGCCGCTTGTTTTAATGGAAGCAAAATCCTTTTTATAAACAGCAGGGATCATGGATAGAATATCCTTAAAGTCATTCGAAGGTGATTTAAACCTGAAATCCATGTTGAAAGTGCTGTTATTGATCATTTGAATAAACCCATCAGCAGATAATTTGAAGTTGTTCAAGACAATATTGTCTGTTTTAAAAGTATAGGTATTGGTTTTGTTATCAATTTTAATGTCTGTCACAATATCAGTTTTGGTGTTGAGCAGGTAGGGGATCCCATCCTGTGCAAAATATGCAGAAGCGGCTTGTGTGGAAGTGGAAAGGGTGAATGCGTCTGCCGTCAGGTCTCCGCTGCCTTTGTGTTGAAGCCCTTTTATTTCAGTATAAGTATTAGCTTGTTCATCATCATAAATCAAATACCCGTTATTAATGGAATATTTTTGCAGGGTCATTTTAAAATTTGATGCCAAGGTATCTGAAGAGGATGTGCTGTCTATGCTTTTCTTTGCGATATCATAATTAGCAAGGCCATTTTTCTTCACCAGGATATGTATCCGGGGTGATTGAAAATATAATCCAAACACTTTAATATCCTTGCCTTTCAGCACACTGAAAAGTCCTGCTGTCATTTCTGTTTTTTCGGCTGAGATCAAAGTGTCATTAGCAAAAACATCTTTACCAACTATCGAAAGCCCTTTTATGCTTATAGTAACCCTGGGAAAATGGCGAAACAGGGAGAGCCTCACATCTGTAAAATCAACTTTGGCATCCAGGTTTTTATTGATCTCTCTTTTCACTAAAGCCTGAACCTGTTTTTTGAATACTACCGGGATGACAAAAGCTAATGCGATCAACGTAAGAAAGGTGATGCCGGTAATTTTTAATATTTTTTTCATAATAGCTGGCCTAAAACATCTAAAAACAAAAATAAAGCCAAAAGGAAATCAATCCTGGCTAGTACCTTCTATGCTATTAGTGAAGTTAAAGAATATTAATGGTCATTCAGCGGCAATCCTCTTTTCTGCCACTCAATCCAGTTAATATATTCGGGAGCAACACGGTGTTCTTCCATGGTAATGCAATTATCTACCGGGCAAACCAGTTTGCAGAGATTGCAGCCTACACATTCATTGTCAATCACCGTGTAAGCATTATAGGGTTTGCCGTATTCTAATTTGATGGATTGATGAGAAGTGTCTTCGCAGGCAATATAGCAAAGACCGCAATGAATGCATTTGTCCTGGTTAATTTTGGCGATATGATGATAATTGATATCAAGGTCTTCCCAGTGAGTGATAGTGTTAACAGACTTGCCTATAAAATCATCCAATGTTTTAAATCCTTTTTCATCCATCCAGTTATTCAGGCCTTCGATCATGTCTTCCACGATCCTGAATCCATGTTTCATGACCGCTGTACAAACCTGTACATTGCTTGCACCCAATAACATAAACTCCACCGCATCTTTCCAGGTACTGATGCCGCCAATGCCTGAGATGGGAACTGTTCTTGTCAGATCATCCTGCGAAATTGTTGTAAGCATTTTCAATGCGATCGGTTTTACCGCCGGGCCGCAATAGCCTCCGAAAACAGACTTCCCGGCTACATAAGGATTGGGAACTAATGTATCCAGATCAATACCCGTGACAGATTGTATCGTATTAATTAAAGACAATGCATTCGTTCCTGCTTTCACCACAGAACGACCCGTTGGTACAACTGAATGAACATTCGGAGTCAATTTTGTTATTACCGGAATGGTTGCAGCTTCCATTACCCACTCCACCACCATGCAGGCTATCTCCGGGTCCTGGCCTACGGCGGCGCCCATGCCTCTTTCTGTCATGCCATGCGGGCAGCCAAAATTCAATTCAAATCCATGTGCACCAGTATCTTCCACTTTTTTAATGATCTCATGCCAGCTTTTCCTGTCATTATCCGCCATCAATGAAACGATCATGGCGCGATCGGGAAATAATTTTACACATTCAGCGATCTCTTTCAGATTTATATCCAGCGGACGGTCACTGATCAGTTCAATATTATTAAACCCCATCACCCGTCCGCCATTAAAATCAACAGCGGAATATCTTGATGAAACATTTTTCACCTGCGAGCCCAATGTTTTCCAAACCACACCGCCCCAGCCGGCTTCAAAAGCCCGCAGTACATTATACTTTTTATCCGTCGGGGGGGCACTGGCTAACCAATAGGGGTTAGGCGATTTAATGCCGAGGAAATTTGAAGATATATCTGCCATAAATATTTTTTAATGCCTGCCTGCCGCAGCATTGCGAAGCCATGTTTACCAGCGATATTAACTCGGATCATCGTCTGTTGTGTCACTCACTTCATCGTTCGGTAATTCTATTCATCAAAATATGCCGCCCTAACAGGGCTTCGAAAACTCTTTCACATTCTAATCTCCGGGTTTCACCCGGAGCTACCAATATACCGACCCTACGGGGCTCTGAAAACAATTGAAAACATTTGTCTACCGGCCTTCAGCTCCTAGGGAGCCCTACTTTCTCATTTCTTATTTCTAATTTTTCATTCTGAGATACGCCAGTATCGAGGCCGCACCATCTTTCCCCGCCTGCACAGCATCCACAACTTCTTTCCCACCATTCACTGCATCGCCACCGGCAAATACTCCTTTAATATTTGTTGCACAATTATTATCAATGACCAGTTTTCCGTTTTTGGTTTCTAATTTATACTTCTTTACTAATTTTTCAAAAGGAACCTGCCCCGCTGCTTTAATAACCATATCAACATCCAGAGAAAAAGTTTCGCCGGTGTCAACAGGAGAACGACGACCCGATGCATCGGGTTCACCTAATTTCATGATACTGCAAACCAGTTGTTTTACTTTTCCCTGGGAGCCTTTTACTTTCTTTGGAGCAGCCAGCCAGATAACTTCACATCCATCTAATTTGGCAATATCAAGTTCAACATCGGTACAGGGTTTTTCTGTTTCGGTTCTCCGGTAAACCAATGTCACTTCTTTTGCGCCTAATCTTTTTGCCTGCGTTGCTGCATCAATAGCAGTCATGCCCAGTCCAATTACAGCCACCTTATCCCCAACGGCCACGGAAGGATAACCCCTGGAACGTATATCATAAATAAACTGAATAGCATCTACCACACCCTCCAGTTTTTCACCCGGAATATCTATTTGCCTGGCAATACCAACGCCAATGCCGAGATAAACTGCATCAAATTCTTTTTTTAACTGAGACAATGTAATGTCTTTTCCCAATTCCTGTTTGTATTTAATATCAATACCACCGATAGAGGTGATATAGTTCACTTCATCTTCACAAAACTGTGCTGTGACTTTATATGCCGCAATTCCGTAAGTCATTAAGCCTCCGCCTTTACTTTCTTTCTCATAGATCGTTACATCAATCCCTTCTCTTGATAACACATGGGCACAGCTCAATCCAGCCGGTCCTGCGCCGACGATCGCTACTTTCTTGCCCCCATCTCCGCCGGTTGGCGGAGAGTTAGGAAGATTCTTTCTTTCAAAGAGTTTCCATTTTTTCTCCATCGCCATTTCAGTAGAATAACGTTGTAACCTTGCTATCGGAATAGGTTCTTCTTCCAGTAAATTATAAACACAGGCGCCTTCACATAATTTCTCTACCGGGCAAACTTTGGAACAACCTGCTCCCATAATATTTGAAGTAAAAATTGTATGAGCTGATCCTTTAATATTATCAGTTGTGATCTGTTTGATAAACTTCGGAACATTAATGCCGGTAGGACAGCTTTTGGTACAGGGAGCATCATAGCAGAACAAACAACGGTTGGCCTCCACCTGGGCCGCCGTTTTATTTTCAAACGGCGGGTGAATGTCGCTGAAGTTTTTTTCGTATTGCTCCTTAGAAAGTCTATTATTTAAAATGGCCATTTATTATGTTTTAATGTGAGAATTTGGTAAATGTGGAAGTGTGGAAATACTGTATATGGCACGATTCATTTTCATATTCCCACATCTCTACATTTTCACATTGGTATTATAGTTCAACCAATTTCCCATACGTCTCAGGCCTTCTGTCCCTGAAAAACTGCCACACACTTCTAACTTGTTCAATCATATCCAGATCAAAATCTGCGATCAGCAATTCATCATTATCTTCTGATGCCTGTGCAAAAATTTGTCCTCTTGGATCAACAAAATAACTACTGCCATAAAACTTGCCAAGGTTCCATGGCTTTTCAGTTCCAACACGATTGATGCATCCCATGAAATAGCCATTGGCCGCTGCATGGGCAGGTTGTTCCAGTTTCCATAAATATTGAGAAAGACCGGCAACCGTTGCAGAAGGATTATAAACGATCTCTGCTCCATTCAATCCCAAACATCTTGCACCATCGGGGAAGTGACGGTCGTAACAAATATATACTCCCACTTTGGCATACTTGGTTTGAAAAACGGGATAACCCAGATTACCTGGCTTAAAGAAAAATTTTTCCCAGAAACCTGAAGTATGCGGGATATGATTCTTGCGATACTTACCAAGATAAGTTCCATCAGCATCTATCACCGCAGCAGTATTATATAGTACACCGGGCTGTTCTTTCTCATAAACCGGAACGATAATGACCATATTGTACTTCCTGGCATACTCCTGCATGCGTTCCGTAGTAACACCGGGAACAGTTTCTGCACTTTCATACCATGCCTTATCCTGGCCGGGACAGAAATAGGGGGTATTAAAAATTTCCTGGAAGCAAAGTATCTGCACGCCTTTCTTTCCCGCTTCTTCAATGTAAGGGATATGCTTCTGTACCATGGCTTCTTTGATTTCTGCAATGGTTCCTTCGCCTTCGGTTTTGGGAAGACTGAGTTGAATTAATCCTGATTTGATCATTCTTGGCATAATGTATTTTTTTATTATTTCACGCAAAGCCGCTAAGGAAACGCAAAGTCGCTGCGCCTTTAGTATTTAAACTTTGTGTCTTTGCGAGAAATTAAATCTTTCCTTCTACTTTGTTTCTTCGTATAAATTTACCATATCCCTTATCAATATGACAATGATTATTTTCAATCGCTACTTTTCCCCTTAGCAAAACTGTTTTCACTTTGCCCGTTACTTCCCAGCCTTCATAGCCAGAGTAATCAACATTCATGTGGTGAGTCTTTGCAGACAGCTTATGTTTTTCATTCGGGTCAAAAATTACAATATCTGCATCACTTCCCACAGCGATCGTCCCTTTTTTCGGGAACATACCGAAAATTTTTGCCGGGTTGGTACAGGCCACTTCTACATATTTATTCAAAGTGATCTTCCCTTTGTTTACGCCTTCGCTGTATAATAATTCCATCCTGTTCTCAATGGCCGGATGCCCATTGGGGATTTTAGAAAAATCATCTTTACCCATCAGTTTTTGCTCCCATTTAAAAGGGCAATGGTCAGTGGCAACAACTTGTACAAGTCCCTGGTTGATTCCTGCCCACAATGTTGCCTGGTCTTTCTTCTCTCTCAAAGGGGGACTCATTACCCATTTTGCTCCTTCAAAATTTTGTTCATACAAGGAAGCATCAAGAATCAAATATTGAATACAGGTTTCTACAAATACTTTTTGATCCCTTCTTGTTGCATTGCGAACGGCATTCAATGCACCTTCGCAGGTAAGATGTACGATATAGCCGGGGCAACCCGTATAGTTGGCCATATCTGCAAAACGTCCGCTGGCTTCGGCTTCCGTTACTTCCGGTTGTGATAAATAATGATAAAGAGGAGAGAGCTTCCCTTCTGCTCTGTGTTTGGCAATTAAGAAATCTATCATATCCCCATTGGTGGCATGTACATTTATCAGGCCGCCATGTTTTTTGACTTCCTGCATCAGCCCTACCATCTGGCGGTCATCGATCATCAGGGCACCTTTATACGCCATAAATGTTTTAAAAGAAGTAATGCCCTCTTTCTCGATCATTTCCTGGATCTCATTTTTAGTATTCTCATTAAAATCCGTTACGGCCATGTGAAAGCTGTAATCACCCACACAATTATTATCACTTCTTCCTTTCCATTCTTCCAAGGCACTTCGTAAACTATTCCCTTGTTTCTGTAAAATAAAATCGATCACCATCGTAGTACCGCCAAACAATGCAGCTCTTGTTCCTGTTTCATAATTATCGCTGCTGAATGTTCCCATGAAAGGCATATCGAGGTGCACATGCGGGTCAATACCACCGGGAAAGACCAATTTGCCAGAGGCATCTATTTCTTTATCGGCTTTAACAGCCAGGTCTTTGCCAATGACTTTTACTATTTCAGCTTCAATGAGGATATCGGCTACATAATCATCTGTAGCAGTGATAACTCTTCCGTTTTTTATTAGAATACTCATAGTATTTATTTTTCTCCGCAGAGAACAAGAGTAAAGGAGTTTACGCAGAGATACTCTTTGTAAACTTGGCTTCTTATGTTCTCTGCGGTTTATAATTTTTCATCAATGTCCAATATACTATTCCGCTGATAAAAAATCCTACAAACCATGCATAATTATACAAACCACTAACCCAGGCAGGAAAAACGGTATTTGAAATTACTTTTATTTGCAGTAAAAATCCCGGCAAATTGGGTAATATGCCACAAAGCAAAGCGATGATGGCATTGCTGTTAAAACCATTTTGATACCTGTAAACGCCATTATGTTTATACAGGTCATCAGCCACCAAACTTTTCTTTCTTATAAAATAATAATCGGCAATCAAAATTCCACCAATCGGGCCAAGCAATGCCGAATAGCCGTTTAACCAGGTAAAAATATAACCACCCGGTGTCGCAATCAATTTCCACGGGAAGATCAATACACCGATTATTCCTGTTAAATATCCGCCTGTTCTGAAATTTATTTTTTTAGGTGACAGGTTTGAAAAATCGTTGGCAGGGCTTACTATGTTTGCAGCAATATTTGTGGCGAGTGTGGAAATAATAATTCCGATCATCGCAAAACTCACCATCACTTTATTTTCAAACTTGCCAGCGAGCTTTACAATATCCCATTCTGTTTGCCCATAGATAATGGCTGTAGCAGAAGTAACCACCACACCGATAAATGCAAATAAAGTCATGGAGGGCGGCAGTCCTATTGCCTGTCCTCTTATCTGCGCTTTTTGTGATTTTGCATAACGGGTAAAGTCCGGGATATTCAATGAAAGTGTTGCCCAAAACCCAACCATGCCCGTTAAAGCCGGAAAAAAATAATTCCAGAAAGAAGATCCGTGAAGTTTGGAAGGCTGATCCAGTATGGGCCCAAGACCTTTTGCAGCAATGATGGCCCAGGCTAACAAAGCCAATGCAGCTACCGGCAGAAAAATCGCTTTAAACACCAATAGTTTTCTGATACTTTCTACGCCGAGATAAACGATAAACATATTCAGCAACCAGAATGCAAGGAAACAGATCATCGGTAATGCCTGCGGAAATAATGATGTGCTGTCAATTTCTGCCAAAGAAGGATTCCATGCCCTGATAAGATTATAAAGCGATTCACCTCCGATCCATGTTTGAATACCGAACCATCCACAGGCAACAATGGCTCTTAACAAAGCAGGAATATTGGCGCCCCTGGTTCCAAAACTTGCTCTTGCAAAAACCGGGAAGGGGATTCCGTATTTGGCACCGGCATGGCCATTCAGTATCATTGGGATTAAAACGATTGTATTCCCGAGAAAGATGGTGAGAATCGCCTGCCACCAGTTCATACCGCCACCAATGAGTGAACTTGCAAGCATATATGTAGGAATACAAAGACTCATGCTGATCCACAATGCTGCATAGTTCCAGGGGTGCCCCATGTTCGTTTTTCCAGAGGAATGGGAGCAAGGTCATCGTTGATGAGAGAAGACGAGGCCTCCCTGCCCTCCGAAGGAGGGTTCTTAGACTCCGATATTTTGGTGCTATACTTTCTCATTCAGTATTCAAAACTTTAGGACTCTTAAGCCCCTTCTTCGGAGGTAACCGAGCAAAGCGAAGGTTACGAACGAAGTTCAGGGGAGGCCTTCCTTGCAGGGTTCACGGAGTTGTGTGTTCGTCGGCAATAGAAATGGCTTCACTGATTATTTTCAACCCTTCATCAATCTGCTCCTTTGTCACGCATAATGGCGGTGCAATAAAAATATAACTCCACCTCACAAAAGTGTACATTCCCAGGTCTTTGATCTTTGCCGCCACTTTATTCATCACCGCCATTTCATCGGGCTTTGCATTGAAAGGCGCCATGGGTTCTTTTGTTTTTCGGTTCTTCACCAGTTCAATACAACCGAGTAGACCTGTATTCCGGAAATCACCAATGCTGGGATGTTTTTGTTTTAATAATTCCACCTGTTCGTTTACATATTGTCCCATGGCGGCGCAATTTGCAATCAATCCGTCATCTTCATAAATTTTCAATGTCTCCAGTGCTGCAGCACAACTGACCGGGTGGGCAGAGTAGGTGAGGCCCAATGATAAAACAGTGTCATCATATTTTGCAGCGATTTTATCACTTACCATCAAACAACCAAAAGGCAAATAACCACAGGTTAACCCCTTTGCCATGGCGACCATATCCGGAACGATACCATGATTTTGAAAACCAAACCATTTGCCTGTTCTTCCAAAACCACTCATTACTTCATCCATGATTAGTAAGATGCCATGTTTGTTGCAGATTTCTCTTACTGCTTTTAAATAGCCTACAGGATATTGTAAACAACCTGATGAACCCGATTCACCTTCTAATAAAATGGCGGCAATATTTCCCGGACCTTCATAGGCGATCAACCTTTCCAAACTTGCCACTGATTCTTTTAAGAGAGACGCAATATTTTGCGTCTCTACATCGCTGTATTCCCAGCGGTATAAATAAGGCAGATCGAAATGCACAAAATTGGGCGACTGCTGTGCATCCATCGGTATTCTTCTCGGATCGCCACTGGCACTCATCGCTCCATAGGATGCACCATGATAGGATTGATAACGTGTTAGAATTTTATGACGGCCCGTGTATAATCTTGCCAGCTTTATTCCATTCTCAATAGACGTTGCGCCGCACAGCGTAAAGAATGCTTTATTCAGATCACCCGGACAGATCTCCGCCAGTTTCTTTCCCAGTTCACCACGAACTTTGGTAACACAGCTCGGTGTTACATAACTCACTTCCTGCATTTGTTTCACCACCGCATCCGTCACCCGTAGGTTACCATGACCAATATTCACATTCATCAATCCCGATGAAAAATCAATATAGCGTTTACCATCGTAGTCGTAGAGGTACACACCTTCGGCATGTTTTACGGCGATCGGGGCGATGCCTTTTTGTTTGCTCCAGGAAAATAGGGTGTAGTCGAGATTGTCCTGGATAATTTCCTGTGCTTCTGAGATTGTTTTTGTACTCATAAAATATTTTAATAAAATGGTGATGCAATTTCTTTATTTATCCATTCAATTTTATATCCGGGATATTTCTGATTAAGTTTATTTTCAATCTCTTTGTGGTATACATCAACGTTTTCAACATAAGCTGACATGTTTAATGAGTGCAAAATTTTTCCATTCAATTCTTTCTTCCCAGGATTAAAAATTGGGTTTAGATATTGTATGACTGAATGAATTATATATGGTTCAGGCCTTATATTACGATGCATATGTTGGTTTAGCCATTCCATAATTAGCTTTAGGATGTCTAAATTAAAAGAATCTTTTTCAAGCGAAATACTGTCTATTTTAAAGAGAATTTCAATAATTTTTGAGATTTCAATATTTTGATTTTTAGAATTGGTCAATATGCCTATCCCTAGTATTTTTTTAATCTTTGACTCTAGAATTGTTCTCAAATATGGAATTATTAAATGGTCCAATTCATACCTATTAGTATTTACAGGCAATCTGATCGAATAAAATAACGTTTTTAAGTTTTTGAATTCAATTGACGTTAGATGAGTTCTTGTTGAGGCTAAAATAAAATTTTTAGTAAATTCTGGATCAATGCGTTTTAATGAAAAGGATAAATCTGCAATCGCAGTTCGAAGGGAGTCAATTAAAGGTTTATGGTCTTCGTCTAGGTTTTTCAGTTTTGAAAATAAAAAAATAAAATATTCTCTTGCTGCTTGAATAATAGCTCTGTCTCTTAAAACTTGTTCTTTCTCACTCCATTCAGTTTTCAATATTCTCTTTAAAAGCCCTTTTTTCTTTAAATCTGAACTAAAATTATCTAGGTAAGCAAGTATCTCTTTACTTTGTACCAAAACATTAGTTTTATCTTGAGCTTTTAAGCTTTTATAAAACTTGATTAAAATTTCATTGCTTCCCATTACAAATTGAGTATAATGTTTATTTAACTCATCCAATTCACCCCAGCCTCCGGGTTCCACTTCGTTGTACTCTTCTTCAACTTTATTTACTTGCTTTAAAGCCAATCCTCCTTCTATCCTCCCATTTCTTCCGTACTACCCTTTCATCTAATAAGTTTTCCATTGCATCATAAAGCTGGTTTAATTGAATATCATGCTCTCCAATTCTTTCTTTTATTTGTTTCAACTGTTCCCGTAAATCACTTTCCTGAATTAAAATCCTTCTAATCTCCACAAATGCCCTCATGATGGCTATGTTCATGGCTATGGCTTTATCAGAGTTAAGGATTCCGCTTAACATGGCAACACCTTGTTCGGTAAAAGCATAAGGCAGGTATTTTGTATGTATTCCCCGGCCTTTCTTTAAGGTTTCATTTTGCAACCTTAAAGAATCCCCGGTTTCTAAGATTTCAATTTGAAACCTTATACTTTCCCATTCCTCTTTTGTAAGCTGAAACATAAAGTCCTTCGGAAACCGCTTAATATTTCGTTTTACGGCAAGGTTAAGTGCTTTTGTTTCAGTTTCATACAGCGTCGCTAAG
>CAZGGQ010000023.1:0-69834 GCA_964525285.1 uncultured Chitinophaga sp.
ATAATATTTAGTTATCCTGCATTAAATCACTTTCCTGTACACAATAGAAATCCTTGCGGGGGTGCTTAGCCCGTAGGATTTGTTTTTGTTTGGCCCGGTTGACGTGCGTATAGATCTGGGTGGTTACGATCGAACTGTGTCCAAGTAATGCCTGGATGTATTTTATATCCACATCTTTTTCCAGCAGCAGAGTGGCAAAGGAATGCCGGAAGATATGGGGCGTGACCCGCCGGGTGAGCCCGGCCTTGCCGGCCACCCTCTTCACCATGTTTCGGATGGACTGGTCCGAGAGTTTTTTATTGAAACGGTTGACTAGGAACCATCCGCCCGCTGTCTCGATCTGGGCCCCGAAAAGGGAATGATAGTACCTCAGGATTGAGATAGTCTCCTTGTTACATACCTGGATGATCCGTTCTTTATTCCCCTTGCCCCTGATTGTGATATTTCCAGACTGTACGCTGATGCTATCCTTCTTCAGGCCTGCGATCTCCGACACCCTGGCCCCGGTGGTAAAAAGCAGCTCCAGGACCACAATATCCCGTACTGATTCCCGGTAAGAATAACTTTTCTGATCCCTTTGTTCCGACTTTCTCCGGTATCCCTCCCGGAAGATCTTCATTACCTCCTGCATATTGAGTACTGAAGGTAGCTTTTGTGGTTCCCTGATATTTATCCTCATTTTGCGGAACGGGTTCACCAGGAGCACCTCCTCGAACTCCAGGAAATTGAACATGGCTTTTGTGCTTGCGATTTTACGCTTTACTGATTTGGGCTTGAGACCGGATAGGGAAGCCAGGTAATCCCGGATATCCTGTTTCCCTATATCTGCTACTCTCTCTTTTCCGTTGAGAAAAAAGGTGAACTGACAGAGGTCTATACCATAGGCCTTGATAGTCTTTGGGCTCAGATTTTTTTCAAACTGGCAGTGCTGAAGGAATTCGCGGATGGCGATTGTAAGGGTCATATTTATATATTTTAAGGTATAAAATAGCAAAAGGGGCGCAGTCCCCTTTCTTTTATACGAATTTCTTAAATTGGTTAAGTTTTGTCAGCCTTAAACCACTCCCACGGGAATTGTCTCTACTGCGGCAGGCCAGAATTTTAAACAGGAATTCAGTTCACTTAGCGGCATGACTTTTCAAAAAAAGTGTTTGAATGCTTATCGCGTTTATTTCATGAATTAAGATATGCTTCGGAATAAAAAAAAGTGGATTGCCGGGGCATAGATATAGCCTATCTACGAGGTTTTTAATACCCGGTTACTTCGTTTTAAGGAATAAATGACAGAAAAAAACATTTTAAAATGTTTTTTTCCCCATTACCGTGGGAACTCAAATTATCAACTTTAGAGCAGTGAAATTCACAGGTCGTTTATCGGCTGGAGCCGGGGATTACCCCCCGGCTTTTTTATTATAATTAACCGATAATGTCATTCCAAAGTTTTTGTTGCAGATCATGGGGGTAGTATTGGTTGTTAAAAATACGGCCTGTTTAATTGGAAACAGGCCGTACTAAACAATGAATTATTTTTTGATATGTGCAAATTTATTTATCATTAATGCATAATAATTATTGGACTGGTAAATGATTCCTTGCTCACCCTCGTCTCAAGCAGGTAATAGCCTGCTGGCGTATTATTCAGAACAATTTGTTTTGTCGACATACAAACAATTTTGAATTTTTCAGGATGATCTTGTACAGAGGCGATATTTGCTGAATCCGGTGTGGTATTGAACTCATAGAGGTTATATGCAGCCTGTGCCAGATCACCATTAACAGACATACCTAATGCAGCACCAAACTTTGCAGTGACAGCTTGGTTACCTTTAATAGAGAGTGATTGATTGTTAATAATATCTCCCATCCACATGACCCCTTCTTCCGTTGTTTAGCTTGCATAGACATTTAGTAAATTGTTTAATCATTCGAAAGGTTTCCATTCAACATTATCCAAATGATAATTCTGTCCGGGTTCTATGATTTCCCAAAGAGTTGGCTCCTGCTTTATCTGGCGATCAAGATCAAAATAACCCACCCAGGGAATATAACTTGCAAATGATTTATCTGCCAGGTGGGTTATTTCGATAATAGCATTTTCAGCAGGCCCTTCCGGTCTGAATTCTTTTTGAATATGGACAATGTCCGAAAAAAGGAGGATGTTTTTTCCGGGTTTAATCCTTCTTCCTATAAGCAGCCCTTTAATTTTTATCTTACTCATTTCTGAAAATTAAAAGGCGCCAATAGGAACAACAACCGGCAAACGAAAGAAGGTATGATAATCAGTCGTATCATCTCCAAGATAGATAACTACTTCATAGGGTTCAATTTCATTTTTCACCGGTTTTTTCCATGTTGCATGAAAATGTTGATCAGCTACGAGCCCATTACCAATCGCTCTTAGCAGGTCTTCGCGGTCATACCTGAAAACCGATCTTTCATCCATTGAACTGGTGGAGAATCCGGCAAAATAATAGCCTTTCTTTACTTTTCTCCCTGTTTTTGCAAACAGTTTGATAGCTTTTTCTCCAACTGATTCATCAGGTGTCCAGTGTATATCCTGCCCGGCTATTTTCAGGCAAAGACCTTCATAGCTTTTTCCTCTGGCAATGAATACAGGATTACAATCAACACTGTGTTGCACATTTACCTCCATGACCACATTTAGTGAAACCTTGCTAATTCCGGCCAAGCTTTGTTTGGGGATTTCAAACCCGTAGCGGATATGCATATGGTACAGATGATCGTGAAGATGCTCGGTAATATGTTCATGGGGAGTGTGGCTGGCGATACAGGTGTCAGCCGGAAGATCAAAGATTCCAGGAATTTGCGGAAGCCTTGGGCGAATGATAAATTGAGGTTGATCAATCCCTTTAAGGTTTTTTGTTTTCATAAAAAAAGTTTAATGCTAAAATAACTACTTGACGGTTACATTATTTATACATTGAATTCAATAAGTCAATGCGAAACTTTGGGACATTAAATGTAAGTGGTATTCGCATTATGGGAATCAGTGTTTACACCGTAAGCAAGCAGTATTTCTACGGGTGTCAATTTGAAATATCAATTCATATTTTTAGTTTCTTATTTATTGTTGCTCTTGACCCAGGATTGAATCTATCAATAATTCATTTTGGAGTTTGTTTTATCATACAGCAAAAATTTGAAATAAGTAAATTATAAATTGGGTTTGATAAAAAATGCCTACTTAAATTCAAATAATGATAGTTAATCTTACAAAGCTTCACGGAACTATTATACCCTATCTTTTTGAAGATAGAGTTGAAGTTCTTGAAAAAGTAATTTGCCCTCTTCTATATTCATATGAATGGCAAAAAGGATATTTTGTTGATGACTTTTCAAATAATTTGGAACAGGATTTACTGGATTTTTTAGTTAAAAATGAAGGAACCCCCTCATCAGATAAAGTACGCGTCATAATTGGAGGTATCGGAACTGGAAAGTCAACAACCATTAATTTACTTTTAAAGAAAATTTTATCTGCACCAATTTTATGCAACAGAAGTACTGCTTCCGATAAAATGTGCCATCAAAAGCCAACTATTTTAATTATCAATTTTGGTGAAATTCAAGAAGCTCATGATCAGGTCTATGAAGATTTCATGGAAGATGATTTTTGGACTATAGTTTCTTCAAAAATTGAAACATCCACATTTGTTGAAATAAGTGCTGAAGAGGAAGTTAGCAATTTTTGGAGTTGGTGCTTAAAGCAAAATAGGTTATTAAATAATTCTTTGCATATTCAAAAACATTTAGAAATTAACAAAGACTTTATTTACAGTTACATTAATAAAACTGAAACTTCTGATTATCCTTACAACCTTTTGTTAAAACAGTTAATTAAATCAAGAAAAGCATTCATCAAACAAATGAATTCAAAAGATTTATGTTGGTATAAAGTTTTCAAATATAAATATCAACTTACTAAAGAAAGAGAACTAGGATGCAAATGCATATATATATTACTTGATGACATCGATCACCTTCATCCGCATATCCAAAAATTAGCTGTCACGTTTGCACAAAACATAACTGAAATTTACTCAGCGAGAACACTAATAACAATCCGGCCTTTAACTTGGGAACAAAGCACCCATGCTCATATGCTAACAGAGACATTAAATCAGTTTTCACCTTCTATCATTGATGTTATTGATAAAAGAATTAAGTGGTGTTTAAAAGAACAGCCAAGTAGCGTAATAAATGAAATTGAAAGAAAAGCACTAATTTCTCTTACTAATACTATGCTTGGGAAAGGGAAAAATAACCTTCTTTTTGAGATTATTAAATCAACTTCTGGGCAAAGCGTACGATTTGCATTGAGAAATTTTGCAAATATGTTAGAATCACCCTTACTCTCAAATATCAGTGTTTTCGATAACGAGCCTTTTTTAAATGTTCAAGAGAGCATACTTGCCAGGGCGTATTTCTTTGGCACCAGAAAATCATTAATACCCCATGCATTCGAAAATTTATATTATGTTGAATCTACTTTTTGTCCGCTTTTAAAAGCAAGAATTCTTGATTTTATCGGTCGTTTTGAAAATGGGCACACTAATATTCTTAAGCTATTTAACTTTGGAGAAGCTTTTGGATATGAGAAAGATATATTAATTGATGCACTAAATGAACTATTAAAAAGGTCCCGACCACTTATTTGGTGTAATGTAAGTTATCACTTGCCCAAAACTATTTCTGATGCCAGGTTGGCAATAACCCCAATTGGAAGATACTATTTACAGAATCTTTTTGGTGAAGTTTTATATGATGAAGTATGCCTTTCAAAAGATCTTTTTGATCAAGTATATATTGGGGAAGTATACAATTTCCACCAAAGAATTGCAGAAGAGGACTATAAGGAAATTAAAAGTTATTGTTATAAAAATGGCTCTGCCTTGTATAAAAATTTATATTACCAGCCTGGGAAACAAATATTTTCAATTTCTTTTTTGCATGGCAAAAATTTAATGAGAGGATTGCCCAATAGAATTTATACCGATAAAGAATCTAAATATTATGATCCAAAAAGACTTGATTGGATTAGAAACAATATTGAAGAAATTTTGAATGACCCGGAATCTTAGTAACACAATCTTAAATCATTTAAATTTTTAAAATTATCAATAAAAAAAATAAAATATTAGAAAAAATTGCATTCGGCCTTCTCTTTGCAGGGATTATTTGGTTCACAATTTCATTGATATTATTTTTAAATCATCAAAATATTGAATTTCATAAACCAATTGATTCTGTCCTATTTGCTCATTTTGGCGACTTTGTTATTGGAACTATTGGTCCTATGTGGACACTTTCTAGCATATTATTTTTTTATTTAACTTTAGAAAATCAAAGAAAAGATTTAAGAAGTCAGGAAGAGAAAATAAAGATTGCAAATAGTGAATTGCAGGCTCAAATTGAAAATCTCCAAGAGCAAAATAAACAATTTCGTCAAGAACGAATTGAAACGACATTTTTCCAGTTATTTTCTTCTCATCACTCTCTAGTAAGAACTATGGAGATTAGGCTATTAGGAAATGAACATAAGCATGGGAGAGAATGTTTTATTCCGTTGTTCCGTATTTATAAAGATGAGTATTATAGCAAAAATGAATATTCAATAATTAACGATAAAATTGATAATTCATTCGAGTCTTTTTTTGAAAAATATCAAGAAACACTTGGAAATTATTTTCGTAACTTATATAATATATTCAAGTTCATTGACAATTCAGATATTCCTTTTGAAAATAAGCAGCTCTACACGAGGTTAATAAGAGCACAACTTTCAAATTATGAATTATTATTATTATTTTATAACTGTCTATCCAAAAATGGTGAAAAATTTAAAGTATATGCAAACCGATATAATCTCTTCAATAATTTAAACCAGTCAAAGCTTTTGGATAAAACACATATAGAATTATATGAAAGGAAAGCTTTTTAGACAAGCTATTCCAATTAAAAAGTTTCTTAAAAAAGATAGAGGAATTAAAGTAGATTTTTTACTTTCTCTGATTATGAGCGAACAGTGAATATGTAGCCTTCCCTGCTTCTTTGCACTATTTTAGTTTTTATCTGCGTTGATATGAATTTTACAATTTTCGGATGGTGTAATTGGATTTTGTAAGGGGGATATATTTTAATTGCCTTGAGGGAAATTGATTAGGGTTCAGTCCATGAATTTCCGAAAGAGGCTTCACCTCGCTTCGCAAGACCGAATCCCTTTCCGGTTTCATGCTGTCATGGTTTTGAGGACGCTGTTGATATTATGACCGACAATAAAGCGCAAGTAATACGGATTTTTCTAATGAGCCCCTTCCTGAACTCAAAACAATATCCTTTTCATATGCAAAGCAAAAAATTAAAACTCCTGGCTCATTATTAATTGCCTGATCTAAGAATTTTGAAATTCCGTATTACTACGGTTGTTGTGAATGATACGATGTGATAATTTTATCTTTTAATGGGGGAGTTAAGCATAGCAACGCCTCTATATTGTTACAATTAAGCCTTTACCATGAAATGACCCGGTGTTTCTACACCGGGCTTTTGTATTTCAGGGGGAAAGAAAAAACATATAATCGAATTTCATATTATAGCAGTATTGCTATTAAAAATTATGACCTGGGATACATACAGGATGTTACTGAAAGAGATAATATATTTATGAAAAAACTCAAGTTTCAGGGTATTGGCATCCGTGCAAATACTGTTGTCTGTAGTTTCATTATCCGATAGTTTTGATGGCCAATTGATGGAGCTAGTGTGATTGCAAATTAATATGCATGAAATTTTCTTTATTTGTTTTTGCATTTGTAAGCCTAAGCTTATTGTCCTGTAATGATAAGACCGACAATAGGAAGGCTGATTACAACCTTTTACAGGAGCGCTTTAGTGGAGCAGAGGATAGAATTGATTCTTTGATTAGTGTCATGAAAGAGAGAGAGCTTTTGAAAAAAACTGCTTCGCAGAAGAAGATAAAAGCAAAGAAGAAAAGCAAGGTAGCAGATAATAATTTGTCAGCTCCAGCCAGGAATGATGCTTCTGAGCATACATGGAAGAGTGTGAATAATCAAACCATTCCATCTTACCGGCCCGTAAAAGAAAAGGAAGCATACCAGGTAAGAGTAGGTGCGGTATGCTGTGATGGCAGCCGAAGTTATGCTACAGGGAGGGGAGCCTGTTCGCATCATGGTGGTGTGTGTCAATGGCTTTATCAATAAAATTTATTGGGAAAAAGACGTTTTCAGAATCCTATTTTATAATTAGCCAAGTTGCCAATGAATTTGCCGTTATTGGAACGCCAGAGGAGATTAGCTGGAAGAATGAAATCCGTGGCCTGATCTGTAAAAATTAAAAATCAATGATATGCCACAAAGAGTATTAAATGAGGATTGGTCTGATTATGACAATCGAAAGATCAGGGATTCCAGAGATGCCAGGTTTTTTGCCTGTACCGAAACATGGGAATTAGATTACCTGGTGAACAAGATAAGGAAAGTATATCCGCAGTACAGTGAATATATAATCAGGATCACCATTACAACCTGCTGCAGAACCGTTGGCTCTCCTCATCCCAGGTGGGAGTTTGTAGAATGCGTGATTAGAAGATTACGGGTATAGTTCAGGCCTCACTTTGGCAGGATGGTTGAAAGCATCCGTGTAAATACGGTTGTTTTTCTGGTAATGAAGGCAGAATTTGCTAACCTTCTTTCACCTAAAAACAACCAAATATGAGCCAATTTATTTCTTTGTCAACTGCCGTTGACATGACAACCCTTTACCGCCAGGACAGAGAGACCATCTTGTCGTTGGCCTACAAGAACCAAAATATCTTAGCTAAATGTGAAACTTTCGACCGCGATGTTTTTGACTCTGTCCTCTCCCAATCGGGATGTACGGGCATACGGGTGTATTATGGAATGGATCCCAATAACAAAGTACATGCCGTCATTGTGGGGGTGAACAGCAGCAATGAGGATATTATCTTTCCAAACACCGATAATTCTCTTATAATTGAAAATGCACAGCGATGTCCTGAAAATTGCCCGCCATCGTCAGTCCTGAACAGTTGAAAAGTGATGTATATTTAATAAGTGAACTATACTCTAGCCGCAATATTTAGTTTTTCAATAGGGATAGCGGGGATAATAGGTGTGATTCGATTTAATAAGATCAATCCAATCTTTTATCCATTTATTTTTCTGATTTGGTTGGGACTGGTTAATGAAATCATAAGTTTTTTACTAATCAGATCAGGATATTCGAATGCTGTAAACAGTAATATTTATGTACTACTTGAATCCATATTAATAGCCTGGTTTTTTAAATACCAAGGGCTATTTAATGAAAAGTATTGGAATTTTGCAGGTGTTATTATATTACTTGTTACATTATGGGTTGTTCAAAACTTTATTATTTCATCCATCCATCGATTCACTTCGTATTTCAATGTCGTATATTCATTCATAATAGTGCTAATGAGCATACATTTGATAAATCGTCTTATTATCAGGGAAAAAAGGATGATCGTCCGCAACCCGATTTTCATTATATGTATAGGATTTATACTTTTTTATTTATGCGCTGTTCTGATAGAAATTTTCTGGATATATGGATTGAATTCAAGTAAGGAATTCAGATTTCAGGTTTACCAGATTATGACAATTATTAACCTGATTGTTAACCTTATCTACGCATTAGCAGTTTTATGGATACCAAGGAAGCAGGAATATACATTGCTATAATCATTACGGTCATAGTACTGGTGGTTATTATAAGCTTCTTTGCTATTTCTATAATCCGTCAACAGAAACGAAATCTTGCATTACAGAAAGCTAATATTCTGGCGGAAATATCTGCCATGGAGAAGGAGCGTAGCCGGATAGCGGCTGATCTGCATGATGAACTTGGGCCGGTGCTATCGGTAATCAAATTCCAGGTGGATTTTGCCATTCAGTCCGAACAAATAGAACGAAAAGAGTTAGGTAAGGCCAGCGAACAGCTTGATGAGATAATTGAAAGAATGAGGGAGATAGCTAACAACCTTATGCCAAGTGCTCTTCACCGTAAGGGGTTGGTTGTTGCTTTGGAAGAACATATCAGTAAAGTTGGAAGCACAATTAGGCTGAAAATTCAGTTAGAATACCCAGATCACCTGGAGTTAGCTGAACATAAAGCGATCCATGTGTACCGTACAATCCAGGAAGTAATACATAATTGTGTTAAACACGCCAAAGCAGATAAGATGGATATCCGGTTGGAAAGAAAGAACGGGTATCTTACAATATTGTGCCGGGATAATGGAATCGGGTTTGATTATCCTAAACTTTCGAAGGAAAGCAAAGGGATCGGCCTAAGTAGTTTGAAAAACAGAACTGAGATTATGGGAGGTAGCCTGGTAGTAGAATCAAAGCCAGGCAAAGGATCTGCTTTTTTATTCGAAATCCCCATTAAATGATATAAAAATATGTATTCACCTATCAAGATAGTTATTGCGGATGATCATGAGATATTTCGGGAGGGATTTAAATTACTTCTAAAGAACCAACAGGAAATCGAATTGGTGGGTGAGGCGGAAAATGGAAAGGAACTGTTGGAGGTAGCGGCTAAGCAGCAGCCCGATGTTTTGATCATTGATATAAAAATGCCGGTGATGGATGGTATTGAAGCCTGCAAGAGTATCAAAAAGAAATTTCCGGATATGAAAGTGATCGCACTTTCCATGTTCAATGACGATAACCTGATCGTGGATATGCTGGAAGCGGGAGCCAGGGGATACCTGCTGAAGAATACCAACAAGAACGAACTGATGCAGGCTGCAAAAGCTGTGTATGAGGGAAACACATATTACTGTAGCGCCACTTCGATGAAATTGGCGAAGTTGATAGCAGAGAGCAAATTTAACCCCAACCGTAACCACCCGGTAAAAAAATTTTCTATTCGAGAAATGGAAGTTATCAAACTTATCTGCGAACAATTAACTAATAAAGAGATTGCCAAGACACTTGGGCTGAGTATCCGGACAGTAGAGAGCCACCGGGAGAAGATACAGGAGAAGACCGGGGCGAAGAACTCCATTGGTGTAGCGATATATGCAATCAAACATAATATATACCAGCTATAGGAGATTAACCAGACGGAAAAGCTTTTTCTGAAGATACCTGGGCTTATAACTGACTGCTGTTTCCAGAACCCCAATAACCGTGTAAATACTCTACCCCAGTTTCAAGGATTTATTTACTTTGCTGCTAAAAATGGAAGGTCAAAACAAATGAATTAATAATCCGTATGCAAGGAAGTATATAGTTGGCAAAGTTTTATGCTATTACTTAACTTTCTGTACTTTTAGGGATAGGTGCGAATATTTATAGCGAAGATTGGATTTGGCTTTTTTACAGATAAAGGATAATGCAATTTCACAACTGAGGATAAAAGAAACCTTTCATTTATTAATGAATTTTCTGAGGGCTTGACTCATTTATAGTATGTTTATCTTGATTTTAATGATTCTTCATAATAATATTTGCCGAAAAATTACTATTCTAAACCTAAGTAAAAACCCTTAGTGACAATACTAATGTTGAATGACCGCAAAGATTTTGAGTCAAAAATCATTTTGAAACAAAATATTTCTGTAACTTATAAGCTAATATTGCAAAACTGATGATTTCCGGTGAGAACATGGCTTCACTCTGCAGTAGCAACCGGTAAAATAAATCAATGAGGGTCTGAGTCTCTGTTTGTTTCAATACAACAAACGTTTCATATATAAAATGGGTGCCGGTTACTTTATTCAAAATGAAATAACCTGTTATCAATAAGACCAGGTATAAAAAGCAAACAAAAACCAATGAATGGGCTTACCAGGTATATTACCAGGGGTGCAGGCTTATTAACCATAATCATGGGCTGTCTTGTATTAGCCGGATGGTTTTTTGATATCCCATCTTTCAAAAGTGTATTGCCGGGCATCATCAGTATGAAATTTAATACTGCTCTTTGTTTTATTCTTTCCGGCATTGCCTTGTACCTGCAGGATGCACCTGCTGTCAGCAGGCGCCGTAAAAAAATTGCCTTTATTTGTGCTGGGATCATATTGATCGCCGGATTTCTGAATCTTCTGGAATACATCTTCAATTGGAACATCGGTATAGATGAATTCCTATGGAAAGAGGGACCGGGAACCGCTGCCACCACTTTTCCCGGACGCATGAGCCTTAACACATCTGTTAATTTTGCCTTACTGGGATTTATCTTCCTCACGCTGAATAAAAGAAAGTATCACTGGATCATACAGGCCTTGCTTTTTGCTATGCCCCCCTTTTCGCTGCTGACGATCTTCAATCATCTTTTTGGCTTTAGCTTTTTGAATAATTTTCCGTTGCTTGTCACTACGGCTCTGCATACGGCCATTTTATTTATTGTGCTTTGTTTGGGTGTTTCTTACAGTTCACCGCTTCAGTATATCAGGTATTCTTTTAAGAAAAAAATAGCCGGATTTTTTGTGTTAGTTCTTTTCGTTCTTGGTATCATATCTTTTGCATTTCAAAAAAATAAAGAAAAGTTTGCCAATACGGATTTATTGGTGGAGCATACCCACGAAGTGTTATTCGTGGCTGAACAGGTCGGTACACAGGCAAACGAAATACAAAGTGGGGTCAGGGGATATACTATAACTGGCGAAGTGAAATACCTGCCCCTGTTCATAAATTCGGCCAATACCATTGACAATATTATCAACCGCCTCCGGGTATTAACAAAAGATAATCTTATTCAGCAGAAAAGGCTTGATTCACTCAAAAGCCTCATTGATACTTATATAACTTCCCGGAAAGAACTGATCAATATCCGCCGGGATAAGGGATTTGATGCCGCACAAAAAAAATTTCTGGACGGCAATGGGAAACTAATGATTGACAAAGTGCGTTCCATGGTTGCGGCTATTGAGCAGGAAGAAAACCAGCTGCTGGCTAAACGCAAAACCGAAAATAAACAAAATATTCAAAACTCATCCCGCATCACCCTGCTTTTCCAAATCATTATTGTTCTGCTGTTGCTTCTTGCTTTGCTGGTTATTTATAACAACACCCGTGCAAGAGACAAAGCGGAAGAGCAATTAAAAGAAAGTGAAGAAAAATATAGTAAACTTTTCAATTCGATAGACGAAGGTTTTTGCATTATTGAAATGATTTTTGATGACCGGAAAAAACCGGTTGACTATCGTTTTTTGGTGATTAATACATCGTTTGAAAGGCAAACCGGGCTTCGTGATGCTGTTGGCAAACGTATGCGTGAGTTTGCCCCCGATCACGAAGAGCATTGGTTTGAAACCTATGGAAGGATTGCATTGACAGGAGAATCGATTCGGTTTGAGAATCGTGCTGAACAGTTGCACCGGTGGTATGATGGGTACGCCTTTCGTTTCGGAGAACCGAAGAATTTGCAGGTAGCTATTCTCTTTAATGACATTACCGGACGCAAACAGGCAGAAGATACAATCCGGCAACTGAATCTGGAACTGGAAAAAAGAGTAGATGAAAAGACTAAACAGGTAATTGAGAAGGAACAGCAATACCGTTTCCTGCTTCAAAATATGCGGGAAGGTATTCAGTTGATCGGGTTTGACTGGAAGTATGTATTTGTCAACAATTCTGTAGTAAAGCAAAGTAAATATTCCAACGAAGAGTTGCTGGGTCATACCATGATGGAAAAATATCCCGGTATTGAAAAGACGGAATTGTTCAAAGTGCTCCAGCTCTGTATGGAAGAATGCAGCCCGCAATTGATTGAAAATGAATTCACATTTCCGGATGGCACAAAAGAATGGTATGAACTGAGCATTCAACCCGTGCCAGAAGGGGTATTCATTCTATCGATGGATATTACAGAGCGAAAAAAAGCCGAAGAAAAACTTAAACGATATGCAGAAGAACTGAAAAATTCCAATACCGAACTGGAACGTTTTGCTTATGTAGCCAGTCATGATTTGCAGGAACCCCTACGCATGGTAAGCAGTTTTCTGAATCTGCTTGAAGAGGAATTTGCCGAGGATCTGAATGAAACAGCCAGGGAATATATTCATTTTGCAGTGGACGGTGCGAGACGGATGAAAATCCTTGTAAACGATCTGCTGCAGTATTCAAGGGTGGGCGCCAATAAAGAGGAATTTACGGCCACTGATCTGAACGAAACAATGGATTATGTAACCCGTGTACTGGATGAAGATATAAAGAAAAACCAGGCTGTAATAAGGGTGAAGATACTCCCGGTTATTACGGCTAATAAAACTCTCATTAACCAGTTGTTTATAAACCTGGTAAGCAATGCACTGAAATATCATGGGGAAAACAAACCCGAAATTGAAATAGGCTTTACGGAAGACCAGTATAAGTATGTTTTTTATGTAAAGGACAATGGTATAGGTATTGACCCTAAATTTTTTGATAAGATATTCATCATTTTTCAGCGCCTTCATAACAAAGGCGAATATTCCGGCACGGGTATTGGTCTGGCTATTTGTAACAAAATTGTAGAAACCCATAAGGGAAAAATCTGGGTGGAATCTAAAGAAGGTAAAGGCAGTACCTTTTATTTCAGCATTGCAAAATATAACACATGAGCACAGATATAAGGAACTTAAAGGTAGAATACAATAAAGTAAGCTTTATGCTGACCATTCGGGCTTTAAAAGAGATCAAAGTAACTAATCGTTGGAATCAATGGTAGTCGGCGATAACCCGGGGAGTTGATGGCCAGGGTTTCCGATATGGTAAAGGTGTTTTAAAAATGATTGTTATAAAAAATTATTGACAGATATGACCAGGATTTTTAAACGACTTTCTTTGCCGGTAAAATTAATGCTGATCGGGATTGTACCATTGGTCTTTTTTGTTTATTTGGCTATCCAATTATACAATGAAAAATCGCAAAAAGTCAAACTACTCGGCAGCTATATTGACAAAATGCACCGGTCCGCAGATATATTGATGCTGATTAGTAATTTACAAATTGAAAGAAGATACAGCTTTGAATATTCTTTAAATAAGACCATGCGGAAACAACTTTTAAAGCAACGACCAGTGATGGATTCAATGCTGCTCAGAATGTCTAATTATGACGAACCCCTTTCAGATTTTTGTAGTTATACTTTTTTGGACAAGCTCCCGGATGTACGGACTGCTATTGACAGCGGGTTCATGAAGCCCGGCATTGTAATGGATTACTACTCAAGTACAATCTATCGTTTAAATACTCTTAACGCTCTTCCAACCGGGAGTTCCGTCTATCTCCGACCCGTATACAAGGACATGTTAGCTCAAAAACTGCTTTCAGAAATGATCACATTCCTGGGCATTATGTCTGCCAATATTTACAATGCTTTATATTCCCGCCAGTACATGGTTGAAATACTGGTAGGAACGGCGGGAACTTACCGGGTTTATAAAACCTACGACATTGAATTTTTATTGAAAGCATCGCCGGCTGCAATCCTTTTGTATAAGGCTATAAAGGCAAAAGAACAGTTACAACAAACCGATAAATACCTGGATAAAGTTTTCAAAACCTTTGCCTTCGACAGCATGTATACACATACCGAATGGGATAAAATTTCAGCAATCGGGATTGATGATCTGAGACATCTTCAACAAAAACTTTTGCAGCAGGTAGAAGGACAGGTAGCAGTCATTTACCAAAAAGAACAAACGGCGAAAAAAAGGACTCTTATTTTTCTTATATTCTCATTGGTGTTTGTAACCACCATTGTGTTCTTTACTACATACACCATCACGCAAACACTGAAAGAACTAAAAGAAGTTGCACAAAGAATTTCACTTGGCGCTCCTGGTCAATCATTTACCATCATGTCTAATGACGTTATTGGCAGCCTGGCAAGATCAATATCTGCAATAGATAAAAATAATAAACAACTTGCCGATGCCGCCCATGCCATTGGTAAAGGACATTTTTATGTTCCCGTAGAACCCCGTAGTCCCGACGATATATTGGGCAATGCTGTTGTAGATATGAAGGCTAGCCTTCAAAAGAACACAGCAGAACTCACAGCTTCCAATACCGAACTGGAACGTTTTGCTTATGTAGCCAGCCATGATTTGCAGGAACCCCTACGCATGGTAAGCAGTTTTCTGAATCTGCTTGAAGAGGAATTTGCCGAGGATCTGAATGAAACAGCCAGGGAATATATTCATTTTGCAGTGGACGGTGCGAGACGGATGAAAATCCTTGTAAACGATCTGCTGCAGTATTCAAGGGTGGGCGCCAATAAAGAGGAATTTACGGCCACTGATCTGAACGAAACAATGGATTATGTAACCCGTGTACTGGATGAAGATATAAAGAAAAACCAGGCTGTAATAACGGTGAAGATACTCCCGGTTATTACGGCTAATAAAACCCTCATCAGCCAGTTGTTCATGAACCTGGTCAGTAATGCACTTAAATACCATAGTGATAAAGAACCCGAAATTGAAATTGGCTATAATGAAGAACAGGATAAATACATTCTTTATGTAAAGGACAACGGAATTGGGATTAACCCCCGATTTTTTGATAAAATATTCATCATTTTTCAGCGCCTTCATAACAAGGAGGAATATTCCGGTACGGGTATTGGTCTGGCCATCTGTAAAAAAATTGCAGAGGCCCATAAAGGAAAAATCTGGGTAGAATCCGGGGTAGGCAAAGGCAGCACCTTTTATTTCAGCATACCAAAAAAATAATATATGAACAACGAAATAAAAATATTACTGGTAGAAGATAACGAGGGCGATATAGTGCTCACAATACAAGCCCTGAAAAAAGCCAGGGTGAGTAATGGCATAAGCGTAGCAAGAGATGGGGACGAAGCCCTGAAGTTTTTGAGAAAAGAGGGAACGTTTCAAAATGCAGAAACCCCTGACCTCATCCTGCTGGATATCAATCTGCCCAAGATAGACGGTATGGAAGTCCTGACAGAAATCAAAAATGATGAAAGCCTCAGAAGTATACCGGTAGTGATGCTGACTACGTCTGATTCGGAAAACGATATTGTCAGGTCATATTACAACCATGCTAATTGCTATATCACTAAGCCGGTGGATTTTAATAATTTCATGGAGGTGGTACAAATGATCAAGGATTTCTGGATCAGTATTGTAAAACTGCCAAAACATTAAGCAGGAACAGGTATCAAAAAAAAATATTTTAATCTGCGTATATGATTAAAAAAATTAAACCTTATTGTATGCTGGTCGTTGAGGATAATCCCGGGGATTATAAATTACTGAAGCAATACATTAACCGGAGTCAGCTGCCAGTTGACAGGATATGTCACGCAGAGAAAATGGGTGAGGTACCCGCTCTTATAAGTGAAAATAGTTTCGACATTGTCCTGCTTGACCTTACACTACCCGATAGTAAGGGTGTTGATTCTGTTGTAGCCTTGGACCACTTGATGCCTCAAACACCGATTGTAGTATTTTCAGGCTTATCAACAATTGAAATAGCTATTGAATCCATTTCACTGGGAGCCCAGGATTACCTGATAAAAGGGGAGTTTGATGAAAAGCTACTGGCCAAGTCAATTCAATATAGCATTGAGAGGAAAAAAACAACTGAACGGCTACGGGAAAGTAATGAAAAATACCAGTATGTAAACAAAGCTACACATGACACTATCTGGGAATGGGATTATACGACTAACCAGGGTTTATGGGGAGATGGATTCAGTAAAACATTCGGGTATCCGGATGAAATGCAAAGATATAGAGAAGGTTGGAAGGATGAATTTATACACCCAAATGATAAAGAGCGGGTAAGCACAAAAATACAAAATTGTATCGATTCATTTATTGAAAACTGGCAGGATGAGTACCGTTTTCGATGTTCCGACGGAACTTTTAAAGACGTATTTGACCGGGGGTATATTCTTTTTGATTTACATAGAAAACCCTATCGAATGATCGGGGCTATGACAGATTTAACAGAAAAGAAGAAACTGGAAAAGGAATTGGCCGAAAGGCACCTTGAACAGCAAAAACTAATCACAGAAGTTACTATACAAGCTCAGGAAAAAGAAAGAAACGAACTGGGGCGGGAACTGCATGACAACATAAATCAGATACTGGCTACGATCAAGATGTACATTGGTGTGGCTAAAGAAAAAGAAAAGGTACCTAAAGATCTGATTAACCAATGCTATGTTTATATTTCTGAAGTCATGGAAGAGATCAGGAAACTATCCCATTCACTCGTGGCTCCTTCCCTCGGTGATATCGGGTTGGATGAGGCGTTACAGGAATTTGTGGAAGATATAAATATCAGCAATAACCTGCGGCTTGAATTAATCTGCAAAAACCTGGTTGAAAAAACAATTGATAATAAGATGGAGCTTATGCTTTACCGGATCGTACAGGAGCAGATGAGTAATATCCTTAAATATTCGGCTGCCAAAAATACCGTAATCAGTTTAACAAAAGATACAGATAGAGTTTTATTGGCCATTTCAGATGATGGTGTAGGATTTGACACCAAACTGACAGCAAAAGGAATTGGCTTAAGAAATATCCAAAGCCGGGCAGAATTTTATTCAGGTACGATGAATATCATTTCTGCGCCCGGAAAAGGCTGCACACTCGAAATATCAATCCCCTATTAACAACAAATGAATTGTTATGAAAAAAACTACTATTGTAATTGTGGAAGACCATAAACTTATCAGGCAAATGTGGGCAAAACTTTTCTCAGATAGAAACGATATTGAAATAACCGGCGAAAGTGGCAAACTCAATGATGCTGTTGAATTGATTAAAATCAAAAGGCCTGATATCGTATTACTGGATATTAACCTGCCCGGCGGTTCGGGGATGGATGCAGTTCCGCAAATACGTAAATATTCGCCCGGCACCCGGATCATTGCTGTTTCCATGCATAATCAACCTGTCTATGCAAAAAAAATGATACAGATGGGGGCTAAAGCTTATGTTACCAAAAATTCATCCCATGAAGAAATGTACAGGGCCCTGGATATAGTGATGAATGGTGGAGTGTATGTATGTGCAGAAATAAAAGAAATTTTATCAGACCAGCTGCTGGTGAATGAAACAGACCAGCCTGGTATCAATGATTTGTCTTTACGGGAAATTGAAATTATCAAACTAATTAAAGACGGGCTGTCTTCAAAGGAGATCGCCGCCGGGCTCGATATCTCCGTCCGTACCATCGAAGTGCACCGGCATAATATCTTAAAAAAATTAAAATTAAAGAATGTGGCATCACTTATTAATTACATCAATACTACCAATCTCTCTTTTTGATACTGTCTCAAGACAGACGAAGTAATTATTACTACGTAAGGCAGAAAGAAATACATATTTTTTTTAAATCATGTGAAATATTTACCCAAGGTACCGTCTGTGACTGATACTTTTACTTCATTATCCTCTTTATCCATTGTGCCACTATTTTCTTTCACACCTGATTTCTTTTAAACCTCCTGGCAATGGCGGTGAATTGCGAAAAAAATATCTATATGGAAAAGCAGATCACCATCTTAATTGCAGATGACAATGATTTAATGCGGGAAACATTAAGGATGATTATTGGGGGTATTCAAAGCGCAAAACTGACTGGTGAAGCCCGGATCGGTGAAGAAGCTATTGCATTGGCCAAAGAGTAATCACCTGATATTGTATTGATGGACATTAATATGTCACCCATCAACGGATTTGAAGCTACCCGGAAAATATTAAAGAAAAATCCTGCAAGTAAAGTTATTGGATTGTCCATGCACAATAAACCAGCATACGCGAAAAATATGTTGCAACTAGGCGCCAAAGGCTATTTAGCAAAAAGTGCTCACCATAACGAAATTATTGAGGCTATTAAAAAAGTAGCAGCCGGAGGGAAATATATTGGCAAAAATCTGGCAGGTAAGATTTGATGTTTACACCAGAAACTACTATACTTTTAAAATTGTCTTTTTCATAATCGAATCATTTAAGTTAGAGAATAATCTTTAATTTAAAATGGTCAACTTTTTAGAGAGCTTACACTCTGAAAAAGATCAGCTTTTATCAATTATTATCCTAAAACCTGTGCCCAACAGTCCCCGTCAGCCGCCTTGGTGAAATCGGTGCAATTCTATAGTTATCCTGCACCGGTTGTTAATAATAAAGTTGGAGTAAGTTTTCAATAGTTATAGCAATTCTTTTACCATTATATTGTCCAGAATAATGAAGTTATTCCCTGTGTCGGTCGACTCTATACCTGTTTTTGCAAATCCATATTTTTCATAAAATCCAATTGCTTTATCATTCTGGTAATACACTTTTAACCGCAAGCGGGTAATATTATTTTGTTTTGCAATTTGTGAAAGTAAATTCAGAAACTGAGTACCGATACCTGAACCCTGCGAGCCTGGTAAAAGATAAAGTTTATGGATCATCAGCTGAGATGCTGAGTTATAATTCAGTTCATAGGAAGCAAAACCCACCGACTGGGTTTCATTTTCGGCCAAGATAAAGATGTGTCCTTTTTCAAGTATTTGCTTCTTTAGTGAATCTTCATTGTAGATTAATTGAAGCATATAGTTTATCTGTTCTTTTGGCAATACTTGTCCAAATGTGATTGGCCAGGTCTTATAAGCTATCTTCTGTATTTTGGCCCAATCACTTATTTCTATTTTTTTAAATTCTACCATTTTGTCACTTTAATTTATGGTAGGGGGCTGTTAAAATTGCCCGGGCTGCTTCATTGAAGTGGTTACAAAGTGTTGAAAGATGAGCTTCATTTTCATAAGTGATAAGTTTTGCATTGGGTATTTGGGCGACCATTTTCTTAACTAATTCAATGGGCATATTTTTATCCAACTCACCGTGAAAGAAGGTTATTGGGAAATTGATTCCCGATAAATTGAAATTGAACTTTTTTAAATACAACCTCAAATCCCAGGAAGTTCCCTTTTTGTTTAGAAGTGCAACATCCACGGCCCTTGCTAAAATATCCGCTCTGTCGTATTGTATCAAAGCATTATAATCCGGTTCAGGCATCATCTTTTTTGCCTTTGCAAATCCTTTTTGTTTTGACTCTTTTGGAGAACTTTTCATGGTGCCTAAAAGAAATGGCAATAAGAACGGCAATTTTGCTGCAACTGTCCAGAACATACTAAACGGGAACTTTAAATTCTTTTTTGCTTCGGGGAGGTTCATTTGCCAACCCCCCGATACAACGACTGCAGAAAGTAACCGTTCCGGTATCATTGCAGCACAGGCTGTAACATAACCTCCTCCACCAGAATTGCCAAATACTGAAAATTTATTCAGTTTTAAATGGTCTGCAAGAGAAAGCACATCTTCCGGCCAGTCATTAAATTTCCGATTTATTTGAAAACCTGATTGTCCTATACCGGGTCTGTTTGGAGCTATTATGCGTAAGCCGTGTTCAATAAATGCTTCATTACCTATTAGCAAAGGCTCTAAGCAGGAAGATGGGGCGCCATGAAAATAAAAGACAGGGTGTCCATTTGTCTTTCCGAATTCAAGGTAGCTAAATTGGCGTCCATCAGGGAGTGTAATAGATTGAAAGTTAGTCATGGTAATTGAAGAAAAAGAGGTTTTAAGCAATCATTGATGTTGTACGACAATATTTAGAATGCTCATTTACTTAATCTATAATAGGGTATTTCAGCCGAAGGTATAAACCCGATTTTCCGGGCTAATTTGTATGAGCCAGTATTTTCTAAACGACATGACCAAATTGGTTCATAATTATTTTCAATACAATAGTCAATCAGCGCGGAACAGGTATATTCAGCAAATCCTTTTCCACGAAACTCCGGAAAAGTTTCAATGCCCAATTCAAATTTGTCATCATGAATGTATGATGAATAAGCCGTTGACGCTAATTTGTCATTATAAAATAAACTAAATCCAACACCATTTTTCAGGAAGTCGCCTTCACTATCCCAAAAATAAAATGGGACAACACTCCCCTGCATATCTCTGAAAATCTGCTTATCCGTTCTTACAATCTTTATATCAGGATCAAGATTTATTTTCCTAAAGTTCAGATATTGGTCGTGGTTGAATTTGAAGTTAACCCGGGTATTCAACTCAATTATGCCTGTTTCTTTCTTCGCCTTATTCTCTGCCGACTTGATTAAAGAGCCTTTAAACAATTCATTGAGAACAATGTCCCAATTGCCAGGAAACGCCTGCATCCATTCATACGTATCCCGGACATGATTGACGTTTAACGAATAGTCCAGGAAACTTTTATTGAATGCGTCGTTATTGCAGTCCCCAAATAACAATGACATGCCATAAGGATGAACCACATAAAATGTTTTTGGATCGTCAGGATTATCAACGAAAACCTTACCTGTTACTTTATGTTCAACTACTGAACGGGCAAATAAGTTATTAATGGTTACTTTCATTAATGGTTCAGTAAGTTTTGTATAGTCTTCTTTTTCTAAATGTTTCATTCTTAGTGGCCAATTAAATATGTTTTATCAGGTTGTTTGTTTGATGTCTTGTCGGGGTATGTATTGGTGCTACTCCGGAAATTATAGAGCCGTTATATTATTTATTCAACCACTTATTTAATGCCTGTCCCAGGATTGCTTGCGAACTCATTCCGCGGGCAGTATTGCCGGTGCCAGGTAATTCAGGTCACTCATTTTCCAATATATTTATTACAACATTTCCCTTCTTATGGTGCTTTTCTACATATGCATGTGCTTCCCTGATTTGGTCAAGTGTGTACCTTCTGTCTATCACTGTCTTTAATTTTCCGCATTCAATAAGATCTTTCAAAAACAGTAAATCATTTGGGTTTTTCTTTGGAAGACTCGATACTGATATATACTTTCCTTCCGGCTTCAATAAATTTTTACAGGCTGATTTGGACGTTTTTCCAACTGCATCAAAAATAATATCGAACCGTGATCCCATTTTTGTAAAATCTTCCTGAGTATAATCAACAACTTTATCTGCACCAAGCGATTTTACAAGATCTATATTTGTCGTACTGCATACAGCGGTAACATGGGCGTCAAAATACTTCCCAATTTGAATTGAAAAAGTACCTACACTTCCTGATGCTCCATAAATGAGTATGTTGTGCCCGGTTTTTACTCCGGCTTGTTTTAGAAACCTTAATGCAGTAAGGCCACCAATAGGAACTGCTGCAGCTTCTTCAAATGTCATATTGGAAGGTTTTAAGGCAATCAAATCATTTTCCGGAAGGCATTTATATTCGGCATAGGCCCCAAATTTTAATCCACAGCAAGCAAAGACACTATCACCTTTTCTGAATGATTTAACTTCCTTACCAACTTCTTCGATAACTCCCGCCAGTTCAAAACCCAGTATCTTCACCCAGGTAGGTTTGAACAAGCCAGCAATAAACCTTACTAAAAAGGGATCAGCTTTACGCATATGCCAATCTCCAGCTGTTACAGTTGTCGCATATATTTTTACCAGTACTTCATTGTTTTGGGGTATTGGTTTTTCAATATCCCTCAGTTCAAGAACATCCGGCGTACCGTATTTTTCATAAACAACTGCTTTCATTTCTTGTATTTATTGATGTACTATAACGTTGACTGCTTAGGTGGCACAGCCACTCCTTTAATTAAAAGCCAAAGCATTATTGAAATTTCTCCTATTATTACAAACAAAAGTGTAGGTTGGTTTACAAATACACGGTAGCTGGGAAAAAGCAGAGATATAAAACTGTCAATCATATAATCGATACCCGCAATGATGAGTAATATCCCAAAAATACGGGGAATAAACCCTGACTTATAAACCAATTTGCCAAATGGTATAAGCCAAATCCCCCAGAACATTTCTAATGTCAATGCTCCGTAGTCATTAATATTTAAAAATAGCATTGCCAAATCTTGTCTTTGACTAAGTTCGAATGTTTTCAATATTTCGCCCTTAAAAATCATAAGCGAGGTAATATTGAATGCCTCCATGATAAAAACGAGAGGAATTTGCACAATCACAAATGCGACCATAAGTTTAGCTCGATGCTCGTTTACCTGTTTTAACAATCTGTACAGCACAAATACCAAAAACACAAAAATGGTGTTGCTGATAATATCACCCATTATGCCGGTTCGAAATAAAAATTCATTAAAAAGAATATTTTTGGCAGTAGTATCAGCATCACCCCATACTATAATTTGTGATGGTACATACATAACAATATAGACGCCTGTGATTATCAGAAAAAAATACAATAAGCCGGCAAGTCTTGCTGTCTTTTTTAGTGAGTATATTTTATTTTCCATAGATGTAATTTTATTATTTCTCCTGATTTGTTAGATTGAGTTGAGCCAGCCCAGCTGGTCGTAACCCCTTAAACAGAAGCCAAAAGCTCAGTGCTATATCGAAGATAGCCATCGGCATATCAAACCACCACAGGTTAACTATCTTGTCGAAGTCGGGGAAAATGTAGAAAATGAAGGTACAAGCTACACAAAATGCAGATGAAATTATGCCTAAAACTGCCAGTGTACGGGGGATATAGCCGGACTTTAGCCAAAGGTAGCTATAGAGTGTGGATGCCAATGCAGTAAAAAGCAGGCCCACATAATAGTAGTCTATACCCTTAGCGAGATGGAACCTTCCTAAAGCCTGCAATCGCTCCGTTTCAAATGCTCCCAGGTAAGTGCCACCACTTATTAACCGTAGAGCGTCAAAGAGATTGAGCGTCATAAGTAGCCACATTAATACCCATACGAGCCTCCAGAATGTACCAAGCAAAGCAAGTCCCTGATTTATTGGTTTAAGAATTACATACAAGGCTGTGAAAAGCACCATAAGGCCTGTGCAGTAAATAAGGCTACCCGTAATACCAATTCGAAAGAGTTGTTCGTTTGCTAATATATTCCGGGCGGTTTCCGTTGCATTGTTCTCAACTAATAATCGGTCGAGGATACCAAAATTAACGAAGACCACAAGTGTAAAAGTGATTAGATAAGCAAGTCCCGCAACTTTTGCAGCTTTGCGTTGTGACTTGTTGATAGCGCTGGTTGTCATAGTTGTTTTCTTTTAACTATTGCATTATAATTATTTGCGCATAACATGGTTCCTTATGTCACTGAAAAAGGTTGTATTATTCCCGGCATACTTTCCGCTATGTACCCATCCGGAAAAAAAAGAGATTATATCCCCAAATATGTAATAAAACATCACAGCAGCCCATAAAGCCTATTCTGAAAACCTGGTCAACTTTCATTGGTACACCTAACTCCAGGTTAGACATTCTGAAAGCTTTTTTATGAGCGATTAGGCCATTTCGGGCAACCAAAACAGTTGCACCTGTCTCATTATTTTTGAATTGCTCCGACAGCATTTTGTCAAACTGGTTAGCTTGCTTAATATTTATTTGTTGAGCATAAGAAGGATTGACCAGGAGTCCAAAGACGAGAATTAGCGTTTGCTTTTTCATTTGATCAATAATTTTATACCTTCTTGCATATTGTAACGGGTATCAAAAAATACTTAATAGCTGTATCCAAGTTTTATCTTATACCTGCCTCTTCCGCCTGCAAACTCCTGTTCCAGTTTTAAAACTTCTTTGGTTTGCTTGCTTATCCAGAAAATTTCCTGGTTCCGTGGCAGGCTGCCATGCTTTAATAACCAACAATCTATTTTTTGATTATTGTATCCCGTAAGGGTTCCACTTCCAATGACGGTGTAATCTACATACTTCGGTGACCCGAAACCTGGGTCATAAAAGTTAATTTTAAAAGTCACACTCTCTTTATACGGAAGTAATGGAAAAACTTCAAGATCGAGGTGCCAGTTCAGGAAGTATTGCGAACAAGCAATTTCAAAAGCTTTTTGCTGCTTAATACTATTGGAATCTTTTTTCTCAATGAGTAAAACATCTTTGTCTTTAGCCTCCTTTTTGATGAAATCAAAACTGGCTTTACCGGTTCTTTTCCACCAACCTTCGTGGTATAGCGTAGAAAAATCTTTTTTATCAAGTACAGAATAAGTTTTATGAACAACAGTATCGTTGTCTTCCCACTCCTGAGTAACAGATATAGCCTCTTTACTTTCATAATTGATGAAGGCAATTGACCGGGACCATAGCTGGTACATTTTCCGGCTGCTATCTTTACCCATTTTAAAGTAAACTAAATACCGGTGTGTGCCGGGTATTAATACTTTAGTGTTTACTTTAGAAGCATCAATTATGATCGTATCTGATTTTTGGGAGTATCCCGGTAAACTCATCAAAGAATAAATGACCATTAACAGTATCATTTTTTTCATATTTATATTTTTCTTTGGTTTTAAAATGTAGCTTTAAAAAAGATAAGGCCACAGATGCCTGATATTACCCAAATAAGATACAATAGGCCTGCAAGTCTTGCCGTTCTTTTGAGTGAAATACCCTTTTCTTCCATGATATTTACCTTTGCTAAACTTCTGGTCTGATCGCTATTTGTATAATTTGTAACCGAGTTTCAAAATAGTTCTCAAATTATTTAAATTCTCATCTTCAACTGATCCCGGTTTGTTATTTAAATTGGTAAAAGAAGCCTTTTTTGTCAGGGCATAGCGACTTTCTAAACCAATAAAAAACTTCTTAAAATGATAAATAGCACCTGCTCCCAGGCCATAACTGAATATAGCCTTGTTGTCTTCGCTTGTATTAGTAAAAATTAAACCTGCACCTGGTCCAACTCCCAACTCAAATGCCGGGCTGGCAATTATTTTGTACTGTGGATTGATTTCAACAGATAGCGTTGTAAATTTCTTTCCTTCCTGGCGGATAAGACTGAATTGTTGCCTGATGTGACTCTTCCTGGTTTGAATAAGCGGACATTCCAATGAAATTACAACACCATATACAGGTGCCGTAGCTTCAAAATTTTTATTGTTTTGAATGCCCCCAATTAAAGACAAATCAACTTGAGGTTTGTATTTTTTGTTGAACGCCTGTTCCTGAGCCTGAGTCAGAACAGGGATTGTAAATACTAATACAATAATGATCTTTTTCATGCTAATATATTTTTAGTTAAATGTTTAAGTGAATCCTTATTTTATTTATATAATTTATTTTTGCTTTTCCGATTCTTGTTTATGTAACCTTCCAGTTGGCCTTGCTCCGCTACAGCTATGCGAAGGCGGGCAGGCAGGTCCTAATTATTCCGCCATATTTTGCAGAATGTACCCCCGGCTTGAAAAAAATATTTTTTCATTTAGTTAGATTGTGCAGAGCTTTTAATTCCGAATAAGTCATATGGTTTTTTACTAAACTGATCGTTAAATAAAAAGACTGTAAGAACGACATATGCGATTAATGCAAAAACAATAAATACCTGTACCGCGGATGTTTTTTGAATATCCTGTTTTGATTTTGCATCACACACTTCACCGGGGCAGTATTGTGCTTTTTCTTTATAAAATATTGAATAGAATTTACATCCTAAACAAATACCAAAGGCCGATTCAAAGAACAAGAATACCAGGCAAATAAGGCATATAATACCCGTTACCGGACTATATGAATTAACTACCACCATAAAAATGAACATGATAGCTGACAGGACTACACCAATTATCCATGCAAATTTTTTTTGCTGGGCCCCAATGTATTCGGGGTTCTGATTCCTGACGATCAAACGCCCTATTATTAATGTAGGGGAAAATTTAGGGTTAACAAATACTCGTATTATAAAATCAGTAAGGAATATTGTTATAACATATTTTATTGGCAAAAAATTGTTTTTGTATATGATAAGCATTAAAGAGATGAACGTTGCTAAAAACAGTATACCTGCTGAAGCTCTTATTTCTCTTTCATTCAAAACAGGAATACTATATCCTTCTACATCTTCCCCGAAGTTTATCACTTTTTTCATTTTTTGATTTATTATTTGTGACGGCAGGTACTAATTTCCTATAACTCCGCTGCTTTGCTGCACTCTTTTTAACTCATCTTCAGCACCACCTGACCTCTGTCTTGCAGGCTTCACTCCGTTATTTCCAAACCGATAATTAAAACTGAGTTTGAATAGCCGGGATTCTCCTTGAAAATTGATCTTCATAACCTGACCGGCGAAATCGGATGTAGCTCTGAATTTCAAGGTGTGAAATACATCACTCACGGAAGTTTTAATAGTGGCCCTGCCTTTCAAAACCTGTTTTGATAAACCTGCATCAATATTGTAAATTGATTTTCCTTTGAAACTTCCCTGATAAATTGTTGGAGCATTGAAGAAACCACTCAGCTCTGCTGTCCAGGTCTTGGCAAACTTCAAACTGTTCTGCACAAAAACGCTGAAACCAAAAGCATCAAGGTCTACTTTACGCCCTGTGCCAAAATCAGCTTTATATTTTGAATAGTTGCTGCTGATACTGGTGAACAAGCTGTAAGATTTATATTGGTAAGGATAGCTCACACTAAGACTTGCAATATCCTGGGTAGCCAGATTTTTCTTAGAAACAAATGCTTTTGATTTTTCTGTTGTATCAACAATCTGTGTGAACAGGTCTTTTACATGACTGTAATTAAGCGTCATGTTCAGTTTGTATTTATAAGTATGTGTGATTCCAAAACTGTTTGTGTATTGCGGACGAAGATTGATATTCCCTTTCTGGAAAGTGTATTCATCCAACTTGAATTCAAACGGATTCAGGTCCTGGTAAGCAGGGCGGTCGATTCGATAGCTATATGTCAGACTCCATTGCTTCATCGGGTTTTTATTGAAGGTGATGGCCGCACTTGGAAACAGATCAGTATAGGATTTTTTGAATGAAGAAATGCTGGTTACATAATTACTTCCATTAAACTTTAATCCGTTCGACACTCCTTCTGAAATTGTATTCTCTATACGGACACCAGCCTGGATCATGAACTTTTTGTATTGACGGTTGTAATTGATATAAGCTGCATTGATGTTTTCTTTATAAACAAAATGATTGCTGCGATCCTTATCCAGGTCTTCAGTGGAACCGTTCACGTTGTAACGCTGAAAATCATTATCAGTTTTAACCCAAGCTGATTTTCCCCCTATACCCAACTTTCCCTTTTTAAAATTCAGCTCATAATCAGCTTTAATTGAATTGATATTGATCTTTGCAGGCGAAAACATGTGATAAATTACACTACTCGTTTGTATTAGCCCTGAAGCATCGTAATAATAATTCGGCTGGAACTGGTCGCTGTTAAGATCGTATGAACCACGGTCTGCATTTACCACAAAACTGGTTCCTTTAGGATCAGTGTAATTATAGTTGAAGTTTATATTGGCATTATGCCTTTTCATGCTGTTGCTGTTATCAGCAATCAATATGCGATCAACTGTGTTAGTTGTGACGTTTGAAATAAAAGTCTTGCTGTAATTGCTAAATGTCGGATCGGCAAGTGTTCCGTTCACCATCACACCAATTGTATTCTTTTTATTAATAAAATAATCTGCTCCTATCTTGAAATTATGTGCCTTGCTCGTCTGGCGGATGGTTCCCTGCTGATCAAAAAGACTGTCCAATACCGTTCTTTTAACATTTAATTTCTGCTCAGTTGGCCCATAATTAAAACTGTAAGTGCTGAAGATGTTAATGTTTTTGTTTCGATAATTCAGGGAGGCGCCAGCATTGTATTTTGCCGTTATGCCAATATTCCATCCTGCATTCACAGAGCCATTGGTACCAAGGGATTTGTTCTTTTTTAGCCGGATATTAATGATGCCGGCATTGCCTGCTGCATCATACTTTGCAGAAGGATTGGTGATGAGTTCGATTGCTTCGATCTGAGAAGATTGCAGGGACTTGAGATAATTGGCAAGGTCTTGCCCTGATAAAGGAGTTTGTCTGTTATCAATATAAATTTGTACCCCATTTTTCCCGGCCAGGCTGATGTTATCATCTTTATCAAGCAAGACCCCCGGTGATTTACGCAACAATTCTAATGCATTTGATCCCACTGAATTGATCGTTCCTTCTACATTCAGTATCGTTTTATCTGCTTTAACTTCCACCATTGGTTTTTGTGCTGTAATAGTTACATTACTCAAACTGCCCGAAATTTTCAACAGTTTTAATTCCGGCATAGTTATATCAGTTGAACTGAAAAAAAAGCTTGCTGAAAAAGCAGGTTTGCAACCTATATAAGTTACCATCACTTTATAATTACCTTCTTTGATTCCAGAAAATACATAAAAGCCATCTAGCTTTGTAACTGCAAGTTTAATGCTGGAAGAATCCGAGGCTTTTATTAAACTAACAGTAGCTGCATTAAGAGGAGCTCCGCTTTCGTCTTTAGCCAAACCGTTAATTTGTTGTGCTTGTGAAAAAACTGAAATTGTAATTATCAGGAGTAATAAAAGAAGTCGCATAATTTTTTAGTTTTAGTTTCCAGATATAAACATAAAGAGCTTCCAGGCCGGAAAGAAAAACGTTATACCAAAAAGGGTTTGAGCAATACGAAAAGGCAGTATTGTTTAGCTGCCATTTCAGTGTTGCTGGCCTGGCCCCCTTTTTCATTTTAGTCATTACGTCTGTTTTTTGTGACTATGAAATAAACTACGGCCGCAATCAGCAGGAGGATGGATAGTAGTATTAGAATACACATAAAATTTGATTTTAGATTTCGGACATAAACCTAAACTACCTGCCAGAGGGAAAGAAAAACGTTATACCTACAAGGTTATTGACAGGACGAAAAGGGAAGCTATTTAAGCGTAGTTAACAATTCATTCCCTAATTTCACAGCATAAAATGAAAATTAAAATACGATACAAATACTGGCAGGTATTACTGGGAATTGTTGGTTTTGGTATCATTGCAGCCATCCTGTATTTTAGTACAGGCGCCTACAAGCAACATCAGAATGCACCGGCTGATCCTGATGCAACTCCCGATAGTTGGCTGAGAGGAATATATGTTTTCTTTTACTTGGTTACAGTGTTATATGTTGCCCTTAATTATTATTACAACCTGATTAATGGCAATAAAAAATTACTTTCCTTTCTCAAAGTAACGGGTATAATCATATTGGTTGCTTGTACTTATCACATTTTACTTTTTTATTATTTTCCAGGAGTTTTGCAAAAGAAATACAAATCCCTGTCTGAGATGCTTACTTTCTTGGTGGGGTATATGATTCCCTTCTTAATTTTTAGCCTCCTGTTTGCTTACGTCACGGTTTTACGGGAAGCTCTAAAGCAAAAAAGGATATTGGAGGCACAGAAATTGCTTCTTGAAGCGCAAATCTCACAGGCAAATTTTAATTTTTTAAAGGCCCAGATCAATCCGCATTTTCTTCATAACACGCTGAATTTTTTGTACGCCAAATCACTTCCTTATTCTTCAGAATTATCGGAAGGTATTCTCACACTCAGCGATATTATGCGTTATGCACTCAGCCAGGGAAATCAAAAAGATGGTAAAGCTCTTTTAAAAGATGAAATTGAGCATGTTCACAATGTAATCAGAATAAACCAGCTTCGATACAGCAACCAGTTGAAGGTGAATTTTGAAATGAGTGGTACTATTGACGGGGCAATGATTATTCCGTTTGTATTAATAACCCTTGTTGAAAACGCCTTTAAGCATGGCGATCTGAAAAGCCAGGATTACCCAATAGTCATTAAAGTGAAAGTAGAAGGCAGCAGACTTTATTTTTATTGCAGGAATAAAAAGAGATCAGGGCCGAAACAGCTGTCTACAGGAATTGGATTGGAAAATATCAAAAGCCGGCTTGTTCTTGCTTATGGCGATAAATACAAATTCACTGTGAAAGATGAGCCGGAATTTTATACGACTGAATTAACCATTGATGAATTATGATAAATTGTATAATAGTTGATGATGAGCAACATGCTATTGACATTCTTGTTCATTATGTGAAGCAAACGCCACATCTGAATCTTGTGGCAAGTTTTATGAACCCGATTGAGGCATTGCAGTTATTGGGTCAGCAAAAGATTGACCTGGTCTTTCTCGATATACAAATGCCGGAACTCTCCGGTATCGATTTTATTAAAGCCATTCACGGCAAAAGTAAAGTGATACTGACTACGGCTTACAGTGAATTTGCGCTGGAAGGGTATGAATTGTATGTGTTGGATTACCTTTTGAAACCTATCCGGTTGCCCCGTTTTTTAGCAGCGGTTCAAAAAGCAGTAGAACAGATAAATGCAACCAATGAAACACATAAGGAAACTCCTGAAGACGATTACATTTTTGTAAAAACAGAATCGAAAGGAAAACTCCTGAAGATCAACCTGGCCGATATTGATTTTATCGAAAGCCTGAAAAATTATATGTCCATCCATTGCGGCACAAAAAAAACCCTTGTTTATACAAGCATGAAAGAACTTGAAGATCGTCTGCCAAAAAAACGATTCATCCGGGTACATAAATCTTTCATTATACCCATCAATCGCGTCACGGGCATCGAAGGGAATTTGGTGAGATTAAAAAATGTAACTGCTGAAATACAAATTGGAGAAAACTATAAAGCTGAACTTATGGAGATTATCAGGGGAAAGATGATTCAATAGGATTGCATTGTTAAGTTTATGAATTTTAGCAGCCCCAGGGCAAAGTTCGGGTTTATATTTTGTTCAAGCCTGTTTATACAACAGCAGCAGTTTTCTGTATAGACAAATGAGATTTCAGCTTGTCTTTAGGAACCTGCATATCCATACCTGCTTTTCTGTCTAAAATTTTTACATAGTGCTGTATAGTCCTCAAATTTTTATGTCCCAGCATTTTGCTTACACTTTCAATGGGTACCCCATTTGTAATTATAACAGTAGTGGCGAATGTGTGCCGGGCAATGTGAAAGGTGAGTTTTTTAGTAATGCACACACATCAGCAATTTCTTTCAGGTAGTTGTTCATTTTTTGATTGTTTAAAAATGCCAACAGGCTCTTCCCATTAATACACCGGAGATGATTTTTATACTTATTTAAAATTTCTGCAGCAATTGGCAGCAATGGGATGTTGCTTTGTGTATCTGTTTTTTGCCTGTTTGTAAAAATCCATTTCTCACCATCTATCAGACAGCTTACAGAGGTATGCAGAAGGCAATAGCCCTGCATAATCAAATTCATCCATGCCCCCTGCTTGATTTCTATTACATATCCGTATAAACACTTTAAGCAGACTGGAAATATTTTTTCAGCCCTTCCAAAAGTCTTTACTACAGGTTGTTTCAAATTGACTATACGGCGAAGGATAGTATTAATACGGGAAAATTATTATATAATATATCCGTATTAATACGGGAGTATTATCCGTAAATACCGAAATAATTTATTTGAATATAAACTCTTCTTTTGGTATGCAGTTTACCCAATTGTATTAATTGTATTATTTATGCGAAAACTATTCAGCGGCTTTACAGCTTTTATTTTGTTTCTGCTATTATCATTTATTAAGTAATGTGCAATGCAGTATTGTATTGGATTTGTTTTAGTATTTAGATTTGACGTGACAGTAAATATTTTTTCCATTTGTTGAACTGACTGCATATGAATTGCATCCGCCGAAAAATATATATGGTCATTTTTGCAATTTTCCCATGCAAAACAATAACGGCACAGTTTCCGGTGAATAGGGATTCGACTTACATTCATCTGTTTGACATCAATCCACACATTTATCAAAGTCACGACACTACCTGGATTTATAGTGGTATTTGCAAAACACTTAAAACGACTGTTCTTATAGGGAATAATAAGAGCCTGGTTTCGGCAAACGAAAATCTTCACCATATTCCCTTTCTGAAAGTTCATGGCAATATACAATACGATTTTACTTATCGTTCATTGGTGGATACCCCCTTCTCACAAAAAGATTTTGCACAGCATAGTATACAGGCTACAATGGATTTTGTGATTAGAGATAAATACCCTGTAAGGATGGTACTACTAAGCCGGAGGAGTAACTCCCCCTATTTTGATGATATTACGGATGTCAGTGTTCAGTTTGGCCAGGGAATGTTTTTAAATCAGCTTAAAAATGATTTGATTAAAAAAATCCCCGATGTAATCAGTAAAAATAAGCTAACCGAAATAGAAAAGCTTTACCAGAAAAAAAAATGGGAAGTAGAAGCCTTGCAGGGCTGGATAAACCATCCTGCGCGGTTACAGGAAATTATTGAATCCAAGGAGGCTGAAGCTGCCAGTAGAATAATTACTGAAGGCAGAAAAATTATCGATAGCCAGGGTATCAGTGTTCCCACAGCTATCCCATCAATTCCGGAATTACCTAACAGCCTATTTATTCAAAAGAAAGTTTTTGCGTTAGCAGAACAAGAAATAAAAAAGTTGAAGGACAGTTTGGCGGCAAAAGCAGATTCATTGATAAAAGAGAAGAAAGGAAAAAAAGATTCATTATTGAATAATGATCAACTGACAAAATACCAACAGAAAAAGAAAGAGTTGGATAAAGCCTTAAAGGAATTAAAAGATTACGAGGGCAAATTAAAAAAAGTAAAAAAATCAGTGCAGGATTCCATTGGCATGTTAAAACAAAAACTGGCGCAGATAAAAGACCCGGCACAATTGAAGAATTTTATCAGGCAGCATAAATTTGATGTAAAGGATCTGCCCAAAGGCTGGCAGGCTTTATCCGCTATTAATAATATTGGTATTGGTAGAACATGGGTGGATTATTCAGAATTAACAGTTAAGAATATTTCATTGACAGGTATTAATGCGGAACTATGTCCATCAAAACTTTATTTTGCCTTTGCTGCCGGGAAAGTAAACTACCGGTTCAGGGATTTTGTGATAAAAAATAACGACCGGACTAAACAAACACTTTATTTGCTGAGGGCGGGTATTGGCAGAAAGGAAGGTAATAATCTCATCTTTACCTGGTATGATGGTAAAAGAAATATGCTCAATTCTTTTGGCAACACCACTGCTACCGCCTCCAGCCTGGAAAGAGTAATTGGCATGTCAGTTCAGAGCCGTTTGCAGGTGGATGCCAATAACTTCATTATACTTGAATCGGCCAAATCATCATTTCATAATACAGGTACAGTAAATCAACCCACAGACGGGCTAATTAAAAAGGTCTGGAATTTTAAAGACAGGTCTAATGAAGCATATAGCATTAAATTGTATAGTAACTGGCTGCAAACGAATACCCGGTTCAACGGGTATTACAGAAAAATGGGTGAACATTTTCAGTCCTTCAATTTGCAACCTGTGAATGTGAACCTGGTTGCCTACCAGTTTAGAGTGCAGCAGTCATTCTGGAAGCGAAAACTTACAGTAGAAGCAGGGGTTAGAAAAAATGATTTCAGCAGCCCGTATATTAACCCCGGACTCACCAGCAAAACAGTTTTTAAATCTCTGCAGGCAACGCTTCGGATCCCCCATTATCCATTTGTATCGGTTGGGTATTATCCATCCTCTCAATTGACAGTCCTGGATAATAATGTAATAGTGGAAAATCAATACAATACACTAAGTACTGTAATAAGCCATGCTTACAGAATCAAAAATTTGAGCATGAACAGTAACCTGGTGTTCCTTAAATTCTATAACAGCGGAGCTGATACCGGGTTTATTTATTATAACGCATCAAGTGTGACCGTAAACCAATTTGTTTTTCTAAAAGGGTTGCAACTGCAAACAGGATTAGCCATGACCAAACAAAAGAATTTAATAGTGACGACATTAGAACAGTCTGCAAGTTATCAGTTGAGAGAGTGGCTTATACTTAATGGGGGGCTGAAATATAGTATGGTGAATAGTGAGCAGAGATTATGGGGAGGTACAGCAGGTTTGGGATTATTGATTAAAAAGATAGGAACCATACAGGCCAGTTATGATAAAAGTTATTTGCCGGGAACAGCGAGAAATTTATTGCCGGTGGAAATGGGAAGGGTGACTTATTACAGGTTGTTTTAAAGTTTCAGGTTGAAGGTTAATTGTCGAATGTATTAATTTAAAAGAGCAGATCATTTTGTATTAAACGAATAATAATATGTGTATGCGAAAAATTTTAACAGCCGTAGTTGCTGTCACGATCTTCTCCGGTGTTATCCAGGCGCAGGTGTATATACAAACAACATTGCCGACAGTTGGATTGGTACAGAAAAACCAGTTATGGAACCTGGTACTTATTAATGGGACAACCGGGTCAATAGAAGGGAAAATGGAACTGGTTCTCAGGGACAGGCAAACAGGTATGGAATTAATGACTGCTACAACGAGCCGGTTTAGTTTACCAAAAGGCTCGCTATCGGTAAATGTAAATAATCTGAACCCAATACAATATAATTACCTGGGTATGGATCCGGGTAATATGCTTAGTGGGTTATTACCAACAGGTGCTTACATAGCCTGTTATTCATTTACAAAGATTGCAGCAGAAAAACCTGAACAGCTAACAGAAGAATGTGTATCATTTGATATAGAACCATTAAGCCCGCCCATGCTGATTTTCCCGGGTGATAGTTCAGAACTGGAGGCGATCCCTGCACAATTTACCTGGACACCACCAACACCGGCAGGTATGATAAACCGCTTGCGATATGAAATCCTGATAACTGAGATCAAACCGGGACAAAATGCAGATGAAGCCATGCAGGATAATATGAGCTTTTATAATTCAGCTGATGTGATGAATAATTTTCTTACTTATCCGGCAACGCTGCCTGCTTTTGAAAAAGAAAAATGGTATGGCTGGCAAGTGGTAGCAAGGGATGATAAAAGCTATGCCGGTAAAAGCGAAGTCTGGGTGTTTAAAGTTAAAAAAGAAAGTGAGTTGGAAAAAATAATCAGGGGAACGCCCTATATAAAGATGAAGCCTGATGTGCCTGAGTTGGGAATAGCGCCGAACGGGGTTTTAAAGATATCCTATTTTAACCGGAGCGCAGATTCAACAATAAATGTGATTCTGTATAACTTATCTGCAGACGATGGAAGGGGTAAACAACCATCCATTGCTGTTAAAGTTATACCGGGTGAGAATCAATTGCAATTAAACCTTAAAAAAATAATTCATTTATCGGAGGAGAGTACATATAAAGCTGAGATCATAAGCTCCTCCGGTGAAAGAAACAGTATATTATTCAGAATAAAATATTTTCAGGATAAATAAGAAATTATCATTATTAAACGTATATCGTATGCTTTTGTCTTTATCAACACAGCATTCTAAGAAAATTGCTTTTTTTATCGGCTATCTTTTTTTCATGTCAGGGCTATGCTCTTTTGTATATGGAAGAAAGTATGAACCGGTGCGTACAACACGTATAGAAAACCCGGGGTTTATACATACGGCATATAAAAAATATGAAATGTCATCCACCGTCAGGGATGAAGAAAAAGATCCCATTAAAAAGAAGGATGATAATATAAAAGCAAACGTAAAAAAAGAGCGTAAAAAGATCAGTTCAGAAAACCATAGTGATATTGGAGGTCCTTCGCAACCTGAGATGTCAGCTTTCAAACCTGCTGGTTCAGATAATATGGTAGATCCGTTCAGCGGTGATTTTTCTTATAATATACCGTTGCTGGATGTGGGCGGTTATCCGGTGAATATTTTTTATAACAGCGGTATAACGATGGACCAGGAAGCCAGTTGGGCCGGGCTTGGATGGAACATCAATCCCGGAACGATCATGAGGAATATGCGGGGACTGCCGGATGATTTTAACGGCACCGATATTATTACCAAAACACAGTATAGCAAACCTGACAGGACATGGGGTGTGAATGTAGGGGGAAGAGTAGAGATTTTCGGCGGTGCATTGGGAATTGGTGTGGATGGTGGGATTTTTTTTAATAATATGCGTGGATTAGGATTGGAAGCAGGGGTGAATCCTTCCATAAGTGTGGGAGGAAAATCCGGCGATTCTAAAACGGCGCCCCTGAGTTTTGGATGGAAATTGAGCGCCAATTCACAATCGGGAGGCAGTTCCACTTTTAATATTTCATTGAGTGATAATAATAAAAAAGGATTAGATGGAGGCTTGTCAGCAAGTATTGGAGTTCATTCGAGACAAGGGCTTTCTGCTCTGCACCTGTCGGCTGAAGTGAATTTGATGAAGGTTCAAACGCAAAGCCAATATATAAATGCAGTTGCTAATAATTTAATGAACCCATCATTAGGTACCAGTATCAATTTTGCCTATCCATCATTTACCCCTTCCATGAGAAGCAGAACATCCAGCGAAAATTATGATCTTGATCTTGGGTTTGGCGGTTCTGCGTGGGGGGTATATGGACACTTGCGGTTAGGCGGTTTTTATACCCGTCGTTGGATAAAAGATGAGGATACAATTATTTCCCAACCTGCTTATGGAATGATATACCTGCAAAAAGGTCAGCAGGATAAAAATGCTTTACTTGATTTTAACAGATTGAATGAAGGCGTATATACTCCGGGAACACCAGCCATTTCCGTTCCGGTTTATACTTATGATGTTTACAGTATAAGCGGTGAAGGAACCGGAGGTTCTTTCCGGGCCTACCGGGGCGACCTGGGATATGTGCAGGATTCATATCTTGAAAATAACGGCACATCGGGCCATCTGGGAATTGAAATAGGATTGGGCGGGTACGGGCATGGGGCTGTTAATGCCAATGTGGTGTTAACGCCATCATTTTCCGGCGGCTGGGAAAGAGGGAATCTTGCAAAGACCCAGATGGAATTTAAAGTATCACAAAAAGATTATCAGGCTGTTTATTTTAAAAATCCGGGTGAAAAAGCGATACCGAGCCTGGCTTACCAGAACGCTATTGGCGGTGAAGACCTGGTAAGGTTAAAAATGACCAATACAGGTTTTGGATCACCGACGCTTGTTCCTTCATTTGTAAGATACACAGACATGCTTCAGAAAAAAGATGATCTGCCTATTAATACGACCACCACCATTAAAAGCAGGGATAAAAGGACACAGGTAATTTCTTTTTTAACTGCTGAAGATGCTGACCGGGTTGGCCTGAACAAAAGAATCAGCTATATAAGGTTGAATGAGGCAGATTCGAACCAGGTGGTTTTTGGATGTTCCAATTCTAACCGGCGTACAATGAAACGTTATGAAAAAGGGGATCGGGCGATCCGAAAACTTCATCATATATCAGAAATAGATGTACTGATGCAGGATGGAAGGCGGTATGTGTATGATATACCTGTATATAACAAGAGTCAGGTGGATGTGACTTTTAATAAAAAAGGAAGCGGTGGGGGTAACGGAGCAAATGATCCGATCACGGGATATATTCCCGGCAACGAAAATATGGCAGGTAATAACAATGAAGGAAAGGAAGGTTATGTGGAGAAACAGGAATTGCCTCCTTATGCACATTCTTATTTACTGACCGGGTTGCTTTCACCAAATTATGTTGATGTGAAAGGGGACGGAATCACTGAAGATGATATGGGCGATGCTATAAAATTCAATTATTCAAAATCAGATGATGACCTGAAATGGCGAACACCGGTGGGAGCTAACACTGCTACGCTGAGTGAAGGGCTGAAAACGGATAAGAATGATGACAAAGCACATTATATCTATGGCAAAAGGGAAATGTGGTATTTGTATTCCATTGAGTCAAAAAATATGGTGGCGAGGTTTTATGTAAGAAATGACCGGAAAGACAGCAGGGCTGTTGTGGATGAAAACGGTTCCATGGATCAAAACTTCGGAGCCTACAGGTTGTCAAAAATTTCCTTGTTCACAAAAGGAGAATTGCTGAAAAATCCAACAAAACCAAAACCGGTTAAAACCGTTCATTTTGAATATGATTATTCGCTTTGTCAAGGTGCGCCAGGATCTGTTAGCGGTTACGGAAAACTTACACTTAAGGCTATTTATTTTACCTATAATGGCAATAGCAAAACCAAAAAAAATTATTACAGGTTTAAATATCCGGAGGATAAAAATCCTGCATATAGTTTTACCGAAAATGACCGTTGGGGTAATTATAAAGCCACCCCTGCTTCTGGTATGTTATCCAATGCAGATTTTCCGTATACAGACCAGACTCCCTCAAATACCAATGAATATATAAAAGCATGGACGATGAACCAGGTAATACTGCCATCTGGCGCTGCTATCAATGTGGATTATGAATCGGACGATTATGCGTATGTGCAGGACAGAAGGGCAGCGACTATGGTGTCAATAGCCGGGTTTGGAACAAGCAATAGCCCTTCAGAATATTCTTCAAAACTATATGATGACGTTTCAACCAACTATGATTATATATATATCACTGTTCCGAGGGCAATTACAGCCACGACTACCACCACAATAAAATCACAGATACAGGAATGGTATCTGGCCAACCTGAATAAAAGCAAACAGGTATATATGAAGCTGGCGATAAATATGCCTTCTGATAAAAACGGCAGCGGTTATGAGTTGATCCCTGTATATGCGGAAATCGAAGATTATGGAGTGGTGCTGAATACAAACGGGCAGAAAATTTTTATAAAAGTTAAAAAACTTCTTTCCAATTATACACCGATGGTGCACTATGCATTGCAGTTTTTAAAATCCAACCTGCCATCCAAAGCTTATCCCGGATATGATGTGAGTGAGGAAGGCGGTTTAAAAGCAGTGGTAAAAGCACTGGGTGGGTTGTTTCATTCTTTTAAAGAAGTTTTCAATGGTGGTATGAAATTAATGATAGAAGAGAAAAAATGCCGCTATACCGACCTGGGTAAATCTTTTATCAGGCTGACTGATCCATATCTGAAAAAATTGGGCGGTGGGCTTAGAGTGAAAAAGGTAGTGATAAATGACAATTGGGATAAAATGACAAAGACGAATCCCAATGCCAATGATGGAATGCTGAATGCCACTTACGGGCAGGAATATTTTTATACAAAAAAAGAGTTGGTAAATGGAGAAATGATGACCATCAGCAGTGGAGTGGCCAGTTGGGAACCGGCATTGGGAGCAGAAGAAAATCCAAACCGCCAGGCAATTGAATTTCATAATAAGACACCAAAAGCTGATTATGATTACCGGGTCATGGAAACGCCGCTTACAGAAATGATGTATCCCTCGGCTTCTGTCGGCTACAGCCGTGTGGAAACACGAAGCATACACCGCGATACCGTGAAGAATGCCCCTGGAATTTCCGTTACAGAATTTTTTACCACCCTTGAGTTTCCCACGACATCCTCATTCACTCCCCTGTCAGAATATAATGCAGAAGACAGGTACGAATCAGGCGCCCTCGATAAACTCCTGAAAGTGGATTTAAAAACTGCTGTAGCATTAAGCCAGGGATTTAAAGTGGACCTGAACGATATGAATGGTAAAATGAAAAAACAGTCTACATATTCTCCTGATAATCTTAATGACCCGATCAGTTACTCGGAGAATTTTTACAGTATGGTAAAAACAGGTGCAAGTAGTTTCAGGCTGAACCATAATTTCCCGGTAATAGCCGGGCCCGATGGTAAAATACAGCAAAGCCTGATTGGAAGAGAGGTGGAAATAATGACGGATTTCAGGGAGCACAAACAGCAGACCATCACAACAAATATTAATTTCAATGTAGATATAATTCCCGGGGTTTACATACCAATACCCATTCCAAGCATCTGGAAACCTATAGTGAAAGAGTCAAATATTTACCGCTCTGCAGCAATACTAAAAGTGGTTAATCACTACAGCATATTAGATAGCGTAGTAGCGGTGGATAAAGGCAGTATGGTCAGCACTAAAAACCTGGTTTATGATGCAGAAACAGGCGATCCATTATTGACAAGGACAAATAATGAGCATAACCAGCCTGTTTATAGTTTTTCCTATCCTGCACACTGGGCTTACAGCGGTATGGGACTGGCCTATAAGAATATTGATGTAATGTGTAGCGGGCTTACATTCCGGAATGGAAAACTTGACACAAATCCCTGTGATCTTAATTTATTTGAAAGCGGGGATGAGATAATGGTAACTCCTGTTACGGCCTGGCTTCCCGTTTTGGGTAAAGGGCCTTGTGAACCACTGTTAATACCAGCAACAAGGGCAACGAGGATCTGGGCAGTTAATACTGCAAAAGTGAACAGTTCCGCTCCGCAATGGTTTTTTATTGATGCAGATGGAGTTCCGTTCACAGCATCAAACGTAAACATCCGCATTATCCGTTCCGGTAAAAGGAATATGTGCAGCGCCGGGTTGGGAAGTATTACCAGTTTAAACAGTCCTGTAAATCCTGCAAACGGGCAATTAGAATTTACAGATGAAACAAATATTATTCAAACTGCTGCTGCAACCTATAAAGACCATTGGAGGGTGGATAATAGTTTATATCTGAAAGACTCAACGGTCACTGTGATGGTACAGGCGAAAATCAAAAGGAAAGATTATTACGTCATACAGAGCTATGCGTTAAGTGCAAATTATCAAAACGGGTATCCCCAGAATTTCGAAGGTCATACGCTTAATCCCGCATCTCTGATTAACAGGAGTAAAGGATTCAGAAGACACACATTGAATTCAGACAACTGGCTTTTATTCGATTTGCAATCGGACCCTTTATCAGCCACAGCAACAGTTGTAAAAGGCGCATTATCTTTTAATGCCCACACAGCTTATTCTTACTCTCCACCGGTATCTATGCCCGGACATTCTCCATTGCATCCCAGCTCATGGTCGCACCTGAATTACATGAGAAATGCTAATTATACTAATACGGGTGGAGTTTTGAGGATGAAAACATCATGGCCATCAACAACCGGGCAATGGAATACACTTTTTACTGATCAGTACAGAAATCTTCATGATTGGAGCGGCCGTGGCGGCCTAATACCTAGAACAGAACACTATTCCAATAAAAGTTATGTATTTGGATTTAATGGTGACACCCGGATTGATTTTACCAGGGCTGTTCAGGATATGGTAACAGATTTACGTACACCAGGTAATATTAATGCAACCGGAATAAGAGTGATGCGCTGGAGGACAGCTGTATATGGACAGGCTGGGTTGTCAAATGAGGTACCAAATGACGTTGATTTATTTCAATGTTTTTGGGCAAAAGATCCCAGAACAGGATACAACCAGCTGACCCCCAAAATGAGTATTTATTATTATGATTGTGGTGATCAGACCACACAAACTGAATTTGCGATTTACCCGCCTCCTAATGAACCTCCCGATCCCCTGGTTAACCAATTAGTAAATTGCTATCTCTCGACAACCACCTATCATTTCTGCCGTTCAAAATTCACACAACGCAAATCAGTAAACCCTTATGTCGAAGGTATCTGGGGCAATTGGCGGGTAGATACATCTTTTGTTTATTATGGTGACAGGAAAGAAAATATAGTAGTGGATGGAACCCCGGTTGACCTGAGAGCAGGCGGCGCCATTATCAATTATAAATCGTTTTGGAATTTTGCTTCACTTAGTACCGGGCTATTGGCACGGAATTTTACTGCATCAGATGTATGGACATGGAACAGCGCTATCACACAATACAACCGCAAAGGGTATGAAATCGAAAATAAAGATCCTTTGGAGAGATACAATGCCGGCTTATACGGCTATAACCAACAACTTCCCATAGCAGTAGTGAATAATTCAAGGTACATGGAATCCATGTTTGATGGGTTCGAGGATTATGACTACCAGAGCAATTCCTGCACCGAAACCTGCCCCACTCGCAGGCGTGTGGATATGGGAAACATACAACCTTATCTGAATAGTGAGCAAAAACATAGTGGCAAGCAGAGCCTGAAACTGAATGCAAATCAAACCTTCAGCTTTTCAGCGCCTGTGGTAAGTACGGCAAGTCTCGACAAATCGTACTCTATGAGGGTAAAGATTGATTCAACAGCTCATTATGACACCATTGTTACTTCTACCGGGAATGGCCTTTCGGGTGATTACATTAAAAACGGGGTACACCGTTACCAGACTGACCCGTTTATTAATTTACGAAGGTATAACCGGACATACCTTACTTCTCACAGACCGCCTGCGGGCAATGGGGATGATTGGTATTATACTGTATGGACAGGATATATTCAGCCTAAAAGGACCGGGCAATATTTTTTCCAGACAATTTCAGATGACAGAATCCAGGTTCGTATCAATAATTCCTTAGTCCTTTCCGATTGGGATAATGGACATTCTCCAAGAGTAAAAACCAGCGACCAATATGTTACGTTGTATGCCGGTCTAACCTACCAGATAAAGATTGATTATGAACAGAAGCAGGATCCTGATGCCTATGCCGTATTATTATGGAAAAACCAGTTTATGAATGGCTTTGATCTTATTCCGAACGAAGTAATGTACACTACTGTACCCCCTGCCGGTAATGTGCAGGTTGTATCAACCTGGTGTACAAAACTTGATTCAGTGAATGTCCGTGGTAATGCTCTTACAGATACATTCTCACTTATACAGAATAAAAAAATGCTGATCAGCGCCTGGGTGAAGGTAGGCGGCAATGACTGTAAATGCAGCGCCTATGTAAATAATAAGATACGCATCAGCTACACCGGTGGATCAACTGTATCTGAATTTTTTCCATCAGGCAGTATCATTGAAGGATGGCAGCGATACGAGGGAATCTTTACGATACCCGAAACAGCTACAAAAATAACCGTTGACCTGATGAATACCGGCAGTACGGCTTCGGCCTGGTTTGATGATTTGAGGATACATCCTTTTAATGCAAACATGAAAAGCTTTGTGTATAATCCGCAAAGTCTGCGACTGATGAGTGAGTTGGATGAAAATAACTATGCCAGTTATTATGAGTATGACGATGATGGTACTTTATCAAGAGTGAAAAAGGAAACATTAAAAGGTGTAAAAACTATTACCGAAACAAGAAGCCATTTGCAGAAAGCAGTACAATAGATTCATGTGAATGGCGGGAATAATAATTGATTTCAGAAAAAAGAATAAGTTAATTATGAAAATACAGATAAAAAAAGCAATGATCGCAACTGTCGTGTTCATGTTTTTCGGAATACAGGGGGCAAAAGCGCAAACCGTAGTTGATACGGCAAGGAATGTAGCCCTGGAGTTTTTCAAAACATATGACAGTATACCGTATCTCACATTTGATGTGAAATATACTTTTTTCTCCGATACGGCGTACAGCGATTTTTCCTACGATGTAATGACCGGCACTTACACGATGAGCGGGAAAAAAGCAAAGTATTCGCTGGGAGACGTAGATTATTTGCAGAACGATTCCTTTTTGATTGCTGTATATAATACGGATCAGCTGATGGTGGTAAGTAACCCCCCGGTAGAAAATGCAGGTTCCTACCTGCCCATGCGGGAAACACTGGACAGTTTGCTCCAGGCATATTCAACCAGCTATGATATCTCTGTAAAGAGCATAATTAATGACCCAGAAACAGATACAGTGGGATATATAAGACTCATCAAAAAAACGGGAGATACATTGGCGCAATATAATTTGTACATCATCGAATTTGATATGCCCCGGAACACCATTCGAAAAGTGGAATTTCAATACACCGAACCCGGCCTTGGCCTGACACCTGCGGAAGAGCCGGATGACGGTCAGCGCCTGTTAAAGAATACGGCGAGGCAAAAAACACTGCGGATAGAATTTTTCAATTACCGCTTTGATAATTTTTCAGATGATGTATATAGTGAAAATAACCTGATATGGGACGAAGACGGGGAATATAAGCCGGTAGAAAAGTATAAGACCTATGCGTTGTATAACGTAAGAAACTAAATGGAAGATCAAAAGCTGAATAACAATATTCACCATACAATTTTTAAGATATGTTTTCAACAGTACGGAGACAGATTGGTTTAACGATAGTTCTCTCGCTGATAAGTATATCGTTATTTGCCGGCAATGACCCTGAATACCGTCAGACCTTATTCGGAAAGGACGGCCAGTTACAGGCAAACAGCCAGTTGTACACATTTGACATAAACTATGAGGCTTATAAAAATACCAGCGGGGCTATTGAAAAAACATGGTATGTGAAAAACACCGTTCGCTTTATGATTGATGAGGAAAGTCCCTGGTTTATATCTTCTGATTTTACGGCAAGCATTCCCCTGAATATTACTATTGAAAATGCTGCCGGAACAATAACCAACCTGCCTCAGAAAACATTGACAATAGACTACAAAATAGGAGAAGGTTTGGTATCCGGTTTCATCAATTCTTTTGAGTTCAAGGATGCGGTAAAAGTAACAGTAACGATAGCCGCGGCGATAAGTAAAAATGTAAGCTGGGATGTGACTAAAAACCTGAAGCTTGTAAATGAGATAATCTCCTTGCGTGACTGGGGTTTCAATTGCAGTACAACCATCACCGGAATTGTAACAGATAGTCTTTTTGCAGATGAATGGAAAGTGAAATGGAACGTATCAAATAATTTCCAGACCGAATACGATATTGAATGGGCATGGATAGATGAAAGCGCCGTGGAAAACTACACCTATAACAATGTGCTTAATTTAGACAGTGTTTTTGATAATAATGCTACCAGGGTTACCAGCAGCAATAATTATTACAGGATACCGCTTTTATATGAAGATAACGGAAGAATTTATGCAAGGGTAAGGATGGCGCAGGTAAAAGTGAACGGGCAGCGGTTGGAGGGCAACTGGTATTATCTTTCTGATGGAGGGCTGGCTTACCTGCAAAGAACAACCGGGCAGGGCCATGAAGACTACCTGAACTGGCAGGCTACCACCACTTTTGCTGAAGAGGGAAAAAGAAAGACCGTCATTCAGTATTTTGACGGTTCATTAAGAGGCAGGCAAATAGTAACAAAAGACAATGTAAACAGGACAACGGTAGTGGCTGAATCATTTTATGATTACCAGGGAAGGCCGCTTATTCAGGTGCTTCCATCACCAACCCTCAATACGATTATTCAGTTTACCAAGAACTTCAACCAGTTTGATGATACACGAAATGCCAAAACAGTTTATGATAAGTTAGACGTCAACCAGAGTTCCTGTAATAAGCTAACAGCAAAAATGCTGAACACGGCGGCAGGCAGCGCCGCACTGTATTATTCGGCCAATAACCCGCAGGTAAACGATGGGTTTAATAAATATATACCCGATGCAGGCGGCTATCCTTATACTGAAACAAGATATACCAATGACGGCACAGGACGCATAGATGCACAGGGCGGTGTTGGGCAATTGTTCCAGGTGAACAGCGGCAGGGAAACAAAATATTATTATGAAAGCGCCGACCAGGATGACCTGGACGCATTGTTTGGCACCGATGCCGGATATGCTTCTCATTATTCAAAAAACTGGGTAAGGGATGCCAACGGGCAATACAGCATAAGCTATGTGGATATGAGAGGCAAAACGGTAGCAACTGCGCTGGCCGGAAATACTCCCGAAAATCTGCAGGCATTACCTTCTTATTCTGCTGCATTAAAAACGGTTACCCGGCAGTTGATAGATAATGAGACAAATAATGTGCATGGCAATTCCATTATTTCTTCCAAATCGCTGATGGTAGCCAAGCCCGGAAATTATGAATTCAACTATTATCTCTCGCCTGAAAAGCTGAAAATGATGCTTTGCACCGGAACACAGTTTTGTTTTGACTGCCTGTATGAACTGAACATCAGCATTATCCCGGATTGTTCCGACAAAGTGATTGCCAATTTTACCAACCCGATCATTGTAAAGAATTTTAACCTCGGAGAATACCTGACTTCCTGTGCGGGCAATAATTCACCATTGTTGGATACCATATTCAATGTTTGGCTGGAAGAAGGAGCATACACAGTGGTAAAAGAATTGAAGCTGAGTACGGCTGCAAGAGACTGGTACAGGGAAAATGTGTACATAACAAATGATACCTGCAAAAGGAAGATTGATTTTATACTGCAACAATACCAACTGGCGCTTGGCCAGCAAAATTGCTACCTGAGCTGTACGCAATGCAATACAAAACTGGGAACCCTTTCTGCATTTATTGACAGTTTTAAAGTTCATTCAGGATTGTCGCAGGCAGAGGTGGAGGCGCAGCCTATGAAGGCACAGATAGAGGCTGCTTATTATGAAGCAAAGGCCAATTGTGACAGGATATGTGATAACAGCAATGAAGAAACCCTGGATGAACTGACCAGCATAAAAGAGATCATGCTGCAGGATATGACGCCGCCGATGGGCCAGTATGCAAGACTGAATGATGAGGAGAATCCAACCAATATAAACAAGCCGTACAATATTTTTAATCCAAGCCCGCTTGTAAATTACTGTCCGCCTGTCAATAAACCTTATCACAAGCCGGTAACTTATAATCTGAACCCCGGCACTGTAAGTTGTCTGTCCGGCTATCAAAATCAATATGGAATTGTAAACCTCACGAAGGAAGCTGCGGCAGCAATGTCTGCAGAAACATTTACTGACAATTTCGAGGACAGCTATGCGTATAACCTGTTACCTTATCACCCTGAGTTTTGTAAATTGAAATTTGCAGAAACCAACCTGAAAGGCGCTTATCGCTTTGGCGGAAGATTGCAAAACACAGATAGCTGGACACAGGCCGTAAGCCGCGGTTTTATCCATACAAGTACCAGTAACCCGGTCACTGCAGCTGATTACCTGATGCAGAAAGACTCCTTCTTTATTAAAGTGGGAATGAGTTCACAGTATGCAACGGATATGCGCAATGCCATTATTTCAAATTATGTGTCAGCAATACCCGAATGCCCCTTATCACAGTCAATGGGAATGTGGAAGCTGGCAAAATTATTTGTTTTCTGTCATAAGGAAATGGGGGCAAACTCCAACCAGCAGCCTGTCAACGGATGTTTTACGCCTTCTGCTGAATATTTAAGTTGCTTTAATTCTTTAAATAACCTTCCGCCGTCATCGGTGAATCATTGTGAAGCCGATATGAATATGGCCTGGAAAAATTTTAAAACGCTTTATACTTCGTACCGGAATATATTGATCAGCCAGTACCTGACAAATAATTGCAATATTGACTATTCCATATTCAATACGAACAGCGGCAATAATTATCATGAACGCTTTAACCGTTTACAGGCGGCTCCGCCTTACTCATTGGACGGAGATGATCTTGGCGGATTGCTCAACAGCACAGACCCGGATGATTATACTGAAGTAATGGAAAGAGAAGCGGACAGTATTTGCCGCGCCAGCAGCGGAAACTGGATAAACAGGCTGCGTCGATGCCCGCAGGTGGACGCCCTGGCAGAAACCCATTCTGCACAATGGGTGGCGGATTCTATTTGGTTATCCAGCTACCTCGTAAATATATGCAAACCGGGTGTGGATTATATGGGCCATCCCTTTGGCGCTTCAAGTCTTCCTGACGCCAAACCATCGGTTCAATTGTTTACAAATCCAAACGGAGTTGATCTGCAAGGAGTTTTTGTCCGCAACTTTCCCGATATCGTCCGCTACTATCTCGAATTCAGGTTTGACCCCAATAGCATCAATGAATTCTGTTATCCTGAACTTATTGATTATCCCAAAGCCTATAATGTGGCTCCGCCAACTGTTTCTCCTCCCATTATTACCATACCGACGGCATGCTCCTGCGAACGTATTAATTATTATAAAATAAAATGGCAGAATGCCGGAAGCCCCGGCACATTCAGTAATTACCTGTACAATACGCAGGGCACAGCGATCAGCCAGGATACGCTTAACATATTATTGCAGATGTGCGCCACCGGATATACCAGCACCAGTCCCAACTGTAATTTCCTGACGGCGCCCATTAAATTGCCCGCCATCTTCCAATGCCGCGGCACAGCCAATATTGATTCATCAAAAACCTGTATAACCTGCGGCGACTATGCAGATCTGAAACAACAGTTTCTTACCGAAAGGGGAGTGGCTGCTCCCTACATCAATCCGCAAACAGCAACAGAACTGGCCTGGAACCGTGCCTTTGCCGAATTTGCCAATTACCGCACAGGGTTCAGTAAATTATGGCCCGAGTATGTGCAGTTTGGAATTACCTGCTTAAACGACAGCACACTAAGTTGCAATAACCTTACCGGTTTAGTTGCAGCATGGCAGGCCACCAATCCGCCTCAGAGCGGTGAAGCATGCCGTAATAGTTTCACCCAGTTTATGAACAACGCAACCGGCCGGTATTACACCTTCAATCAATGGATGGATGAATTTGTAAAAGCCTGTGGTACCAGGCCTCCTGTATGCCTGCCGGTCGCTGACTGTGAACTACTAACATCATTAATTTATTCTTATTATGATCAGTATGGGCCACAGATCTGGCGAAACGTTAATTGCGAGCTATTATTCACCACTTTTATCAACAACGCCCTGCAGACCAGCTATACATATGCTGAGATCAGCAACCTGTACACATACGTGTGCCAATATTCCTGTCAGACGGAAGTTTGCAGCTTCCCCAATGCCCATGTCCTGACATATTTATATAACAAATACAAAAACACGGTATACAATCCCATCTGGACAATGACCGAATGCCAGGAAAATTTTGTGAACTATTTTAATGTACAATTCGGGTTTACACAAACCCCTTATAGCTGGGACGCTATTGTAGAGCTATATCAGCAATTCAATAACTGCGTGCCCGATATCAACCAGCTTTGCGCACCTCCCTATTCTTGTGAACAGTTCAACCATATTCTTCAGTTATTTTATGCGCAATACCCGGGTGCAGATACATTGACCAATTGCCAGGCGTTACTGACCACTTTTTTTAACCAGCTATTGAACACCAATTACACTTTCAACGAAATAAAAGGATTGTACCAGGCTATATGTGGCGCAGATTTACCCTCCTGCCTTGGAGGCATTATCTGGGATTGCAAAGAAATGATTTTGCTGACCCAGGGCATGGAATGCAGCGGCGACCGTTGCGTTTGTTTCACCATTCTTTTCAACACTCATTACGGAACCAATTATACCTACGAACAGATCAGGCAGCTATACCTTGACCATTGTGATTTTGTGCTGAATATCTGCCCGCTTGAAGATCCTGTATTTACCTGTGAGTTATTACAATACACGCTGAACAATTTCAACAGGGCCTATCCCGGTGGAGGCGCCGCTTTGGGAGCGGATTGTCAGCAGTTTTTTGCTGCATATTTCAACAACAGCTATTCCACTGCCTTTAGTTATGTATATATAAATAACCTGTACCTGGTGCAATGCGGGGACAGCCTGCATGTTTGTGAAAGCATGTGCAGTGAATACATTGCGTTTGTATCTAATTATGTAAACCATTATGGCAACATTAAAATACCATTAGCTGCAAGAAGGCAATTATTTGCATTCATGTTCAACAATGCTTTCGGATACACAGGTGGTGGTGGCGGCAGTAGCGTCGGGGGGGGTAACGAACCCCTGGTATATTCACAGATAAAAACTCTGATGACCGGCTGCCTCAGCATGCCCGCCGGATTGGAATCAGAAAATCTGTACCTCACACTCAATGACGCCAATGTACTCCGGGATTATAAAACCGCCTACTACCTGCTGCACCCCAACGGAGTGCCGGAAGATTGCCAGAATGATTTTACGGCCTGGGTAAACTGGACATTGAGTGAGGATAAATTATACTGCGAGCTGGTGGATTTGTATAACAGCATTTTGGGCGCAGGCAGTGGTGATATATGCGGCCCGTCTGCAGGTTGCTCCGGTGGCGGTTCCACAGAGGGAGGAGTGGGTTTAGGCGGAGGCACATCTGCCCCTATCACTTACCCGCCCATGCTCTGTGGACTGAACATTGAAATATTCAATCCTCCACCGGTGGATACCAGTACCTGCAAAGATCCCTGGCTGCTGGCAGTAGGTGATGCCACTATTAAGTGGGAACTCTATCTCGACAGCCTGCGCCGCAACTTTGATGTGGCCTGGCATAACAAATGTACCGCAGCCAAAACATTGGAAAGCTTAACCGTAACCTTTGCGAGAGCAGAACATCACTATACTTTATACTACTATGACCAGGCCGGGCAATTAGTAAGAACAGTGCCGCCGGAAGGTGTGGAGGACAAACGGGGTGATGCAACATTCCTTGACAGTATAAAAACCGCAAGGAATACGAATGCTGCTACGCCTGTGAGACCGTCTCATACCCTTACCACTGATTACCGCTATAACACGCTGGGGCAGGTAGTGCAGCAGAAAAGCCCGGATGGAGGGTTGAGTAAATTCTGGTATGATAAATTAGGAAGATTGGTAGTGAGCCAGAATGCGCAACAGGCCATTGATGGAAAATACAGTTATACAATATATGATGTGCTGGGAAGGATACAGGAAGTGGGACAGAAACCGCAGACAGCTGCGATGACACAGACTATCAGCCGGAGTGATTCTTCGCTGAACGGCTGGCTTACTACTGCAGCAAACAGAGAACAGATAACACGTACGGTTTATGATCTGAGTTATTTTGATGGTGATGATCTGCTGCAACCCGAAAAATTGCTACAGAGAAACCTTCGCAACCGGGTTAGCTATACACAGGTTTTTGATGCGCAGCCCGACACCTGGGTAGGAAAACATCGTGCTGCAACATATTATACTTATGATATCCACGGCAATGTGGATACACTGTTGCAGGATTATGGCAATAGCTCTTGGTATAGTAATGTGATGAACAGCAATGGCAGCCGTTATAAAAAAATAGCGTATGACTATGACCTGATAAGCGGGAAAGTAAATTTAGTGACCTACCAGCCCGGCTATATTAATCCATTGAACGGGCAGTGGGTGACTAATGCCGACCGCTTCTATCACCGCTACAGTTATGATGCGGAAAATAAACTGGTGACGGTGAAGACCAGCCATGACAGTTTGATATGGGAACAGGATGCAACCTATAGCTACTATAAGCATGGGCCATTGGTAAGAACGGTACTGGGGCAACAGCAGGTGCAGGGAACAGACTATGCTTACACACTGCAGGGATGGCTGAAAGGGGTGAACAGTACGGCTCCCACTAACTCCCTAGAAACGGGTGGACAAGGCATCTTCGACATGGGCGAAGATGGTAAGATTGGCAGCAGCAATGTGCTGGTGGCGAGAGACGCTTATGGGTTCAGTCTGAACTATTACAGTACAATGGTGAATAGTGTAACTATTAACGATTATAAATCTATAAATAATACGGTAACGCCTTTTGCAGGTAATATGTTTAACCTGACGAATACCGATGCAGCAACTATAGCCAAACCACTGTTCAACGGCAACATTGCATCCATGATGGTAAACATACCCAAGCTGGGTGATGCACAGTTGTATGGGTATATGTATGACCAATTGAACCGCATTATGAGCATGGATGCATTTGGCGGGTTTAATAATTCAAACAACAGCTGGACAAACGGATCGCCAACAGCCGGCAGTAATTATAAAGAAAGGATTACTTATGATGCCAATGGCAATATAAAAACATATATAAGAAACGGCACGACGCAGGGTGGCACAGCTTTGGCCATGGATAACCTCACATACGGGTATAATATAACCAGTGGTAAATTGGTAAACAACAGGCTGAGGCATGTAAAAGATGCCATTGGCGATGCCAACTACACCGAGGATATAGACAACCAGCCTGATGACAACTATGACTATGATGCTATTGGTAACTTAATAAAAGATACAAAAGAAGGTATTACCAGTATTACCTGGAGTGTGTATGGAAAGATTTTGAGTATTGCAAAAAGTGGCAATACAATAAGCTATACCTACGATGCCAGCGGCAATAGAATAAGCAAAACAGCCAATGGAAAGATAACCTGGTATGTGCGGGATGCGAGTGGCAATGTGATGGGAGTCTATGAGCAACGAAGCGACCTGAACAGCGGACACCTGACACAGACGGAGGTTCATTTGTATGGCAGCAGCCGGTTGGGAATCTTTAACATTAACCGTGATATGGTGAACCCGCCTGAGGGAGAAATTACTACCTTTGAAAGAGGAAGAAAGTTCTTTGAACTAAGCAATCATTTAGGGAATGTGCTGGTGACTGAATCTGATAGGAAAATAGGGGTACAGGACCCGAATAATACAACGCAGATATTGTATTATCAGGCGGATGTGGTGACGGCAACAGATTATTATCCCTTCGGGATGATGATGCCGGGTAGAAAATACGAACCTGCAAGTGGCTACAGGTATGGGTTTAACGGGAAGGAGAAGGATAAAGATATGAACAGCCTGACGGCTTATGATTATGGTTTCCGTATTTACAATCCGGCTATTGGAAAATTTTTGACTGTGGACCCGTTAACAAAAAAATATCCTGAATTAACATCATATCAGTTTGCAAGCAATAGGCCTATTGATGGGATAGATTTAGATGGATTAGAATACTATTTTGCAAGTAATGGTTCTCTTATTCATAGAAATGGTGAATCTACGGAAGTCAATATATTAAATGATGATCAGGTTAAACAGGTTACTATTGATGGGAAAGTTGATGTAAACAAATTGACTCCATCAAGTGGGTATAAGATATCACACGGATATACAACAATTAAAGCAACTGTAGATGTCTTGAATAGGCAAGTTAAAAATGGAGGTAATAGTGAAGAATCCGCTATAGTATTTAATGATATTGTTGTCAGGCATTACCCTGCTGGTGCACCTGCAACAATTTTAGCGGATGGCACCTATACAGGAAGGGTTGGGATACCCACTTTCGTTGCGAGAGATCCAAATTGGCTTTTATTTAATTTGAACCCAGAGAAGGTTTCAATTCATGGCCATATGACAGATGCAGTAATTAAAAAAGATAAACCCGATGATCCGAGTAATACAGATTGGACTGGTTGGTCTACTACTGCAAATGAGCCAACTCAGGGCGAGGATCAGGATAGAGGAACGTTTAGAAGTTATGTTGCAAATATCATAGTTGGAAGATTAGAAAGAGCTACATATTATACATCAAAAGGTCATAATAATGAAACTATAATGGTAGCAGCTGAGTCAAAATTGGGCGCAGTATTTTACGATAGCAACACGAAGAAAATTTTCGAAATGACAAGAGCTGCATTAAAGAAAATTGAAGAAAAACTCAGCGAGGACAAAGCTAAAAAAGAGCAGGAAGAAAAGATAAAAAAAGAGCAGGAGGAAAAGACTAAGCAACCTAATGGTTAATTTAAAATATTTTATATGAGAATCCTTGTGTTAGTCACATTTCTTATGTTCTTTACACTGAGAGTGCATCCTCAAGATACTGCAATTAATTTTATTATTTTGTATAATAAGGAAGTGGTAAATGAGTCTTACATCAATAAAATGTTTTTTATTAATACAAATGACTCTTCTCGATTCGAAGCGGAATATACTTTCGGAAAAATTAAAGTAAGTGCCAAAGACTTTGAAACTATTTTGATGAAGGAAGCTAAATTTTTTCGATTGGAGTTTGAAATTTGGACACAAGGCAATGTGATTGAATTACTTAGATACCCATTGGATATATTGCCTATTGCAAATAAAAAAAATTACGCTATACTACTTAATATAGAGGTAATAAAAAATTCGAACAAAGAGAAATGTTTTTTTAAAACAGAAATTTATACAAGTTCTGGCTCACTTACTTTTATCTCAGATATTTCAATTGCTTGTGGCGTTCGGCAAAAGAAAAAGCAAAAAAGAAAACCATAGCGTTCCGGATTCCGCTCTGCACAACCCCGGGCTGGGAGACCCAGTTTCTTTGGTGCCGAGTGTCCGTTGTGATACTCTTGTTAGCCGATGTCTGGGCCAAACGCATCTTCAGCTAACATGAAATTACCGGCCCGACTCGGCGTAAGATGGAACACCAGATAATTCATTATTCAATCATCAATCTTTGGTAAATTGTAGTCGAGTTCTTTGAGTTATAAGCTATCCCTTCGGGATGATGATGCCGGGTAGAAAATACGAACCTGTAAATGTCTACCGGTATGGGTTTAATGGAATGGAGAAAGATAATGAAATGAAAGGCGATGGGAATAGTTATACAACAGAGTTTAGAGAATATGACCCAAGAATAAGCAGGTGGTTAAGTGTTGATCCGCTCACAAAACTTAACTCCTATCAATCTACATATGTTGCATACGACAATAATCCAATATTCTACATTGATCCAGCTGGTGCTGATTCTGAAGATCCGAAAGAAAAAGTAAATATTTATGTAATTACAAAAAACCGAAAAAAACAAGATGGTTCAGATGATGAGCCATTGAATTCTTCTTTAAAATCAGCTCGAAAAGCAAATGTTATAATATTTGAAGTTGATAATGTAAAAGACTTTGTTAAGCAACTTTCGGATTGGAGGAAAAACAATTCAGATAAGGAAATCGGTAACTTAATATTTGATTCTCATGGTGCTTATTGGGAGCCAAGATTTAGGATTGGTAGCGAAATAATAAACGGTAAAACGGTTGGATTATTGAAAGATGTTAAACCGCTATTGGATGCAAATACCACTATAACTCTTCTTGCCTGTCATGCGGGAGGTGGGCTTAATGATGAGGGCGTGAAATTTACACAGAAGGTTTCAAATTCTTTAGGTAAAACAGTTTTAGCAAATAAGAGTTGGTCGCCAAGCGGACATATTTTCAGGAATTCTAATTATTGTGGAATAATAGGGGCGAAGTATCAAACTCCGGATGATATTTCAAATAAGGATGAGAAAGATAGCCCTGGGGCTGTTGCAAATATTGGTTTCTGGATTACAGCAAATCCTTCAAATGGAGGAAAACTGAATATTGTTCAACATAACGCAATCTACTTGGACAAAGACGGTGACTATCATCTATCAAGTAAGAATTTTAATTTCCTTTACTGGGGGTTTACCAGGTATGGGTATTTTGCAGATTACGAGAAAAAGCGAAATGAGTTCATCCAAAAGAATCAACTAACCTTTGTTAAAATTAATTAGATATGAATAATCTATTAATAATTGCATGCTTTTTTATTAATATTGTTTCTTGTAATAATGCAAAAATGAAAATGAGTAATAGTAAACCGAAATTCTACAAGGATATTGATATTTTTAGCCTGGTAGGGCAAGAACCAATAAGTGATGCTTACATTGAATATCCTTATGTATCTATTCTCGATGCCGATTCAGTAATGTTATTAAATTTCTATTTCTCTTCAAAAAGTCAGGTAAGCAAAAGACTAGAAAAAAAATCTAACGGCTATATTGAAAAGATAAATAAATTGGATGACGACGGCACTGAGATTACGGATATCACAGCATATCAAAATGGAAGTTTAGTGCGTTATACTATGATGCCCGATGAATCTCAAACGCCGATCATAACAAAAGCCATACGAATAATATTTACAGAGACTGATAGTATTACCGAGTATATAATAAGTGGTGGTATTGAGATTAAGGATTTTTTTATGTCAAAAACTGAACTGGAGAGTCTTATTAATTTGAACAAAGAAAATGTTAATATGATTGCTGAGACTAAAATCATAAACCAGGGAAATGAATATTGGAGAATAAATGTAAAAACTACTCATTTAGATTTCCCAGACGTCTCATCTAACTGTTACCTTTATAAAACGCATGCTAGAAATTGGTATTGGACCACCTTTCATTTTGAGGTTCCTGATTCCTGTAATTGAACCGCATATCTTTTTCTGCACAGAGTTTCCCGGCCCGGGTCGGCAGAGTTGGCTCCGGGCAGAAAAAAGGGTTTGACATATTTCCTTTTGAGAGTTTTCCCAATGAAAATCACTCAATGAAATGTAGTGGTCGTATGGTTTTCTTTGCTAGCACGAAAACAATAAAAATATTAATAAACAAAAGGAGAATATCTTCATTTCTTCCTTATTGGCGTAAATTTAAACAGGCCCTCTGGTTGATCTTTAGGAGAATCCGGACTCAGTATTCCAGCCATATATTTTCATACTTATCAAAGAACCGAACACTCACAACAGCTTGTGTTATCCCGGGAAGATTACCATTCATAAGAATCAAATGAATTTTCAAATATTGCTTTAAGAAAGTATAAATGGCTTCGAAGAAGTTGAACCCTAAAACATTTTGCGAGATAACCTCGCCCGGAAGATTTGCCAGATGAATGATATAATAAGGATTGCATATAGTCAAAAAATAACGAATCAGTGTATTGATTCTTTAGTAAAACTTCCTTATACCCTTTTAGATATTCCTCCATTTTTACCTGATTTGATTTATTGCTATCCAACCTTGCCGCAATTTGATCCTTTACTTGTTTAATCGAGTCATCCAACATAATGATAACACTGTCTATGAACTGCTCCTCGTCGCATGCATTATTTACTGTGTTTATTAGGGAGTCAAGGGCATCAAACGAACCGTAGTGATCAAAACTTTTGTTGATGAAAAAAGTTTTTTTATCGCCATTTTTATCTTCATGCTTATGAGTTCTGTTACAAGAGAGAAATCCAATCGTGAAACAAAAAATCAACGATACTTTTTTCATTTTTTTTGCTTTTAATATGATTGAAGGAGCCGTTTAGTAATACGAAAGTAATAACTGTATTATGTTTTCTTTTTCTCTGGTTTTTTTGCAGGAGCTTTCTTTTTTTCTGCAGCAGCTTTCTGCGCTGCCTTTTTTTCTGCAGCAGCTTTTTTTCTTGCTTCAGCGGCTTCGGCCTGCAATTCCGCTAGTGTAAGAAAATCTTTGTTTTCTAATAATCGTGCTTCAAATTCTCTTCTGTATTTAAGACCTCCGTTCGTAGGAGCCCATTTCCTAATTTGGATAGCAGCAGCAGCGGCACCTTCATCTTTAAAAATTTGCAATAATTTTTTAAACAACCTACGAGGTAAATTATAACGAATATCTAATAGGGCTGTAAACTGACGTCCGGTAAATTGACTTGATTGTAATTTGATATCTTCAATAGCTTTATTCACTTCTGCTTCTACTCCCTGTACATCCTTAATAAATATCTCAACTGCTTGTTCTTGAGTAATCCCATTCTTATACGGTTCCTCTAACTTGACATTTCCAGGAGTATTTCCAATTGGGCCTGTATGAATTAAATGTCCAAACCCAATTGAGGCGTTTCCGTTAGGGTCTCCGTCTCTATCAAACATTGTAAGTGTAAGTGATTCGTATGATGCAATATAAGAATACTCCCTGGCACCGATTGTAGTATAGCCTTTAGAAACGTTATCCCGGTAAGTGGTGTGAGCTGTATTATTTAATACTAGATTATAAACCTCTTCTCTTGTTATGGCAACAATGACAGGAGCAGTTAAAGTAATCTTTTGCTTTGCTTTCTCCAGACCATCAAGATCAATAAAATTGATTGGGTCATTTTCAGCAAACGCATATGTGCTATTCCAGGGATATTCGTTAGCTAAAGGATCAACCGATAAAAATCTTCCAATTGCCGGGTTATAAATTCTAAACCCATAGTCATAAGCTGTCAGGCTATTCATATCTTTATCCTTCTCCTTCCCATTAAACCCATACCTGTAGCCGCTTGCAGGTTCGTTCTTACGTCCCGGCATCATCATCCCGAAGGAATAATAACATAAATGAACCAAACCTTTAACCACAACCATTTTCAAAGAACCAAGTGATACATGAATTTAGCTCAAAAAGTTGAAAAACGTTCAATATTTTCCTACTTTTTATGCCACATTTTGTACCAAATAATCATCTCCGTTTAAAAGCCTGGTATGTGCGATTTTTATTTTCGTGTCTAAATAATCCTGCACCACTGCCACATACCGGTAAAATTCTTTGCTGCCCGGTGCATGACCGGAAATTCTCCTTACGGATGTTTCATCCACTCCCATCAGAAGCAGGGAAGTAATAGCGGTTCGGCGCATGGAATGAACTGTAATGTGGTCGAAAAAGCGATAAGAATCCCCGGATTTGGTCTTTATTTCTTCCGGTACACCCCGTCTGTGCCTTATTTTGGGCAGGCTGTAATCCCAACCTGCTTTTTTCATCAGCCTTTTTATCTGTAGGTTCAAGTTGGTGCCGGAGAGGCGAGGCAAAACAAACTTGCCAGCTTTTTTTTGATATTTTTTGACAATATCAATGGCATATCCGGGCAGGGGTATTTTCACTTCTATGTCTGTTTTTTGAGTGTTCAGTACCACATATACGCCTTCAGGTGTAAATTGGAGATTTGTTTTTTTCAGTTGCATTAAGTCCCTGAAACGAAGCCCAACAGTACAGCCAAAAACGAAGATGTCTTTTGTACGTCGCAATGAATTTAACAAAGAGTGTTCGAAATCTTTGTCACTTATTAAAAACCGCAATTGGCCCGGAGAAAGGATAACCGGTGTGAAATAATCAGATGGCACCCTGAATTTTTTATGAAATTCACCGACGGGTAATGATTTTTCAATGCTCAAGTAATGAAAAAAAGTTTTGATCACTTTCAACACGGCGCCGGTATATTGGTCGTAACACTTTTTTTCTTTGTACAAGAAATTGGTAAAGCTTTTAAGGAACCGGGACCAATAGTTTTTTTCTTTTTGGATGGTTCGCAATGAACTCCGGTGCAAAACCAGGATGCGAAGCGGCTCTTTTAATTGTATTTGAAACTCTTCGAGTAACAGTAATACACAATTGTATTGCTGTATAGTCCCTTCCCGTATCTTTTTCCCCGAGGGCATTAACCTTCGGCCGGAGGAAGAGGCAGTGATGAATTTCTGAAATTCGGGGATAAGCTGCAATTGGCGACTGTTATTTTTCATATTTTTTGTACTAAAATTATGCTTCTTTACTTATTTTAAATTTTTGGTACTGAAGCCGGGCAAGTTGACTCAGCATCAATCCATAATATTCCCGAAAAGGCATTGTAGCCTTCCCTGATACTGTATGAAAAATAATTTCTGAAATTAGGTTCTCTCTCCAACAAAAATAACCGGGTAAGTACCCTGATCGACTTCCGTAATTGCCGTATTCTTTTGACCTAGCTTGGATAATGTAGGTTCTCATAACCAAATTTTTAGATGGGAAATGGAGATCAAATTGATGGCAATGGAAAGAAGACCGGTGTCTTTTGACTGTTTTTTGAAAATCATGTTGCTTGAATTATTCAAACCAGCCCATGAAATGTTGGTTTATTTGGTCCCCAGTGTATTACCAATTTGGGTTTACAAAGACGGTTTGAACATTTTTCAAAATCGTTAATTGTGATTTTTATGGCACTGCTTTCAGCTACAGTATCTTCAAAAGAAGCATACCAAACAGTGGAGATGTCTCTCCCAAACTCTTTTACTTTTTTCCACTTTTCTTCTTCAAGGCATTTATAAATCCTGGCCCTTTGCTCAGAAGTCACATCTGGAAGATCGGCAGTAACAAGAACATAAGAAGACATAACTTAAAGTTTAAATATTTACAGATACTGTTTTACATTAATATTAATCGATAAAAATATTTACAGGTTCCAATTGCCCTAAAAACCTGGATCGCATCGAATCGCAATAAGCCCCAGCCTGATCAAATAAGATTAAATCTCCCACCACTAAGTTTTTTGATAAGGAAGTCTTGGATAGTATATCCCTGGAGAAAGTTGTCTTTCCTACTACTATTGAATACTCAAAGCCAAGTTCCCCATTCTTAAATGGTGTAATGGCTTTGTGCGGTGAATCAGGATGATGAAATGGTCTTGGAAAAACAGCAACACTGGCATCAACAACAACATACCGGATATTGTTGAGGTATTTAATATCAGTGATCCTTGTTGCAAACCAACCCGAAGGCGCTGCTAATCGTCTCCCAGGTTCAAATATCAGCCTGATATTCCTTTTTTGCTTTGTTCTTAATTCATCAATTAGTCCTTTTATTTTCAACCCATATGCCTGGATATTGAATTCATCTCCTTCGCTTAAATAATCAACTCCCACTCCGCCACCAATATTCACATAATCCAATGTGGGAATTGAAGATGCTAAAGAAAAAAATTCTGTAAGTGCAGGTAACATCTCAGTATGGTTTCTGTAATTTGTCCCAACATAAATATGGAGGCCGTTAACAGTTCCCTTATACTTTTTTGCAATCTCTAAAGCACTATATACCTGGCCTTTTTCCAACCCTAATCGATCAACAACCGGAACTTTGTCAGTCAAAGAGCCGGTATTTACTCTTACACCGGCATATCCTCCCTGATATAATTGGAACCATTTTTCAAGTTGATTCAACGAATCAAAATTTACCGTGATTCCCTTTTTTAACAGCACTGTCATATCGTCGTCGGTCAAACCAGTTGATGTAAACTGTATCCTGTCGGGTGACATTCCGCAATCCTGGACAAGATAGAGGTGTTTCACTGAGTTAATGCAAGCGCCGACATCATTCTTTATAATAGTCCTGATGAATTCTGGGTTATCATTTGCCATAGTGGCAAATAATAACTGGAAATTTGAAATTGGAAAAGCTGTTTTAAGTTCTCTGATAGTTGCCTCAAGAATCCTGTTACTATAAAAATAGAAAGGCGTCCTATGATTTTTCAACAATTCAGACAGAATGCTGTCAGCTATAGCAGTTCTCATACAGTTATATTTACTTTACTGTTACTATATTTTTTACCTGCGCCGTTTGCAAATTCTCAAACAACTCTGAAAAATCAAGTTCATCATCCTCCTTTCTGGTCTGTATCCAATTGTCAACTAATTCCTGGACGGAGAACTCTTTACTGTTTTTATTACTGGCAATATGGTATATAAAGTCGTTTACCTGTATAAGAGATATATTACCTGAATCTCCCTTTTGCCAAATCAGGTTAGTCTTTTCTTTTGCCGGGATATATTTTTCAGGCAATGCGGCAGAATATAAGATTGGAATAATGTTATATTCTAATTGCATCGAATCAATAACATTTTCGGATGTAACCTTTGATTCGTATTTTATTTCAGTTAGACTTCTTGCGATTATTTTTGACCTGTAATTTGCCATCGTTGTTGGTTCACGATGGCTTAAGGAGTGTGATACTTCAAAATTCTTACTGATTACTCTCAGCAATGATTCTGTATATATTTCAAGCGTTTCCTTTCTTTCCTCACAAAGACCCAGAAGAAATTCGCAAAAGTCCAACGGGTTTCCAAAGTACTTTCTGAACTCTTTCTTCCCTTTTTTCTCATTTTTACCGGATATATATGCGACCCATTTGAAAAACAATTTATCCATTCCTCCTACATCTTCAGCAATTAATATAGATGGAATCCTTACTGCATCCACAAGCAACACAAATTCATCAACAGCATAAATCATCCCGCTTTTCAAACCATTTACAGCAGACTCGAGATAAGGCCGGAAGTATGAGCCATATAACTGCCTGTCACTTTTAATTAACTCCCGGTTTTGTGAATCAAGAGAGTCGGGTAAAGGGATGTCCAGAAAATTTCCGCTACATTCCATTTCGCCAAGTGATTTGTATAAACTTGATTGGGCAAATGGGCAATAAGAGAAAATATGTATAGGCTTAGTACCTAATTTAAGAAGTTGCAAATAAGCACCGAACGTATCTTTAAAGCTTTGTGTATCTTCAAAAGGAAATCCGAGTATTAATCCTCCATTCGGGGATATGCCATATTTATAGCACAAGGAAACAATTTCACAGGTTTTTCCAAAAGGAATGTTTTTGTCAATTATTTTAAGGACCCGTTCTGAGCCGCTTTCAATTCCAAAGAAAATTGCATTACAGCCGGCCTGCGCCATCAGAGCAATAAGCGGTTCGGATATAGTATCAATTCTCGAACTGCAGGTCCACTTTACATTTGCGCTTGATTTAATTAATGCCTGACAAACCTCTTCTACCCATGCCTGGTTAGTTGTAAAAAGGTCGTGGGTAAAATGAATTCGATTAACTTCATGAAAGCCGCGGATATATTTTATCTCCGAAACAATGCGCTGGGGTGATTTTACCCTGTGTTTTCTTTGCCAGAAAGGGGATGTTGAACAAAAAGTACATTTAAACGGACAACCCCTTCCCGCTTCTATAAATAGTTCCTCCCCTGGAAGTGGCTGGTAAAGATCATAGGCCGGAAACGGTAAGAGATCTAAAGAATCAACTAACTCCCTTTTATCTCCTTCAACCGGGATACCTGCCTCGGTACGCATCACAGTTCCGGGAATAATTCTTTTGTCGTTTTGCAATAGTGATTTTATTAACTCAACAAAAGTAATTTCCCCCTCCCCAAGTACTATACAATCAATGCAATTCCAGCTTTGCATAGTAATGGTTGCAACTGCTGTAGCATGTGGTCCTCCCATTATGATATAGCAGTCCGGTTTCCTTTCTTTAACCTTCTTGCATATCTGGAGAACATGATGATAAGAATCACATTCCGTCATAAATCCCAAAACATCAGGTTTTGTTTTGAGTATTGAATCAGCAGCGCTATCGTAAAATTCATCTGAATTCTTTATTTCATCACTGTTGATGCAGGAATTTATATCATAGATCTCAGGAGTAATTTGCAATTTTTCTCTCAGTGTTGCGCAAAGCATAAGTATTCCAAGCGGTGCAAATGTGTACATTAAATCATTCCTTGGCTTGAAGTCTGATTCAAGTACCGAAGAATGCTTAATGTGTGGTGATGTACTTAAAACAATTTTCATAATAAACTGACTATTTACATAAAAGGCACAGTAACGCCAGGGTTAGTATTGTTATCAGATTGTGACATTTCAAAAGATTCCAGCATGCTTGTTCGTATTACCAGACTGATTTTTTCAAATGGAGAAGCCCCACAGGAATTAAAATTGCCAGACCGGGCATGAGACATAGCCGGGCAACGGGAAGAACAATAATAACTGTCATTGTTCAGGGGGCAACCTTCGCAGGTATCTTTAAAATCATCCCAGCTTCTTTGCCTTATAGGCCATTCTTCTCTCCATAAGTCGGAAAAAGATTTATCCTTTATATTCCCCGGAGAGAGAATTTTCTCTCCGGCACACATAGTGCAAGGATATACTGTGCCATCGGCACATATATATGCAAGGAATCTGCCGCTTGAACATCGCCTGCTCATGTACGCAAGAGTGAGTCCATAATTAAATATGAGGCCAACGCACAGGCCGACTTTTTCATGGTACTGATGTTCCCATGCCATTTCCTTAAGCCAGAATTTTGCTGCCTTATGAACGTCTTCGGGAATATTTTCCAATTCATGAGCATATTTCTTTGCCCTTTCTCCAATAGGAGAAAAAGGCACACTTCTGACTGATACATCATGTACCTCACCCCAAGAAATGATTTTTTCCAATTGATCTACGTTCTTCCGGTTTGTATTGGTCATAATGTTTGCATGAAAACCATGCTCCATACATCTCAATAATGCTTCAGATGCAATATTAAATTCTGATTCCGGGTTTTTGCTTTTAACATGCAGGTCATCAATACTAATACTAATGATAACCCCTTCTTTGGGGAGTTTTGCCAGTAGTTTATCAGATAAGTGTAGTCCATGTGTAGCGATGCCTACCAACAATTTCCTCTTCCGGGCATGTTGTACAAAAAGTGCAAAATCGGGATGCAGTGTCGGTTCACCTCCTGTTATCGCAATTGCCCAAACGCCCATATCGGCAAGGTTATCTATTACTCCAATAATTTCCCGGGTTGAAAGCTCATTTTCTCTTGCCTCACCACCGTCAATATAACAATGTGGACATTTGAGATTACAGTGTTTAGTAATCTCCAGCCAGATCAATGGGGGAGTGTTGAGAAAAAATCCCTGTTTTATAACAAGGTCTTCAAGTCTATGCTTACTAATATCTGTATATGATGCACCATTCTCAAGTAACGGTTTCGCACTTTCTTTAGTCATTATGATTTTGCCATCAGGAAAACCAACCAGGTAACCAAAATACTCTTTGTTATACCTCACATTATGTTTAGTAATGCTCATTACACAGCTTAATTTTGGCTTATCAAATCGTAGTCTAATAAAATTGTAATTGTTGATTTTATCGTTTCAAGTAATTCAGAAATCGAAATTTTATTATTTTGTTTTGTCAGTATATATGTTTTTAAATTGTTCTAACACCACAATCATTCTTCCAAAATCACTGCGCCCGAGACGTGTTTCCCTTGGTTCATTAACAATATGTTCCCTACCTAATGTGTATTTTAGGGTTTCAATTTTAATAATAAAATTTTGAAAAATAAATTCTGATGCTATTACGGGTTTAAAACCGTAATAGCATCATTCATCAATTAACCCATTTACGTTATTGAGCAACTCCGACCGCAGTTGCAATAGTTGCTATTTTTTCGTTGATTACATTTATTGAACCCAGTTTTGAAATAGTACTTGTTGCCTGAGGTGTACCTAAAACAGAAGAGTGCATGTGGTTTATTTTTAATCCTTTTTGAGTTTCGCCCCAAACCTGACTTTGTTTCATAGTTACCACAACTCCATCTTGTGTTACCTGCTCAACCTGATAAACAATAAATACATTACCAACCGCCTGAACCTTACGGGATATAATCTGAACTTTTCTTTTTGTGCTCGCCAATAATTTAGCGAAGTTGTTAATATAATTTGAACGTCCTATTATAGGCTCAGCACTGCTATTTGTATAAACTGTCGCGTTATCATCAAAATGATCGAACCAGGTTTTGCTGCCAGACGCATATGCTCTATCCATCCCGGATAAAGTTTTAAGTAATTCGGAATTGGTTTGTGATTTTCCCATGATTTAAATATTTAAAAGTTATTGCCTACTCTATTTCACCGTTTTCGGCATACCGGGTTTAAATAATTTGCTAATCAGAGGCTATAGGAATCCTGATTTTATTAATCTGTTTTCCGGGAGCGGAAGAAGTTGGTAAGATTGTTAAGCTAAAGTTCAGATTTCTAATATTGCAAATCAACCGGGGAAATACCTAATAGTTATAGGTAGTAATACGGGAAGTATAAAATTTTTGTATCACTTATTCTCTTAGGATCAGTTGAATTTATTTAATCCGTTCCCTGGAATTACTAAAATAAAGTATCAGTAAAGGCTACATGTTTTCGTAGCAGTTTTAAGAAATTCATCCACAGTAACTAACATCGAATTGTCATCTTTCATGTGCATTCGATAAAAGTCGTATATTGAATTACGATATTCGATCATATTTAATTTCCCATCATTATAATTATGCTATTGCCGGAATGGACCAATGAACAAGGGGAACAATTTAAATTTTCTCCTGTTAGTACCCGCCGTTTCCGCGGTCAGCGGCTGCCAGGAACCTTTATGTTCAAAGCCCAGACAGGCGAAGGAGAAATAACCCATCAGGAGTGGGAGAATCCTCTTTATCGCATCGGTTGCCGCCTGCTTCGGTTCTTTAAAAAGTTCGGGCTCCGGGTTAAAGAGAGCCACCCGGGCATCAGGTTGGAAGCAGTGCTATCCGGGGAACTTAAAATCATCAGTCCGGCAGGTAAAAAGACGGAATTATTGGCCGGCCAGTACCACCTGACCGATACACCGGCATTTACGGCGCTTTTCAAAAAAAACTCTGCCTGCAGTTATTTTGTTACCCATTATTCGAAAGAGTTGATCAAAGAAATGGGTTTTTCAGGCCAGGTATTTCCAATAGCTCCCCGCTGGATGCCGGACGGTATGAACGACCTGATCCGGGAAGTCCTGCATAATCCTTACGAGGAAAAAATCCGGGATTTTTATTATGCGAATGCAATCCGGGAACTGTTTTTTGTGCATTTGACTGCCGGCCCGGCAACGCTTCCAGGTGAACTCAGTGACGCCGATATTGCTGCCATATATAAGGCAGATTCGATTATAGCTACTGACCTTGAGCAACATTACCCGATTCCCGAACTTTCCCAAATGGCAGGGACCAATGAATTCAAATTAAAGAAGGGATTTCGCCAGAAATTCAATATGACAGTCTTCGGCCGGCTGCTTTACCGGCGGATGGAACAGGCAAAGATCCTGCTGGAGACCACTTCCAAACCGATCAAAGAGGTGGCCCTGGAAGCCGGTTATGAAACGGTGGCCGGGTTTATTACTGCCTTCGGAAAGAACTTCAGTATGACACCGCTGGAATGGAGAGAACGAAAAAGCGGGGAGGGGCGTAGGATCAATGATGAAAATCAATGATGCCCCAGGGCAATTATCCCGCAAAGATTTCAGGGCAGTCAGTTACTTTTATTTTACCTGGAACGGGTTAATTAATGACGATGGTAATACTTTCAAACAGCAGCTGAATCAAATAAATAATTTAGATTTTTTTTTAAAAACAAACTTTTTTCCAAACAAGAGAAATAATATTTCGAGGACATAGCTGGAATAGGTATGAATTGAGATCTGGGGTTGGTAGCCAAAATTTCTTAGCCCCAGAATAATTGCGCAATCGGGTCTTTTTTCTATTCATCCGGACCATGAAATACAGAAAATTTAGACAGAAAGCATCCGTATTACTACGGTTGTTTATTTGAAATCTCGGATTCAATTTTGAGATTTAACTGGCGGGAGTAATTTTTTTTATGCCAAGTTCGAATAAATAATGGGTTACTCTTATAGAAAATAAAAAAAATAAAATCATCTTAAATTAACATCCATTGCGAATCATTGGTTTTAAATTTCTTTTTACATTTTAACAGATGGCTCAAACTTTTATATGACAAAAATCATTTGGTGAACTAAAATAATTATTTCAGTTTTAGATTACCATTATCAATTCACCTTATCCACTCCCCTAAGAAATAATTTCACACTAAGGAACTGATTAGCATTAACAACTCAACTGTGAGGTATGAGGAAGACTATTGTCATAATCAGAAAACTTTTTGTTTCATCAGCAATTGCCAGAGCAGTATTCTTTCTTCTTCCATCATCTTCAAAATCACAATCAAGGCTTGATTCACTCTTTAATAAAATTAATCTCCTGGAATGGGCTGCAACAATGAATCAAAAACTATAAACTCCTTTTTATGATAACAAAAATTCGTCTTCTTGCATTCTGTTCGGTAATTGCGATTTTATTTTTTGCTGCAAATGCAAACGCTGCAAACAGAACAAGTACTACTGATAGCACTTGTTGCACTCCCGATAGCTTACAAGTTATAAGCTCGGATTATCCTGTTTTCTGTGTAAGCTGGAATGTTCCTATTGACAGTATGTGCCGAACACCACAGGCATTTGAAATACAATGGAAGCCACTATATGGCGCTATTTGGAAAAGCAAAATTGTTCCCTATACCTCTGGTACGACTATAAACTTTTGTGATTCGGTTGATACTTGTGGCACTTATATGTGGCGTGTCAGAACAAAATGTGATGACAGCATTTATAGTGATTGGGTGGACGGGAAAAAATTCATAGTGCCTTGTGATCATGATGGCCCAAACAATGCACAATATCTTTCAATTTCACCTAATCCAGCTTTTGAAAGCATAACCATCTCTGTGAAATTTATAAGGCCGGGGCCAATAAAAATATCTATTGTAAACATTGCTGGAAAAAATGTTTTAAACAAAATAGTAAATGCTGGAAGCAATCAGTCACGAGAGAAAATATCAATTAACGGTTGGCCAAGAGGAATTTATTTGATCAATATTTTGGCTAACGGAATTGTAATGGACCGAGGAAGTTTTGTAAAGGAATAACAAGCGTTATTATTAATTAATTTTTTTGGTAAATGCAAATCATAATCTATAATATCAAAAAAATTTGTCTTATACTTTCTTTCCTCCTAACAGGAAGTATTTCTTTCTCCCAATCAAGGCTTGATTCGATATTAAATAAACTGGATCCCCAAAAATTTGCTGCATCGGTAGGTAAAAAAGCAGAAAAATTAGAAGATAAGTTAGTAGCAAAAAGCATGAAGGTGTTGGACAAGATTCATGGTCAGGAAGAAAAAATTTATCGTAAATTATTATCTACAAAAGACTCTGTCGCTGCAAAGATGAACCTTTCTGAATTGAAAGATAGATATGCTTCACTTAAAAATAATTTGAAAAACCCGCCTATTGTAGGTAAGGCAAGGACCTACATACCGAGACTTGACTCTCTTTCAACATCACTCAAATTCCTGGATCAAAACGGTGTTGGCGGCAAAGTGAAGGGTGCGCTAGCAAAAACAACAGCCTTGCAGGATAAGTTTCAGAAGGCCGAGGAGATTAAGAAATTTATTAAGCAAAGAAGAGAACTACTGAAACAACAATTAGAAAAATTGGGCATGGTGAAACAACTAAAGCAAATAAACAAACAGGTTTACTATTATGCAGCGCAGATAAAAGAGTACAGAGAAGTCCTAAAAGACCCGAAGAAGATTGAAAAGAAAGCCTTGGAGTTAATAGCCAAAACAAAATTTTTCCAGGATTTTATGCGCAAGAACAGCATGCTTGCTTCTTTATTCCGTATGCCAGGAGACCCTAACGATCCTAATTACACTGCGAGCCTTGCCGGATTACAAACAAGGGTGCAGGTGAATGCATTGGTACAGCAAGTGGTCGCTGGAGCGGGGCCAAATGGAATGCAACAATTCAGACAACAGATGCAAAGCGCACAGGGACAGATAAACCAGTTGAAAAATAAAATTATGAAAGGAGGCGGTAGCAGCAGTGACGACATCATGCCGGAGGGGTTTAAACCGAACGACCAAAAGACAAAATCGTTTTTAAAAAGGCTTGAACTGGGAACTAATATACAAACACAAAAGAGTACTAATTTCTTCCCTACTACAAGCGATATTGGCTTGAGTGTTGGATATAAGCTTAATGATAAATCTGTTATTGGCCTGGGAGCTTCTTATAAATTAGGATTGGGTAACGGATGGCAACATATAAAGTTTTCATCGGAAGGAATAGGGCTAAGAAGTTATATTGACTGGAAATTTAAAGGGAACTTTTGGATTAGCGGAGGGTATGAAATGAACTATAAAACTGCATTCTATAATTTTTATCAGCTAAAAGATTTA
>CAZGGQ010000024.1:0-65928 GCA_964525285.1 uncultured Chitinophaga sp.
AACAGCTGATGTTGTCACCACAGGATTCTGAATGAAGCTTTCAACGCTTACAATATCATAGCTGATCTTAAATAAACAACATATGTGTGCCTAACCCGCTTCCCTGTTTATAGAAATCTCCCACTGTGATCACTCCATCCAAATCATCAATCATATCTTCTTTTTTATAATGGAACATTTCCATTGCCAGCTTACAAGCCCATAGTCTTACACCGGATGCTTTCAGGATGTCAAGAAATTCATGCACAGCAGGCATATCTATCTTTTCCATTTCCTTTTTCATCATGGAAGTTGCCAATGCTTCAACACCCGGCAGACCGCCAAGCATCGTAGGCATGTGCATGGCCGGGTTTCCTACGGTGGCAACATGCAGGTGCTCAAGCTTTTTTTTATGTATAGCTTCCAGGCCAAAGAAAGTAAAAAATAGCTCTGCGTCTATTCCTTCCATCCTTGCGCCATTGGCAAGCACAAAGGCGGCGTATACATTTTCCAGGGTAGCTTTAGAAAGAATGATCATCATCTTTTTAATCTCACCATTGAAGTTGGTCATGTTACCTTCTTTGTTTACTTCGATAGTTGAATTATCAATTATCTTTTCCATATAAGTTTTTTTTACGGTTATTAATTAAATGCAACTGGCGGGTTTTGGAACGCCGGCGATTTTTGTTGCTGTCTTTAACGGGGCGTTTGGAAACAATGAATAGAATTCTTTAATATCTATCACACCACTTTTACCGACCTTACGGATACTCAGCGGAATTTCCTTTTTGAATTCACTTTGTATGTACTCAATGGTCTGCCAGTGGCGGGCAGATAAACTGATATTTACTCCTTTGGCAATTTCTTCGCCTATTTCTTTGCTCCATTGTGCGAAGTTGGTCATGTATCCTTCTTCATTTACTTCAATTGATAATCCTGCAATGATCTTTTCCATACAATTTTTTTTAAATGTTAAACAAAATGTTTCCCTGCTTCCTGCATTTTAGCCGATACAAATGGTATATGAGTGCCTTTTAGCAATACATTCCAGTATATCCACCTGAAGGCAAGTTTCCCCATGTGGTTCATGCGACTTTCTTTCAGCAAGCTTAACGGGCCCAGGCCGGGGAATGGGAATGAGCCTTCAACAGGTTCATGCGTGTAATTAAAATCTATAAGCAGCGCCTTGCCATTACCTGTTTCCACAAAACAATTGGCGTGACCGTCAAATTCTTCTTTCAGCGGCTCGTTATTAATAAACCGGAGAATATTCCCGGTCAGTATCTCAGCCTCAAAATGAGCTACGGAACCTGCTTTGGAAGCGGGAATATTACTCGCATCGCCTAATACAAAAATGTTTTTATGTGCAATTGATTGCAGGGTGGCTTTGTGGGTGGGCACATAATTCAACTCATCACCCAGGCCGGATATTTCCATTAACTCATCCCCTTTATTGGTGGGAACGGTTACTAACAGATCAAACGGAATTTCCCGTCCACCATAGTCAATAATCTTTTTATTTTCATTATCTACTTTTTCAATGGCAAAGTCGCTTTCAATTGCAATATTCTTTTCATGCAGTAAATGATCCAATGCCGCCGTGGCTTTTGGTTTGGTAAATGCACCACTGAGCGGGGTTACATAAGTTATCTCTACTTTGTCCCGCATGTGTTTGTGCTTAAAGAAAGAATCTGCAAGAAAAGCAAACTCCAGCGGCGCAACGGGACATTTAATAGGCATCTCGGTGATATGCACTACCAGTTTACCCCCTTCCCATTCACGCAATTTATTTCTGAGAGCAAGAGCCCCTTCGAAAGTATAAAAATCAAAAACTGATTTCTGCCACAGCTCAGCTTTCATTCCTTCCACTTCTTCAGGTGCGATTTTAGCACCGGTGGCGATGATGAGAATGTCGTAATGTAACTGATCTCCATTCTTCATCTTTACAAAGTTTTCATTTGCGGAGATCAGGTCGATCTTATCAGTTAAAAGCCGTACAGCTTTCGGAATAAATTCTTTAACGCCTTTAATAATATCTTCCGGCTGATAAATATCAAAAGGAAGAAATAAATATCCGGGCTGATAGTGATGTTCTTTTCTTTCATCAATGATGTCAATTTCCCACTCATTTTTATCCAGTTCGTGATCCAGGTGATTGGCCATCATGGTTCCCGCAGTTCCGGCGCCCAGGATTATCAAACGTTTCATGTTATTATTGTTATTGATTATTAAATGGTTTAAAATAATTGCACAACAAAATTATTCAGGAAATACAGGGCCCTTTGTAACATATATCACGAAAAACACGATAATGAGGAGAGTCATAAACGAAGCTGACAATGATTATACATGTGTCTAATTACTATCATGTAATTCCATTACTGTCGGGGCGTACTATCTTTATAGTATAAGAAAGGGAAGCTTCTCCGCCTTGACCGTTGTTCTATAAAAGCAATACACCTTGATTCAGCCGGTTTCTGTTTGTCCTCCACCAACCAGGAATTCATAAAGGATCTTCATTATGCTTAAGAAACCCGCTAAAGCCCGTGAGGGAGTGAAAGAAAACATCCGCCACGGCTTAAAAACAGCAACCATGCAGCAAAACTTTCTTTAATTTTAGCTTTTAGCTATTTAATAAATCCCGTAATACTATTGATTTATGATAAAAATATCTCTACAAGCAGTTGTAATTATTTCAGGGCTTTGCATTCTTACATCATCCTGTGGTAAACATATTTATATTTTGAGTGGTAAGGAGATAAACAGGTATGCCGAAAAAGCAAAAGAGCCCGATCTTAAATCATTTGTGGAATATAATAACGGGGACACAATAAAAGGAGCCAGTTTAAAAAAGAAACATAATAAGTTAACTGGAAAAGATACCTGGCTGATGGATGACAAAGAAATCCCACTGAATGACATAAAATCATACCAGGATAACTATGGGTACAGAATTGACAATTATTCAAGAATAGTAAAAGGTAAAATGAGCCTTTATATGCACCAGGTAGATAATACACGCCTGGTTACTACGTATAACAGCTCCACAATGACTTTTGGCAGCCATGTTGCAGGAAGTACTCAAACATCTTTTTATATGGATCCGGCAGGTCAGATCCAGGTAATAACTTTAAATTCTTTAACCCAGGCGATGAAAAATTGCGAGTCTGCATCAAAGCAAGTAACTGAAGAGTTTAAAAATACAGCATGGCAAAAAACCCCTTCATATCCCATTAATGATTACAGGGCACTTATCAGGATTATTAATATCTATAATAACTGCAATTAAATTTTATCCCGGATTTCTGTTGTGGTCAATAAATAAAAAAAACTGAATCCTTGTCCTGAGTTCCTGAAACAATCGGCACAGGTACAACCCGGGTAGAGAAGATTTCACCTGCCGGCTAAATAAATACCTATCCATCCGCATACCATAGCAAATATCATGGCGACAGGTATGGTATGTGCAAAGGTCATCTTTTCAGCAATTTCTTTTGCCCTTCCATAATTGGCCCTTAGAGTCTGAGAAATTATCCAGCCAACTGTTCCCTCATAAAAACCTATTACTAAAACAACAATCATAGTTGCCAGCCAACTGTTTGTCTTCTCCGTCATAAAATAGGCTATATATGTATAAACTGTAACGGATAATATTGTAAAGTGGCCATAGCTAAAATTTAATCTGCGGGATAGTATTGAACCTGTGATGTCAAGAATGGTTACAACAGCAATCCCGGCAAGAATTAGAATCAATGAAGTATCAATGTGCTCCATAATTGCAAAAATAAATATTCTCCGCCCTGGCAAGGGTTCGGTAAAAGCAGCACGCCGTGGCATATACTTTGTTTTACCGGCAACTATTAATTTAATTGATCCAGATGGGTTCTTCCGGCGGCATTCTGTCTGTGCAGTCAATAAGAAGCCCATTGGCATTTTTAAAATTAGATTTGAGAATAAAATTGTCCCTGTTAATGCTGTTGTGCTTTTTTATGATCCAGTGATAGAACAGGGTAGGGTCATATAAAAAAAGCAGCCTGTGCGTTTGTTTTTTTGGATCACCCCAGTGGGATGCAAAGAACAACTTAAAGAATTGTACACGTCTTGGCTTTTCGTTAATGCCTCCCATCAATTTTTCAGGAACCCGTATATTGACCGCCCATTCGCTTGTTGGCAATACGTCTGTTAATCCTCCTACTTCCAAAAAACTATGGGCAAATGCGGAGCACCCGGCGCCTAATCCTTCTCTTGGTTTATTACTTCCATTATATAATTTATCATACCCTTTTAGCTTATACTCCTGCAGGTATTGCCATAGCCTGTCAAAAACAAGTTGATTGATCTTAAAGGTAACAAAAGCTATATCGCCTGTTTCGCTGCGTTGCCGCAGTTTGGAAAGGTTGTCATCCTGCTCATCAAGCCTGCCTTTGATTGTTTCAAATAGTATTCCCAGTCCGTAGCCTTTTCGCATTACTTTTTTTGTCATACCCGATTGTGCTTCTGATGTAGCGCCGCAGAGTGCATAGCGGCTGCTGTCCTTCAGTTCAACTATCATGTGGCCGATGGGATGCTTTTCCCTTCCATAACGGGATTTTGCTAACGTATTGCTGATATAACTAAAAATTAATCTCCCGGGAGATTTCCAGTTGACACCTTTTGGCGATGGAATAGTATAAATAGTTATTTCCTGTGTATGACTGTGACCAATGAAAAAAAAACTTACGATCAGTAATAATGCCTTACGAATAAAAAAGAGTTTTTCGTACACCGCATGAAGTATTGGTATTTTAAAATCAAAAAACATAACTATACTAAGCTATTTATATTTTTTTATTTGTCTTTTGTTTTTTTAAGCAAAGCAGATATCTTCGGTTCTTTCACCCGCGAATGCTTTCATTATGAATAGCCTGCCTGCCGCCAGGAAGGCCGTGATCTATATGCTTTACTTACCTACCGCCCGGCAATGGGTACTGGTCAAAGTTTTTCTGCCGGCATGGAAAATACCCGTTGTATTCAACAATAATGCAAATAAAGCTATATGTTTTCATCTTTCTTTCTGTCAGCTTCTTTTTTTGATACAACATCAGTAGCTACCCCGGCCTCTTTTATATTCTGCATGATGGAGGATATGGGGCCTTCCATATTTTCCTGCGGGTCGGTGGCAAGTAGCACTTCGGTGCCAGTTTCCAAAGTTGATTCTTTCTTGTCTTTATCCACTTCTTTCTCTTCGATTTCGGCCTCTATTGCTGCTTTTTCTATTTGTTCAACGTAGGTCAATAATTCAGGCATAGCATCAAATCCTCTTTTGAAAGCGCCTGTTTTTTCTACAGCGGGGCCGTTTTGTTTTTCGTCTGTCATAAAAAATATTTTAGATGGTTAAATAACGCGACTCCTTTGTTCAGCAATTTTATTACTCATTGAAGGTATTGCCGTATATCCGTGTTAGTGTTACATGATTGTTTAAAAGAATTGTACAATTCACAGATTTTTTCAGCTCTGCCTGTGCTGTTCCCGCCCATTAGATCGGGCAGGCAATAAATAAAAGAAAGTTCGAAAGCCGTCCGTAGTTTTCACCGCAACTCTGCGGAATTTAATTCCCCAATCTGTTCTGACCAAAATCATTGGTTTATCTGCCCTTCCTGGTTTTTATGAGCTATAGTGTGATGTTATCTTGCCAGCACCGGTGGTTTCTTTTATACAAAGGTTAAATTGTAAAAAATGAAAAAAATATTCTCACTTCTTTTGCTGGCACCTCTTTTTAATAGTTGCACGCAAAACCTTGTAACAGGACGCAAGCAATTAGACCTTATATCCGAGACGGAATTACAATCCATGGCCACACAGGAATACCAGGCCTTTTTGAGTAAAATTATTGTGATCAGTTCCAGCAGCAAAAGGGATGCTGAAATGGTACGCTGGGTGGGGTCACGTATCGCTGCTGCTATGACAGCTTATTACAACAGCAAGGGGTATACAACTGTTTTAGATGGTTACCAGCGCGAATTTAACCTGGTGGATAATAAGGAAGCCAACGCATGGTGCATGCCCGGTGGAAAAGTGGTTTTTTATACCGGTTTGTTATCCTATACGCAAAACGAAGCAGGATTAGCAATTGTAATGAGCCATGAGATAGCTCATGCTGTTGCACAACACGGTAGTGAGAGAATGAGCCAGGCATTATTACAACAATTAGGTGGAGTTGCGTTGCAGGTTGCCATAGCAAATAAGCCAGCCGAAACACAAAATCTTTTCATGACTGCCTATGCTGTTGGAAGCACGGTAGGGGGAATATTGCCTTTTTCCCGCAGGGAAGAAACCGAAGCAGATAAATACGGACTATACTTTGCAGCAACGGGCTGTTATAATCCACAGGAAGCAATTACCTTTTGGGAAAGAATGGCAGCAGCCAGTGGAATGAATCCACCCGAGTTTTTAAGCAATCAACCTTCTGATGAAACAAGAATAGAAGCAATTAAAGCAAATATGGCAACGGCATTGGAATATTATATGCCGGAAAGAAAATAAATTCCGATGCTGCCAGGAACGAAATCCCTCCATGACATAAGTTCCATAAAATAGTATGATCAGATGGGCACGGCTCATCACAACAGGGAAGTAAACTTGCGGTTTGAAATGATCTTCATCATAGTAGAAGAAGGAACAAATCATAACAAAACAGAGTATCGCACATTACCTTTAAAACTTACTTAAACACTTAGGGTATGTTGAATTTTCACCCTTTAAAAAAGAAGTTTCTTCCCCGCCGGGTGTCCACCAGGGCGACTGCAACCTGCAGGTCTGCACTTCATTTTATTGCCTGTTATAAGTTCATTCGTAAAATAGCTGTTGGTTTCATTCTTTTACTTTTGTCGTTATGGCCTCTTTCGATTATTGCCCAATTTGATACTCCTGTTGCTGCAACCGGACTTCTGAAAAAAGAACAGGTCAATTTTCTCCAGTATATTAATTCGGTTCCTATTGATTCTAATATCGCTGACAGGCTTTCCCGGTTTATTGGATCTGAAGCGGACAGTATTCACAAGTCCGTAATGAGTGATACTACATTACCTGATACTGAAAAAGCAAAGGCGATAGGGAGCCTTGTATATTTTATGCAGGAACTCTGTCAAAATGTATCATTACAAAAGTTTGAAGTCTATGATATACCGGATGTCCTGGAATCGTATAAGTTGCTTTTAAAGGCATTTCTTTACCATACAGCATATGAAGATGCGCTAAAACCTTTTGGCCCCAGGCGCAGCCAGTTGTTGGCTGCTGCTTTCTGGCAGTACAATGAAAGCGGGTTTCTTAAAGATATTGCAATATATAAACGGGTTGTTTCTTCTCCTGGCTATGTTCTTCAATTCCTTGAAAATTATCCGAAGTTCCGGTTTGCCGACTCATTATTGCTTTTTGAAGTGGCGTATGACCCAATCAAATTAGTTTCTCACCTGCAGGAGGATAATCCCGGTTTAAAGAAAATACTACACAACAATCAAAATATATACCTGCAAAAGATCGCATCACTTTCTGAAAATCCGAATGCATCAGAACTACTGCCCTTCATAATGCCACTGGCTGAAAAAAGAATGTCTGCAGAAGATATCCTTGAAAAAAGAAAGAATGCAACCGGTTATTTCCAACTGCTGGTGAATACCCTGAAAAAATATATGGTCGGGCAAGCAGATTCATCTTTCATTTTCCTCAATCCATTACGGAACGCCATAAAGGAAAAGGCAATTTCTTTTTATGTGAACCAGCTCAATGAGCTACATAGCTCTGCAAATGATGTCCGGTTCGCATCTGTAAAAGGTCTGCGCATAGAAGATATCTATTACATCATAACCAGTTGTGAGGAAGAATTGTATACTTCCAGTTACCTGGGCCTGTACAGTCGGCTAATAAAGCATTTCAATACTCCGTCAGTTGATTCATTGTTCGAAGTGGTGCAGTATGATAATTTCAGCTGCTTCATACGGATGGCTGCTAATTATAATACACTGGCCGATTTTTTAAATTGTATGCCGCGGGAAACAGCTGTGGCATTATTGAAACGGTTTATATCGGGAATCGAAAGCGATACACACTCAGGACTTGAAAAGGCGATGGATGTAGCTGATTCATTTGCCGGGTTTAACTCCGTTCCCGGCATCAGTATGCTGTTCCGGGATGAACTGAAATCCAATCTTGACCGATGCCAATCCGGCCAATTGTATTTTGGCATACGGTTATACAGTATTTTACTGAAGGTATTTGACCTGGTAAAGCAAAAAGATTCTGTAAATAAATTATGGGCAATCCTGGGTAATCCTGAATTACTGGAGTTTAAGTCGCTGCAGAATAAATATGGTGAAATCATTCAGCTGGTCTTATTTTATGGCGATAAAGATGGTATTGCTTCCTTCAACAATTTCATGAACCTGTTTAAAGATCCGGGGGAATGGGAGATCTTCCAAAACGAACTTTGGGTAACTATACAGTCACTTTCCGATCAGCCAATTTTTATTTATGCCAACCTGCCACTCGATAAAAAAAAGGATTTGGACCTGCTGGCACAGGATTCATTATGTGCTTTTTTGCAGCATCGACAGGCCGAACCGGTCATTCTTATTCATCGCGGACACAGTTATCATCTGAACCAGACGCTTAAAAGACTCCAGCCTTCAGTTAAACTGACCATCCTGGGCTCCTGTGGCGGTCATAATAATATATTAAGTGTTGCCAGTATAAGTCCTGATGCACAAATCATTGTTTCAAAAAAAATAGGCTCTCAATTTATCAACGATCCCATGATTGATGCGATCAACGAAACCCTGCAGCATAAAAAAGACCTTATCTGGACAGATGTGTGGGAAAAACTGAAAGACCGGTTCCGGAAGGATGAGTTTGCACTTAACCTTTTCAATGAATATATTCCACCTTCAAAAAATGTAAGCCTCTTTGTTCTTAAGCTTTTTAATTTTTGCAAATAGGCTGATGAAATATCTATTTTTCGTCCTCCGGTTTGTCTTTCAGGTCACCGTCTCTCATTTTATCAAAACTGGTGAAAATTGTACTCTGCGGGTTCATCCACACGGTTCTGGCAATACCATTTTCCATCAGGCATACCTGGTAAACCATCTCGTTATTGACCGCCTTAATTGTTGTGATGCTATAAAGGTTTGCTCCGTAATGATTGATCGCAGCTTCGATCACATTTTCAGGTACATATGTGTTGATCACCGGCAATGCTACTTTGTAATTCACATCCCTTCCTTTTAGCAGGTTATAAGGCTGCTCACTATAATACACAAAGGTGATCCTGTTATTATCCACTTTATACGTTGAATGCCACCAACCGCTTATTGGCGCTGATGTTGTCACAATTACAGCAGGATAGGTTGTTTGAATACTTGCAGGTATGGGTTGAGGAGTGATGTCCGGGTTGTTAGAAGTGGTAGTATGAAATTTATAATCAAAATTTGCCTGTGCACTCAAAGCATACCCGGTTGCCAATACCATCATTACCAAAATTGTCTTTTTCATGTTGATTTTTTTAAATTGTGAAAATTTGTTATCGGTCTGCCACAATACCGGGGTAATCCCTGTATTTTTTTATTTAAAATTCAAATTGAATTATTAAGATGTAAAGGTGAACTCCTTTATTCCCTTAAGTGTTACACAATCTTGAGAATAAGTTGCGTCATTCACAGCTTTGGGCTAAAAAATGAATTCCCTCTGTCCATAGTGTTCCCCCGACGTTGTGGTTAGGGCAGGCGGTAAATGGTCTGCCTGAAGGCAGCAATAGCATCAGCCCAATTGACTTTTGCCGTTAAGGCATTTGTTAATTATTTAATTTTACTTCATGAGGTCTTCATCAATCAATGAAATAAAACAAGAACTGGTTAACTTCAACACGGCTGAGTTAACAGGTCTCTGTCTGCGGCTCGCAAGATTTAAAAAGGAAAACAAAGAATTGCTCACTTACCTGCTCTTTGAAGCACAGGATGAACAGGGCTATATAAAAAACATCAAACAGGAAATAGGAGAATTGTTTGGCGGGATCAATTTTACCCATTTATACTTTGCCAAAAAAACTACCCGGAAGATATTGCGGGTGATCAATAAACATTCACGGTACAGCGGTAACAGGCAAACGGATATGGAATTGCGCATCTTTTTTTGCCGGAAATTAAAAGATTCCGGTATTCCCTTCCGGCAAAATGCTGTCCTCAGCAATATGTATGACGGGCAATTAAAAAAGATCGATGCGGCGATGGATACCCTGCACGAAGACCTGCAACATGATTATAGTAAAGAGATCGCTACATTGCAGTAAGAGCTGGCACAACCTGCATACAGCAGACCCGTCTGTGAATAAAAATCAAATTATAAATTCATGAACTGTCCTGCGGGTTACTATCAGCATATATTTTAAAACAGGTTATGAGAAAAATTCCGTTAACTAAAGACAGTGAATTTGTAGTGGGGGAAGAAAAGATACTGAACTATATCCTGGCCTCTTTATGCTTAGCCCTTTTCCTCTATGGCTTAATTGATGCCGCAAAAAGACATTTCACAAACATAGATTACCAAAGTTTTGTTTTGGCACTTGCCCTGGCGCCTGCAATTCTTTTTGTCAGGAAAGCCCGTAGCAGCAGGGTTTATATCCGGGTGAATAAAACCGGTATTTACCAGGATGAGCAATTGGTGACCGGTTGGGCAAACCTTCTAAAAGCCTATATTGATCAGAAAGAAAAAAAAGGCCTTTTCAATATAAAGGACAATTTTCTACTGGTTGTGGAATACAGGAAAAATGACAACAAGGAAGGTACCCGGCGCAAAATTCCTTTGACCAATACCCAGAACAAATCGGAAGAGGAAGTGCTGGAGGCGGTAATGTTCTTTTGGAAAGAATATAAGTATGATGCCCGTATGTGAGCTGCAACCAGTTTTAAAAACAGATATCCCGATGATTCAGCAGGGGCCCGTCAAAGAGGTAAATGGAGGCAATGCTTTGATGTCTGGCTGCATTATTAAAAAGGACATTCGGTATCTGGCAACCAAATAATTAATTATGAGAACGCTATTTGTCCTTTGAATGCTGGCATGCATTTCAAAGTATTCAAATCCATTGGTGCTGCATTCAGCAATTTTGCGACTTTCCCGCTGATTATCTTTTTTTACCGGCAATTCGTCCGGTGATAAATACCGGAAGTTATTGGTCACAATTGGGCAATAGAGTTCAGGACGATGGTTTGCAGCAGGATTGCAAGTATGAGCCGCATACAAATTTTGCTGTTCTTCGAAGTTAGCCTTTTTGTGATCCTTTCTTTCAGCAATGCAGGTATTCGGTAAAAAGCACAATTTCCTGTTACAAACAAACCTGTAATGAGCTGTAATTAAAAAGAAACCCGGAAGTAATGCTTGTGCCGGGCATAAAATAAATAGTTTTGTAAGATCAAATCATTAATTATGATACAAGACAAAACGATCATTCTGCACACTTATAATGATCTGCAGGAAGCTAAAATGTTCCAGGATAAACTGAAAGAAAACGGAATCAAGTCTTACCTGAACGATGAAAATGTAATGGGACTCGATCCTATGGGTGGGGTAGAGCTTAAAATTTTTGAAAAAGATAAAGTAGCAGCCGAAAAAATTATTACCGGGTAAATGGGCTTGCGCTGCTGTCTTTATTTATATAGCATGCTTGTGAACAGGTTTTGTTAACAGCCTCAGCATGTTTACGGCAAGAATAAACAGGACAGGGGCTGTTGCCAGGCCCGGGGTATACGACCCTTCTGTAATTGCCCACACAGAGTGCCCAATGCCGTTAATAAGTTCCAGGATGCTCCAGAACCATAAGAAAGGTCTTACTGAATCGTTTTTGCTGAATGTTGCCAGCCAGGTCAGCATCAATACAATAAACAGGCTGATATTGATGATGATAAACCCGGTTTTCAGGTTTGCGGAAACAAGACCACTCAGGAATGTGGCCGGTGGAAATACATCCCAGAGTTTCCCGATGAATTCTTCAGCAGAATGAAGACCCTGTACCAATGCAATGAGCAGAAACGTTATATGGATGGGCTTATTCATTCTCCAAAAGTACAATCCTGCCAGCAAGCCGGGCAGGGAATTCTCAATCATTGCAGGAATTAACAACAGATCAATGGTTGCCGGAAAGAAAACCTGTTCCGCAGATTACCTGTAGCAGGCATAACGGGCAGCGGCAACTGCTAAATAATAAATATTTTTATTTAGATTCATCATCCCCGTACACTGGCAGTCAGGCGGGGTGTTGATACCTGGATATCTGTATGCAATTGCTGTAATTGTTTTACAGACACCTGGGCTACTCCCGGGTCAATAAATATATCAACTTTCAATCCATCCTGCGTACATTCCAGGACTCTTATCTCAGCCAAACTCTCAGATGACAGGATTGCAATTGCATTTGTTCCGAAGGCTAATACAGCTGACGATCCTTCCCCGGTACAAATCTTCATTCCTTCCTTTATTTCCATTCCTATTACAGCTTTTACCCATTTGCCATCCGGCGGATCATACTGTATTTCTACGTCACCTTTCACTTCCTGTATAATGTTTTTACAGGGGTCTCCCTTTACTAAAGTACCATTATTATCACATTGAATCTTTGGCCCAGGAAACTTGAGCGGGGTTGTGCTATTTTCACTGAATGTCCTGGTTTCACTTATATATTCATTGGCCCCATCGATCTGCTTTACATTCCAGCAATAGTTTTTTCCCCGTTCAATACTTTTGGATGCCAGCAGGTATTTCTGAGAAATAAATTCAATACCCTCTTTCTGAAAGCTGGGAAGATTCATTGCTGCTTCCCCGGGAGTCTGGCCATGCAATATCTCAAATACAGATAAAATATATTTACTGTGCGTACCCGGGTATGATGATTTCCACGAGAAGTGAAGATTTTTATCGTAAACTTTAGAATTGTTTGCCGGTGATAGTAATATTATCTGTTGATTTTGAGGGTTACTTCCGGAGCCTTTAATATTCACATTCTTCACATAATATTTCTCACCCCCGGTTTGCCAGTTTCCGAGAGCGAAATTATCCGGGATTTTCCCGGTATCCGGAATAGTCAATTCAAGTTTACCATTAACATAAATATTCAGTTGACTTACTTCACATTTTATCATGATCTTTTGCCAGCTATGTTCTGCAGCTGGTTTTGAAATTGCCAGCTCAGCTACATGATCCCCGCATGAAATTTCCGTTTGTTTGAATTCAATATCCGGATAGGGAAATATCCTGCAATAATAACGCTGGCCATTGTTGTAAAAAAGTTCAAACGATGCTTCAAATCCTTTTGAAAGAAGGCTTGTTATATCAGTATTTGGACTGATCTTGGTTTCATCACCTGTTAAAGATATAACAGCTTCAGTCCCGGTTCTTTCAATAATACATTTACCGGAAAGAACATTCCATTTGGTTGGAATATGCCCGGGTTTTTCCTGTGATTGGTTATCTGTAAATAAAGAATTTGCCCTGGTGGTTGCAGGGTTATCTGTGTTATTCTTCCTTTGAGAAAAAGAAGGTAAAGCATTAATGTGAATGATTAACAAGAAGAAATAAAGACTGAGTTTCATAAATCCCTCCTTATTTAATAAGTGAAGTCAATTAAAACTCAATTGAACAAGTAAAGGTTATGAAATGTTTTTGGTTAAATAAAATATATTATATCCGCCCTCCCGTCTGCTGACTTATGCTTCAAAACTCTTTAATGGGTTTAAAATGAACATCCTCCCCAAATGACTGATTTCTTAAACGGGAACTTGTATTTTCATCTGACAAAAACAAAACTGCCACCAAAAGCTCCATAATCTTTACTGGCAACTCCATACCTGGTTGTTCCTGTATATGATGATTGCCCGGAACGAATTTCAATCGTTACCGTGCCGCCATATTGAGTAGATATCAAACCTGCATGTACAGCAGCACTGCCAATTGAACAATCATAGGTATACACATCTGTTCCCCATACCCGGTTAGAGATAGTGCCGCCCGGAGGAAAATAAAAAGTATAACGTTGTCCGATATTATTCTTGTAAGCATCGGCCTGTGTCGTCCATGTGCCATTAATAGCAGTCTGACCCACAACAGCGGGATTTGTTTTTTTGGCAACAAAAACAAAACTGCCACCAAAGGCTCCATAATCTTTACTGGCAACTCCATTCCTGGTTGTACCTGTATATGATGATTGCCCGGAACGAACTTCAATTGTTACTGTTCCTCCGTTTTGAGCAGAAATCAAACCTGCATGTACGGCAGCACTGGCAATAGAACAATCATAGGTATATACATCTGTTCCCCATACCCGGTTAGAGATAGTACCTCCCGGAGGAAAATAAAAAGTATAACGTTGTCCGATTTTATTCTTGTAATCATCGGCCTGTGTCGTCCATGTGCCATTAATAGCAGTCTGAACTTCAACAGCAGGATTTATTTTTTTTGCAACAAAAACAAAACTGCCGCCAAAGGTTCCATAATCCTTACTGGTAACTCCATTGCGGGTTGTTCCTGTATAAGATGATTGCCCGGAATGAATTTCAATGGTTACTGTTCCTCCGTTTTGAACTGAAATCAAACCTGCATGTACGGCAGCACTGGCAATTGAGCAATCATAGGTATATACATCTGTTCCCCATACCCGGCCGGAGATGGTGCCACCGGAAGGAAAATAAAATGTATAACGTTGTCCAATATTATTTTTGTAATCATCCGCCTGTGTGGACCAATTACCCTGTATGACAGCTTGTGCGTGGGAAGTATGGATTCCCAAGCCAGTGATTAAAAAATAAATAGCGGTCACATATATTTTTACCTTTTTCATACTGTTTTATTTGAATCAAAGTTTAAGTAAACTGATTCTTTTTTCAATGATATTGGTCACAAAATAATTTGATACTACTCATGATATTGAAAATTATTTACCTGGAGAGGTTTTCTTTCCGACAGCACTATCCGGAATATTAATGACGACAAGTTGCCATTCAGTACAAAATGGGAATTGGCAATAAACGGCTGCATTAGTGTACCTTTATCAATAACATATTATAATAAACACGTTTATTTTCAAGTTGTATGACTTTCAATCCTGGCATTAAAGCCATCGTTTCTTCTCTTAGCTTACTCATTTTTTCCCTTTCCTGTTCGGATATTAAAAAGAAGAAAAGGTTTGAAAATTTTCAATATGAAAGATTTAAAGATTCTGTGCGTAGTGAAAATAAAAAAGCCATTAATGATACCAGTAACATTTTTGACGGAAAAGTATTTACCCCCGGCGTTGATTCATTAAATACACTGTTAGTAAAGATTGATACCCTGTGGCACAGGGATGCAGCAATGATGGAACAAATGGATACCCTTATAAAACAACTGAAAAATGTTGATAAATATTCTCCTGCGGAAAAGGAAAAAATTAAAGAGAACATACGGGTGCTTGACTCGTTCCTTGTTAACAAAAACGACACGGTGAAAACTTACTGCCGTGAAAGTGAATGCCCCCTGTTTGCAGCAATCAACAAATCCAAACAGATGCTGTATTTATTTATTGAAGGTGAGTTAATGGACAGCTTTCAGGTTTCAACAGGAATGAAAAATTATACAACTCCCGATTTAAATGTAAGACCGTCGGGCCCTCTTTTTACCAAATACACTTCCCGTAAATTTCCCGGCGGAAATTATAAAGGACTGGGCAATATGCCGTATGCGGTTTTTGTGCGGGGGGGCTATGCCATACATGGCACCACCCCGGGAAATTTCCCCAAACTGGGAACGGTAGCATCTCATGGATGCATCCGGCTTCATCCGGATAATGCAAGAATATTTTATGAATTGGTGAAACTTTTCGGACTTGAACATACCTGGGTATCGGTCAGGGATTCTTTATAATCTCATCAACAGGCCGGCCTTCCTCCTTATTTTATCACTAAAGCTTTGGGGCCGCGTACTGCTTTACCGTTGGAGCAAAGCAAAGTCCTTTTCACAAACCGAAGTAACTCAGAAAAAACTTCAATCAATAAAGATCAATCGACGTATGCATTTACATAAGCCTGCAATTCATCCCTGCTTGATTGGCTACTGAGTAATTCATTCAGCAGGCTGAAATTAGCCCGGTCTGTTATGGTTCGGTAGGATAATTTGGCCAACTGCAGCCTGTTGCTTTCCAAAGACACCAATTCAATTAATTGCCTTGCCTGGCTGGAATTGAAATAAAAACTGCTTGTGTTAAATATGTTGGTGAGCATGGTCATTTTTGCCCCAGGTAAAAATTGCATTTGAACATTTCGGTATTGGATATTAAAATCGGCATCAGTCATGGCCACCTTATAACCGGTGCCACCGCCGGTATAATTAGCTACATAAGCTACCAGTTCATTTTTGGCAGCCTGTGTGCTGAGTAAACCATATACCTGGCTGAAATTAGCAGGGTCAGCTATACTGCGATAGGATAATTTGGCCAATTGCAGCCTGTTGCTTTCAGCGCCAACTAACTGAATCAACCGGCTTGCCTGGTAAGTAGTAAAATAGTTATTGCTGTTATTAAATGCACTTGTCAATGAATTCATCTGGGTGCTGACGGGCCATTGTTGCTGAATGGTTTGATATAAATTATTAAAGCTGGCATCAGTCATGGCAATACCTGAATTACCGCCCTCTTGGTAATTATTTACATAGTTCTCTAATTCATTCCTGCTTGCCTGGCTGTTGAGCAGTTCATACAGTTGGTATAAATTGTCCCGGTCCACAATACTGCGATAGGATAATTTGACTAATTGAAGCCTGCTACTTTCAGCGCTGACTATCTGAATAAGCCGGCTTGCCTGGTAGGCGGTAAAATAGTTATTGCTGTTATAAAAGGCATTGGTCAATGAACTCACCTGGGTACTAACGGGCCATTGCTGCTCAATGGTTTCAAATAAGCTATTAAAACTGGCATCAGACATGGCAGCATTGAGATTGTCATCCTCATTATAATTATAATTGTTCACAAAGGCATCTAATTCATTCCTGCTTGCCTGGCTGTTGAGCAGGTTATATACCAGGTTAAAATTATTCCGGTCTGTAACAGTACGGTAGGAGAGTTTTGCCAGTTCAAGCCTGTAGGTTTCAAAATTTACCTGTTGAAGGAGTTGCACAACCTGTGAACTGGAAAAATAATTATTCGTGTTGTTAAATGCATTGGTTATGACGATTCTTTTTCCGCTGGTTGTCCGCTGATATTTTACATTATTTAATAGATTAGTAAAATCAGCATTACTCATAGCCGGCTTATTACCATAATTCCGGAATTTCATTTTTTCCATTAATTCCAAACTCCCGTTGGCATTCACATTGATCAGCATGTCAAACCTGCGGCGGAGGTTAAATATGGTAGAAATTTTTTCTGACCGCTTATTATTCTGGCCTGTACGGATAACCTGGAGAGTATGCTGTCCGCTTTCCATGTCACCGATATTAATCGTTGTTTTATCGCCAATAGCCACATTGTTATAAAGATCATAGTCTATTCCGTCCACTGATATTTGCAAATTTTTATTACCGTTAACAGTAATGGTTACAGCGCTCTTATTATTATACTGCGCCAGGACTGACAAAGTTGTCAATAAGCTTACGAAAAATATATATACACGTTTCATAATTATTATTTTTTGAATTTAACTGTATTTTAAACCAGGCGAAGTTATTGAATATGTTTTTTCACAGTTATGATATTGGTTACCAGTCTTTATGATTTTAGAATGATACGGCAAAGATGTGCCATTTTGTTCTCCTTGCTGTTACATTACTTTATAAAAAAGTTACAACATTCACACATTTGAAAGGAGGGAATTTAGAAGGTTGTACACGGCTCCAATAAGCAATGCATCAATCAGCACCGTATCCCGGCACTCCCAAATCGAATGCATAAGGAGAATCAGTATGAAAGTTTCACTTTTTTACCGTAATTGAAAAATTAATTTGATATTAATTCAATAACTTTAGTCCTGATATAAAATATATGAACAGGATCGCTTTACTGATATCATTTCTATCTCTTGCTGCAGGCACTTATTCCCAGGAATTAAATCATGTAACCTTTTCCGGGGGAGCAACTCTTTCCTCTTTTTCTTTTCGTACAGACCAGGAAATAATAATACGAATATCGGAGGAAGGAAAAGTGCTGGAATGGGGAACCGATCCCGGACCCGGGAGGTATTATTATGACCCGCGAAAGCTGCAACCCTATCTGGGAAGAGTGGAATACTACGGTCAGGAATATGACTCCGTCATCAGGGGCAAAGTAAAAAGTATCGGCACCTGTGCATTCACCTATTATGATAAATATGAAACAGCAACAAAAATGGGGAAGCTAAAGACCATTGGCCGAGTTGCTGTTGAATACTACGACAATTACGAAGATGCGGCCTATAAAGGAAAATTAAGGTTCTCCGGTTCTGTTTTATTCAGTTATTATTCTTCGTTTGAAAATGAAGCATTCCGGGGGAAATTAAAATCGGTTAATAATAACTCCATTACCTACTATTCCACTTTCGATGATAAAGCCATTAAAGGAAAGATCAAAAGCATTGGAGGCTTTGAATATACCTGGTATTCTTCTTATGACCGGTTTCACGGCGGATTGAAGTCCGGCTCTGTTTCACAGACCATCAACGGTATTACTTATAATATCATGTGATAAAAAAATCACATTTCCCGCAGTTTGCCCCCAATTTCAATAAATAACTAACTTTACTGCAAATCAAATAACATGAAAAGGTTCTTTTTCCTGGTCGCCGCTATTTTGATCCTTGCACTATCCACCGGCATTGAAGCCCGGGCACAGCAGTATAAGATTCGCCAGGTAAATAATATGATGAGTATGAAAACGGAGTCTACCATTTATGTAAAGGGCATGCGTAAAAGAACTGAACCTGGAAGTATGATAGGCATGCCTGCTCAACCTGTAATTATTGAGCAGTGCGACCTGCAGCGCAGCATCAAGATAAATGATAAAAAGAAACTTTATTTCATTGAACCTTTTTCAAAGGAAACAGAGGAAGTAATAGATGAGGATGTAAAACCCGTTGCAGCTGTAAAAAATAAGCCTGTTGCTGTAAAAACAAATCCGCAAACCGGTGGAATTATTTATATGTATTATAACATAACCGATACCGGCGAACGTAAAAAAATGAGTGGTTTCACTGCCAGGCATATCTGGACCTCTCAAAAAATAAAACCTTCACCGGAAGCCTGCAGCATGAAGGATAGCATCATTATTAAAACAGACGGCTGGTATATTGACCTGCCACAGTTCAATTGCCCGGTACGATACCGCCCGGCTAAGACAATGATGCCTCCCAATGAAAGGGAAAAACCCGATTGCCAGGACAAGTTTGTAACCAGGCGCAGCGGCAAAGGAAAGCTGGGTTTTCCCTTATCTGAAACAAGAACAACCATTATGGGTAATAATGGCGCCCAGACAAGTGATTTTACAACCTCCCTCGAAACACTGGAATTTTCAACTGCAAAACTGGATTCGATGCTGTTTGAGATACCCCCGGGATATACAGAAACCAAGAATGAAGCTGACTTGCAGGAAAAGTTTGATATGAACGAAATGATGAAACAGTATGGCAACCCGGACCCTGACAAGATAGATGCAATACCAATGCCGGCAACTGGCGTCGCCGATCAAAAAAGAGAAGGAATGATCCGGATCGGTGTATATGAACCTAAAGGAGACGACCAGGTACAGGCTTCTGCATTGCAACTGCATATGGTTACTTCGCTGATGGATGGTAATATAGAAGCCATAGCCGTTTCTTCAGAAGAGGAAGCCAAAAATTTAAATTGTGATTACACCCTGGCAAGTGATTTTATAAAAATTAAATCAGCCAGTAAAGTAGGGGGGATACTGAAGGCTATTAAAAATGCAGACCCCAATGCCTCATCATCATTTAATATTGAGGCTGCACAAACACTGGTAAAGTTGTCCGATGGATCAACCCGTTTGCAACCTAAAATAAACGGGAAGTTTGATGGAAAAATAGACGCTGCTGCAGAAAAAGCATTGGATGATGGATGCCGGCAGGTTTTAAAGGAACTAAAGTAGCCGGTAGAAAATTATTTTCCGACACATGTCAGTTCAAACTGACAGTCAAAATCTGTTATAATTCCGATACCTGAACGGATAGAAGGATTCAGCCGCGGAAAGGTATCCGATCATTATCACCGCCTGCATTTGCATACCAGCAAAAAATGGTCGGTCTTGCCATTTAAAAAATTTGCCGGTTCCCTGCCCAGGTATGTTTCCCGGCAGGATGTGGTCAACTACCTGGATGATTATGAAAAAGAATTAAATATTCATCCTTTATTTAACACGGAAGTGGTATCTGTAAAAAAAACAGGCGACAACTGGATAACTGAAACGAATAACGGGAACTTTCAATCAGGATTTGTGATCGTGGCAACCGGCATGAACCATCAACCAAATATTCCAGAATTTAGTGGAATGGGTACTTTTAAGGGAAAGGTCTTACACAGCTCAGAATACAAAAACGGTGCAGCTTTTACCGGCAAAAATGTTTTGATAGTGGGCCTTGGTAATTCAGGATGTGAACAGGCCATTTGCTTACACGAATATGGCGCCCATCCCTCTTTGTCTGTTCGTTCTGCTGTAAATGTCCTGCCAAGGGATATTTTCGGTTTTCCCGTTTTGGAAATAAGTAAGCTTACTTCCATCTTACCGGCACGGGTGGCAGATAAAATAAATGCTCCATTGATCAGAATGCTTGTAGGTGATATTACAAAACTGGGTTTGCGGAAATCAAGATACGGCCCCCGGGAACAAATAGAGAAACAAAAAAGAGTTCCTTTGCTGGATATTGGTACGATCAAACTTATTAAACAGGGACGTATAAAAGTTTATGGGGAGATCCTGAAAATAGAGGGGAACACAGTTTATTTTGAAGATAACATGCAACAGGATTTTGATACTGTTATTTTGGCTACAGGGTACCGGCACAATCTTGAAAGTTTTTTGCATCTTCATAGTGGCCGTATTAATGATCTGAACAATACGATCAGTAAACAAACCTATTTTGGAAAAGAGGGATTGTACTTCTGCGGGTTTTATGTTTCTCCTATGGGCATGCTGCGGGAAATAGGAATAGAAGCCAGGAAAATTGCAAAAGATATTGCAAAGAAAAAAAATTGCGGCAATTTTTTAAAGGATCAGTTATAAAACGATGCCTGTAATACCCGTTTAATTTATTCCGGTAAAAGAGCAATCAGCAAATCGTTTACAGGGATTCTCACATAAGGAGTTTAAAAAAATATCCAGTGTGCTGTTGAATGCTTCCGGCGTCTCAAGCATAGGAACATGTCCGCATTGGTCAATCCAGAATAATTTTGAATGGGGTATGAGCTCTTTAAATTTTATAGCCACCCGGGGAGGGGTAATGATATCATTTCGTCCCCAGATCAGGCAACAATTGGTCCGGATGCCCGATAAGTCCTTTTCCAGGTTGTTGTGAATAGTGGATTTTGCAAGGGATAATATCTGGAGAGCTTTGCGACTGTTCACTGTTGCATATATTTCGTCAACCAATTCTTTGGAGGCTATAGCCGGATCATAAAAAGTCAATTCCGCTTTTGTTTTAATATAGTTGTAATCACTTCTTTTTGGAAAACTGTCACCCATACCGCTTTCGTACAAACCGGAACTCCCACTAAGAATTAATGACGCCACTTGTCCGGGATATTTTAAAGTATATAACAAAGCAATATGCCCCCCCATAGAATTGCCAAGCAAATGAAACTTTTCCAGCCGGAGATCTTTGGTCAGCTGATGAAGGAATTCTGTCAGTGAAAATATATTGATGGATATACCCAGCTCAAAGAAGGGAAAAACAGGAACGATGACCCGGTGAGATTGTTTCAGGTGTTGTACCAACGGTGCAAAATTCTTAACCGAGCCAAATAAGCCATATAAAAGAATAATAGGTTCCCCTTGCCCTTCCTCGACATAGGACTTGCTGGTTTTAACAATAGAGCTATTAGTCATAGCCATTTAATTTAAAGTTCAGTAAAATCAGCGCTTTGGATTATCTTCCAAAACTGCTTATTGTATTTTAATACCTGCTGGTTTTTTAGCCGTACAGATACACCTCAGCTCTTTTCCCTCATACCTGCTGAAAGCGGGGAAGATAATGAAAGTATCTGTTTTAAAAAATGAGTTTTCGACAGCGGGACTTTTTTGTGATATTATTAAAATAAATTACTGTCGCTTAAGGTACAGGGGAAGAAAAAAATCACCAATTATTTCTGATGATCAGCATTTTAAAGATGGAGTAATTAACGGAATCGGCGCTCAAGCATGGGGAACAAAGCATTCTTTATAAATACCGGTCTCCGTTGCGCAGGGCCTTTGTTTTAATTGAAACAACAGTTCGTCCGCATCTTTTTCGGGAACAAAAAATTCCAGTACATATCCATAGGAGCAGCTTTCATAAAAAGCCTGGTAAATATTCAGGTGACGATATAAAGTCAGCCGCCGGTAAAATTCAATGTCATTTTCATTATGGCTGATAAAAGAGATCAGTTTTACATCTCCATCATCTTCAGCGTGTCTTTTTTCAACGTGCAGCGGTATGTAACCTCCGGTTTGCACTACTTTTACGTTATGTTCCGGGAAATGCTCTGACCGGCGTTCATCCATAAAGGAAAACTGGAAATCCTGGTCAGGCCACTCATGCTGTGATATATACCGGAACCTGTTTTTTGTTCCTGCTACCAGTTGCAGCAGTGCCGGTTCGGTTTTTTTATTCATCAGCCTTTTGGCATAATGTTCCCATTTCGGCACAAATTCATCCAGCTCAAGATTTGTAATAAAACAAACGAACTGAAAAATAGTATCTTTTTTCATTAGCCGCTTTTAAAAATATGATTACAACAAATGATAATCCAGGTAAAGATTCAATTATAATGAGGGCAGGTAAACAGCATCAATCGAATGAACTACTCCATTGGAGCCTTGCCTGTCACGGGCCAGTATCTTGGCGCCGTTAATCCTGACTTCACCATCTTTTACTGTTACAGCTACTTCCTTACCGTTGACCGTCGGTAATTTCTGACCATCCCTGAGATCTTTTACTAATTTTTTCCCGGTAATAACATGAAAAGTCAATATATCCGAAAGCCTGCTGTTTTTCTTGGTTTGATCCACCAGGTTATCAAAAGTTTCGGGTGGATTAAGATTTCCGAAAGCCAGATTTACCGGGGCCAGAATTGTAAAAGGACCAATACCATTTAAGGTCTCTTCCAGGTTGGCTGCTTTCAGCCCTTTTATTAAAGAAGAAAGATTCCTGTCCGCGTTAGCGATCTGTAAAATGGTTGGCATCTATATTAAACGATTTATGGCAGACAAAATGATCTGCATTATTTGTAAGCAAGCTCTTGTTCAACCGGATCTGTTAATAATCCTGCTGAACCATTTACACAAGCTCACAGGGATCTTTACCAGTAAAAATAAATTACTAAAAAAGAACCTGTTTGCATGTGCTTCAAAAACTATTCAACCTCTTACCACCTCTTATTATCTGCCCTTGTGCTTTTTTCTTTGGCAACAGATACAGACATAGCCCTTCCTTCAACTTCTTTGCTGTTAAGTCCTTTAATGGCTTCTTTTGCTTCCTCATCCGATCCCATTTCAACGAATCCGAAACCACGGCTACGACCGGTTTCCCGGTCTGTGATCACTTTGGCAGATGAAACAGCGCCGAATTGCTCAAATAATTTTCTCAGGTCATCATCTGAAGTATGAAAACTCAGATTTGAAACGTACATGTTCATAAAACAATAATTTAGATAAAAAAAATAGAAATGCCCGTGAAAAAGAACCGCAGCAAAAAGTAAAGAGAGGATAAACTATTACTAAGACGAAGAGTAAGAATTGATACTGATCAGGACTGAATGTTGGAAGAACTTTTAATCACCCAGTGAAGATACAACTTTAATCGGCAAACCCGCAATTTATCTTTGAATTGACACAATAGTTCATGCAGAACAAAAAACATGTCTGTCTGCCGGAATGCAAAATGAGTTATTATCATTTTCAGTTGCATTGATTCAGAAAATAATAAAACCAATTAACTTTAGGTTAATGAGCAGGAATTCTTATGCAGCCAGGGAAATTGATTGCATTACAATTATTTTTTTCGGGATTTGTAATCATCCGGAATGATATCAATTTTAAAATTGGCAATATTTATGTTTGGACCGGTTCAAAAAAACAGGCTTATCCATATTACTCCAAATCGGTGGATTTAATTCCCGGCAATGCCGGAGCCCGGTTAAATTTAATCGATGTTTGCAAAGCCCTTTATAAAAACAGGGCAGGGCTGGAGCAACTGAATTATTTATACGATCATCAGCAAATCAATTTTCCAAAAAGGTTACTCCTCGCTGAATTTCTTGTCCATTCCAGCCAGTTTGAAAAGGCCAAAAAAATAATTGAAGAAGCACAGGCCATCTATCCCTATGTGCTGCCCGAAACATTTGACCTGATGGGCAGGTTATACCTGTTATCCCGGCAACCAGCAAAAGCAATATTATTTTTCAAGGATTACCTGGTTCTCAGTTCCAATAATCCAAATACAATCTATACCATTGCCGGTCAGTATGCTAAAACGGGGAATGTGACTGCAGCCTGGAAATGGTTGGAAGAATCAATGAAAAAAGGGTTTCGGTACTCTTGGGTATTACGATTTGACCCTTCCTGGAAGAATTTCAGAAGTACAAAAAAATGGAATGCCCTTATCAGCCGATTTCCAATGAAAAAATATTTTAACCATGACTTGACAGTAAAGTAGATTTTCATTATTCCTGTAACCGGTGATATAATTACATCATGCTTATCTTATCTTTTATTTATTTTATTCCCGGTATAAGCGCCTTGGGAGTTTGTTTCGGACATTTTGTTTTTTCTGTGCAGGGAAGACCACTTACCTGCCTGATTGTTTGACTTTGTGCAGCAGCCATTACCTGCAGCCAGGTAGGAAACCCTTTTTCGGGACTTAAATAGGTGGTTAATGATTGCAGGAAAAAGTAGGTGAAATATGAATTAAAAGAAGGTGTCACAATAGCCTGTTCGTCTTTACTCGCCGCCGTCATTAATATTTTGACGGGTTGTTTATTCATAAATAACGCCTTTACATTATCAAAATTTGCTCTTGAAAGGCCCTTATGACCCGGTGGCTGCAAACCCTTTTTCTTTGGCGCTGCGACGGTATCATTACAGCAATCACTTAATACCAGATTGAACCGTGCGCCTTTTGTCAGTATAGTATCATAAATATCCTGAACGTTTAACGTTTGTGTTTGAAGGTCCTTAAAGAACTTCTGTTTTGAGGGGTCCCGCAGATCAAAAAAAGGATATATTTTACCCGGAAATTTATTATTATGAAATCCATGACCTGTATAATAGAAAATAATAAGATTATTATTTTTATTAGTTGTGGGAAGCTTTTTTAGCGCCACCTCAACATTAGCCCTGCTGTAATTGTTCCCATATATGCTGTCAATATGTATATTACGGGGCAGTAACCCCAAAACGTTTTTAGCAATTTCAGAGAACATATTTGTAACCTTCCTGGCATCAATTAAGCAATTGGGCTGAAGTGTAACGTCATTCGTACTTGCAACCACTATAAGATACATATGGGTATTCTTTTTTTCCTCTGGCGTAAGCATACCACCTCTTGATTTGGGACCAAAAAGATTTCTATAATAGGTGCTGGTATCTGCAAAGAAGCTGGCAACAAGGTCTTTATTTTTTGCCAGGTCCTGGCTTTTTATAAAATCTGCGGATATTAAATTAGTTTCAGAAGGAGCGGAATTTCCCGAAACAGTAGTAACAGCCCAGGGATCAAAAAAATTATTTTTATTAATTTTAAACAAGAATGTAACGGGAACAAAATTAATATTCTTATCGCCCTTTACAATTACAGGGTCCATTCCCTGATAAACCAGTTTAGCGGTGTCAGGCAATCCTTCTTTATCCGTAGCGTATTGTTCCTGGAATTTCATTTCCACTGTCAGGTTGCTGTTATTAACGGGTTTTACCCTGACGATACCGGTTCCATTGGCAGAGAGTGAAAAAAAAGCATTATAAGTGGTCATATCATTTACATCGGGAGATTTATATTTTAAAAGATAAATGTCCTGTGCTTTCCCTGTAATCCTACCTGCAAAAAGCAGCAAAAAAACTGAAATACACCTTGCTCTCATAAAAAAGCTTTTTTTTAGATTAACTAAAAATAATGGTTTTTGAGTTATTAAAACTCCTGAGCCCGAATCCAAGAGAGTATGATTCTTTATGACATCATCAACCTGGTATTTGTCAAATTTTATATCCCGGTCAAAAGCCGGAATGATTAAACATCCGGGAAAATCTTTCTTTTGGAATTATTCAATAATTTTTAGTATTCTTTTAGCCTAAATTAATTTCATATGAATTTAAAAATACCAAAACCTGCTTACCGGCTCATCCTGGGAGTATTCTCGTTTTCTTTTGTTGCTGCTTCATGTGGCAATAAAAAGGGTAAAGAAAAAGAGGCTTCAAAAGATTCAATACAGAAAAAGCCTGTTGACCCGGGAACAAATGAACCGGTTGATCCGGGCACCAACAAGCCAGTTACACCGGATTCAGTACAGAAAAAGTCTGTTGACCCGGGTACTTAAAGTTTTATTGTTCGCAATTTCTATGATTCACCTGTCTGAAATTATTTCGTTATAAATGATAAATAAAATCGGGCAGGTGATTTTTTTATATTCAGATGCTGCCTTCTCATGTTTTTTATCCTGATCCCTATGATGCATTCTGTGGTGAAAAAGTTTTTTGCTGCAGTCGGCGGCAGCGGAAGAACACCCGGCAGGCGGATGGCGGATAGCAGAAACGGAAACAAAGACGACACCCTTTTCAAAGTTCGCAATTTGCATGTTTGGGCCAGATCAAAAAACGGTTTATCCTTATTTTTCCAATACCCTGGGAGTTTGTTTCGGGCATTTATTTTTTTCTTCGCAGGGAAGAAGACTTACCTGTTTGCTGGTTTGACTTTTTGCGTCATCAAATACCTTTTTCCAGGTAGGAAATGATGTTTCTGTTAAATATTTAATTAATGACTGCCGGAAATTATAAGTGAAATATGAATTAAAAGAAAGTGTTACAATAGCCTCTTCGTCTTTACTCGCCGCCGTCATTAACAGGTTGACAGGTTGTTTATTCATAAATAAGGCCCTCACATTAGCAATAGTTGGTTTTGGAGGGCCCCCCTTATGCCCCGGTGGCCGCAAACCCAGTTTCTTTGGCGCTGCGACAGTATCATTACAGCAATCACTTAATACAAGATTGAACCGGTTGCCTTTTGCCAGTATGCTGTTATAAATATCCTGGACATTTAGCGAATTTGTTTCTAAATCCCGGGCCTGGGCTATTGTATCTTTGTATCTAAACGGTCTTTTCCTGGGATCCCGCAGATCAAAAAAGGGGAAAATTTTTTCTGGTTTATTTTTATCATGAAATCCATGACCCGAATAATAGAAAATAACCAGGTTATTATTTTTATTAGTCGCAGGAAGTTTTTTTAACGCTTCCTCGACACTGGCCCTGCTGTAATTTTCCCCATAAATGGTTTCAAGATGGAAATTATCATCCGGTAATCCCAAAATAAATTTACTGATTTCAGCAAACAAAGTTATAACCCGTTTAGCGTCATTTAAAGCATAAGTACTAAGAGTGGGGTCTTTCGTACTTGCGACAACTACAAGGTACATATGAATATTCTTTGTTTCATCCGTTGAAAGTGAACCCCTGGCATTAACAAAAATATTTTTATAATAAGCACTGGTATTTGCAAAAAAGCCGGCAACAAGGGTTTCATTTTTGCCCAGGTCCCTGATCTTTATAAAATCAGCTGATATTAAATTACTTTCAGACGGATCGGATTTCTCCGAAACGGCCGTGACAGCCCATGGATCATACAAATTATCCTTATTAATTTTAAACCAGAATATAACCGGGACAAACTTAGTATTCGTATCACCCTTCACAATTACAGGGTCCATTCCCGGGTATACCAGTTTAGTAGTATCCGGCATGCCTTCTTTATTCATAGCATATTGTTCCTGGAATGTCATTTCAACCGTCAGATTGTTGTTATGTACAGGTTTTACCCTGACGATTCCGGTTCCATCGGCAGAGAGTGAAAAAAAAGCAGCATAAGTGGCGGTATCATTTACATCAGGAGATTTATATTTTAAATGATAAATATCCTGGCTGTGCATTATAAAGTTGTTTGCAAAAAACAGAAAAAGAATTGAAATAAGTCTTGTTCTCATAAAAAGCTGTTCATGGTTAGCTAAAAGTAATATTTTTCAGGTTATTAAAATTATTACCGCAAATCAAAGAGAATACGATTCTTCATGACATCGTCAATCCTTTATTTGTAAGGTTTTATATCCTGTGCCAAATAGCCGGAACGATTAAACAGCCGGGGAAAATCTTTCTTTTTTGGAGTTATTCAATACTTTTCGTATTCTTATAGTCTAAATTATTTTCATATGAATTTAAAAATGCCAAAACCTGCTTACCGGCTCATCCTGGGAGTATTCCTGTTATCTTTTGTTGTTTCTTCATGTGGCAATAAAAGCAGTAAAGACAAAAAGACTCCGGAAGATACAGTAGTTAAAAAGCCGGTTGACGGGGGTACTAATTAGTTTATTGTTTGTAACTGATCTGAATCACCGGCCTTGAACGAATTCGCAATATTGTGAAAGAAATTCAGGCAGGTGATTTTTTTTAGACTTCAGATGGCGCCTTCTCATGCTTTTTACCCTGTTCTGTATGATGGATTCTGTGGTGAATAAGTTTATGTATCAGCCAGTGTTCCAACCTGTGGTGTGCAGGAATTAATATAGCAGCCAGTACCACAAAAATCAGGATTTCATATATAGGAGTATGATTTGTCAATGTTGCTACAGTCGGATGAAGCAGGAGCGTGAGATATTCAAAAAAGAAGAGGAGCGAAAGAACACCCAGCAAACGGATGGCCTGTAAATGTAGTTTTACCCGGCTGAGTATAAGAGTCATGAGAAAAAGGCCGGGAATAAAAATTGCAATCAGGAGCATCTGTAATTGCTGAGAACGTTCTACATTGGCAAGTCTCCTGCTTTCTTCAAGTGCTCTTTGCCTGAATTGTTCATTGCTTGAAATGATCTGTAATTGCCTGACCCGGCTTTTACTGTTTACAGAATCATTTATGTCATGCACATAATTAATATAAGCAAAGGCGCTGTCAATATTTCTTTCCTCCTTATAATGTTCGACCAGGAATTCTGCCGCTTCCAATTCAAGGGGAAGTAACCCGTCTTTTTTTGCAACAGAATAGGACAGTTTCGCAAAATAACCCGAAGAATCATGTTTTTCCATCAGCCGGTAGAGTTTGGCGAGACCTAATGTGGCCTCGCAATATGTTTCATCATCATCAGCAGCCTGGAGATAAACAATACTTCTTTGATAATTAATCAATGACTGTGGATAGCTACCCAGTTTGCGATAACTATGGCCAAGGCCAGTCAGGGATTTCCCGATCTTATAATCGTCCGGTTTTTTAGCCAGGTAATCTTCAGGTTTATTGGCCAGTTCCAGGGATTTGTTGAAATATATCAGGGCCGAATCAGAAACATCAAGCCGGTCGAATACATCTCCCAGGTTTAAAACTATGTTATACCTGAGATCTTTCACGTTAAATTGGTTCATGACAGAATCAGCTTTCCAGTAATATTCCAGGGCTTTCCTGTACTCTTCCTGGAACACATACACAATTCCAATATTCATTAAAACACTGCTAAGGTTCCGGGGGTTGTTTCTTTTTTCTTCCAGTTTTAATTTTTGAATATTAAACTCGAGTGCACGGGTATAGTTGCCAATTTTCACAAAGGTATTGGCCAAAATGCCAAGCGATCTTGATTCTCCTTCCTGGTCCTTGATTTTCTTAGCGAGATATAATCCTTCCTGTACTATAGTTAAAGCAGAATCAGGTTCATATTTGCTCATAGCATAAGCCAGGTTCCACATCAGGCGCACCCTGCCGGTGTCTGAGCTTTCAGCAGTGAGTGATTTACGCAGGCTGTCCGCAATTGTTTTTTGAGAAAATACAGAGCGGACAAATAACAAAAAAACAATGGAGAACAAATATTTTTTAAACAGCGCCTGGCAAGATTTGGAATTCGAAGTCATTACTGATCAGAGTTAATACTTGTACTATGCCCGAATTTAATAATAATCGGGTTAATTATGTATTTTAATAAAACTACATCTCTTTTCCTGCTAATAGCTGACCGTCTTCCGTGATTTGCAGTTAGCCAGTATTATTATCTTTTATGTCCGGTTAATTAATTACTTTGCCCGGAGAATATTAAAGTTTTATGAAGACCCTTCTCAGTATAATTCTTTTAAGCCTTTTTGCGCTGACATCGGTTGCCCAAAACAATTCGGTCGGGGATGCCCAACCAGATTCAACCAGGAAAATACAAATTGTGGAGGCTTCCTGTGGTCAGTGCCAGTTCCAAATGGCCGGCAAAGGTTGTGATCTTGCGGTTAAAATCAACGGGAAATCTTATTTCGTGGATGGAACATCCATTGATGATCATGGAGATGCTCATGCCAAAGATGGTTTCTGTGAATCGGTAAGGAAAGCAAAAGTGCAGGGGAAAATCGTCAACAACAGGTTTGTCGCCACTTATTTTAAAATTCTGACACCGGAAGACAAAAAAGATCTGAAGAATAAAGAAGAAGATTAGTGTCAGGGTTTTGTTCTTGCATAAAGCAATTTATACAGGTCCGGGATTGAATTTCCTGTCACTTAACCAGCTTAACCCTTACAGCATTGGCACCTTTGGGGCCCATTTCTACTTCAAAAGTTACTTTATTGTGCTCCTTTATTTCTTCTGTCAGTGAATTAATATGTACAAAAACACTTTCCTGGGTTTCGAGGTCTTTAATAAACCCATAGCCTTTGGAATCATTAAAGAAAGTAACAACTCCTTTTCGTATCAGATCTTCGGGGTTAACGGGTAGTTGCTTGGGAACGCCAATTTCAATGTCTTCCAGTTTTATATTAACCTTTTTCCTGGGATCAGGTGGTTTGTTAGAAAGATTCCCGTTTTCATCAAGATAGGCAAGCATGTCGTCAAAGCTTTTGCCTTCTTTTGCATTTTCTTTCCGCTCCAGCTTTCTTTCTGCTTTTTCCTTCCGGTCCTGTTGTTTTTTCTTTTCCCTTTCTTTTTTATTCCAGGTTTCGGCCATAATGGTTTGTGTTGCTTTTATTTTTTAAAAAATCTGTTTTAATTAAGAATAGAAATTTGTCCTACCCGGAGGAAAGAATGCCAGTGTCTCCGGCCAATGCGGTTAAAGGTACGGTATTTCCCCTGATGTGATGATTTACGCTGCTTTGGGTGCCGCCTGCCTTTACAAAACTAAAGTGACCCTGGACTACTAAATTCCTTTTCATTTTGTGCCTGACCGCTATTCTTCTAACTTTAAGGCCCATGCTTCAGCCTAACTTTAACCCTTTTCCTGAATTGTCAACCGAAAGGCTTTTGTTGCGGAGAATAACAATGGGGGATGCCCCGGAGATCTTTTTTCTTCGCTCCGATCAAAGCATTTTACAGTTTCTGAGCAAGGAACCGGCTGCAAGCATTAAAGAAGCGGAAGATTTTATCACCCGTATAAATAATGATATTGATAAAAATGACGGCATTATGTGGGCGATTGTATTAAAAGAAAATCCGTTGAAGGTGATCGGCAGTATCTGTTTCTGGCGAATGCTGAAAGAGCATTACCGGGCCGAAATTGGCTATGTGCTTGATCCGGAATACTGGAGAAAAGGGATCATGAAAGAAACCATTCTGAAAACACTGGACTATGGCTTTTCAAAGTTGGGATTACACAGTGTTGAGGCCCGTATCAACCCGGATAATATTGCATCCGCTGCCGTACTGGAATCAACCGGCTTTGTACGAGAAGCTTATTTTAAAGAAGACTTTTTTCACCGGGGACAATTCGAAAACACGGCAGTGTATTCCCGGCTCCAATAATCAATTAAGGACTCCTGATCTATTGACAACAATTTTTCCCTGATGATTTTCAGAGAAGCACAAGCAGCAGACATAGCAGCAATTCAATGGGTAAGGAATTCCGTTAAAGAAAACACCCTTTCCAATCCTGCTCTTGTTTCAGATAAAGACGTAGAAGATTATATTACCCACCGGGGGAAAGGATGGGTCTGTGAAATTAATGATACGATTGCCGGGTTTGCCATTGTTTCGGTTCTGGGTCACAATGTCTGGGCCTTATTTATCCAACCCCGGTTTGAGCAAAAAGGAATTGGCAGGAGATTGCATGATGAAATGATGGATTGGTACTTTCGTCAAACTGATGAAACGATCTGGCTGGGCACTGCACCCGGCACAAGGGCAGAAGCATTTTACCGGAGAGCCGGCTGGAAAGAGGCAGGCACACATGGAAAAGGCGAGATAAAATTCGAAATGACGGCTCAAGAATGGCAAACCAGCCATTCATAAAATATTTCAAATTGTTTAGTTTCGCATTAAAACGGGACAACCAATTCCAGCCCCGGTGTTGTCTGTATTAAAACCATGGATAAAGGGATATATATGAAAAAAATGCTTTTGGCTTTTTCGCCCCTGGTGCTTGCAGGATTTGTTCTTCCTGACAAGCAATGCAATCACAAAACAGCCCCGGGAACAATGCACACTGAACAAATTGACGGCCCCTATGTCTTGTATAAAAAAGACAGGGTATTTGCGAAATACATTTTGGATAATCACGGATCAAAACTGATCAGGGCAGACAGCATAGCCCTGTCGCAAAAGGAATCTTTATCCATCATTGTGGCTACTGATGAACCCGGCAAAACATTTCCTGTTAAGCTAAAGAAAAAGCTACAGGTTGAAAAAAGTGAATACAAAAAAGTAAATAAACAAATGGTCATCTCAGATATTGAAGGAAATTTCAGACCATTCAGGAAACTGCTGCAGGCCAACGGAGTCATTGATAACAATTTCAACTGGATCTTTGCTGAGGGTCACCTTGTTCTTACCGGCGATTTTTTTGACCGGGGAAGCCAGGTAACAGAAGTACTTTGGCTTATTTATTCGCTGGAGGAAAAAGCAGAAGAAGCCGGGGGATATGTACACTTTATTCTCGGTAATCATGAAATAATGAATATGAGTGGTGATATACGCTATGTGCAATCGAAATATAAAGAGAGTGCAGCGCTGCTTGGCGAACATTACGTAGATCTTTATGGTGAGAATTCAGAACTCGGCAGATGGCTACGCACAAAAAACATTATTGAAAAGGTAGGTGATATGCTCTATGTTCATGCTGGCATATCTGCCGAAATGAACAGGATGAATGTTTCTATTTCAGGGATTAATGAACAGGCCCGTCCTTTTTATGCGGACAGTACAAGCCTGTATGATAATAAAAAGCAGGAGACCATCTTTAGTCAATCAGGCCCTTTCTGGTACCGGGGTTATTACCAGGGTAGTCTAAAAGCAACTCCCGGACAAATAGACAGCACAATTTCAAAATTCAACATCCGGCAAATTGCTACCGGCCATACGGTTGTAGCGGATACAATAAGTACCTGGTATGGCGGCAAAGTTTTTGATACAGATGTTCATCATGCAGCAGGCCTTTCGGAGGCTTTACTGATTGAAGGTGGAAAATTTTACCGGGTAAATACAATTGGGGAAAAATTCCTGATCAGGGAATAAAACAAGTTCTTGCTTCTTTCTCCATATTTGATTTCAATAATAAATGAGAACAAGAATTAAAATATGCTGCATCTCCTCAGTGGAGGAAGCTAAGATGGCTATTCATGCCGGCGCAGATGCGCTGGGACTGGTTGGTAAAATGCCCAGCGGACCAGGCCCTATTGAAGATGACCTTATTGCAGCAATTGCGAAAACTATTCATCCACCGGTTTCTTCTTTTCTGCTGACGAGTGAACAATCAGCAACCGGTATTATTAATCACCTGAACAGAACCCATGTCAATACCGTGCAGATAGTTGATGAATTAATGGAAGGAACTTACCGGCAAATCAGGGATGCCCTTCCTTATTTGCGCATTGTACAGGTAATTCATGTGTCAGGAGAGGAGAGTCTTGAGCAGGCAATGAACATACATCACCAGGTAGATGCCATTCTTCTGGACAGTGGTGATCCGAAGGCAGCTATAAAAACATTGGGTGGAACAGGGAACACACATAACTGGACCATCAGTAGAATAATTGTTGAATCTGTTGCAATACCGGTTTTCCTGGCTGGCGGTCTGCAACCTAATAACGTAGCAGAAGCTATTGCTATTGTGCAACCCTTTGGGGTGGACGTTTGCAGTGCTGTGAGAACGGAAGGGCGACTGGATCCCGGAAAATTAAGATCATTCATGCAAGCAGTCAATAATGTTTAAAACTCATCATCCATAAATTTTTCCGGATTAAAAAGAATAGTTACTTTGTAAGATGAACACCCGTTTAAAAAATCTCCAAAACTAATTACCATGAAAAAATTACTTGTTTTCCTGATGGCCTTTGCTTTTTTTGTTGTTTCCTGTAACAATAACAAGAATGGCAAAAATCAAAATACAAATAACCGGGATAAAGACGATTATGGCAAAAACGATAACCGGAATACGGATGATAATAACAGTAATAAGGATGATTTCAACCAAAAAAACAACTGGTCAAGCAGTGATATAAGATCATTTAATGAACAATGCCTGACCACCGTGAATAATAACGAGGAAGCTGCCAGAACTTTTTGCCCCTGTCTTTTGGAAAAATTTCAGGCTAAGTATGCTTCTTTAGCGGAAATGGATAGAAATGGGACTGAAGAAGAAGGAAAAAGAGCCGGAGAAGAGTGTATGGCTCTGCTTAAAGGAAATGCTGATAATAATACTGTTAACAACTGGTCAAGAAGCGATGAAAATCAGTGGATGAGGGCATGTACAACTCCCCTTATAGAAAGTTTGGGTGAACAAAAGGCCACCAATTATTGCAGTTGTGTCCTGGACAGAATGAAAGAAATGTATTCTTCATATCAAGAGGCCACCACCAAAGGAACAGAGGAAACGGGAACTGAATTAGGCAAAAAATGTATTAAAGAATTAGGGATCGGGCAATAATTATCATCTTTCAGTCTTAAGAAACCTATAAATATTCTTTCCTTTTATTTAATCCATAAATGATCCTGTGCAGGGATGTAACAGGACAGGGTCCTTGTGTTACGAAACTTTAGGTAATATATACAGTCTGTACTATTTTTGCCCCCCTTAAATCAACTCCAAACAATGGCAAGATCAATTGCGTTTCGTGATGCACTCCGTGAAGCGATGAGTGAGGAAATGAGAAGGGACGAAAGAGTTTACCTGATGGGAGAGGAAGTGGCCGAGTATAACGGCGCATATAAAGTGAGCCAGGGAATGTTAGCTGAATTTGGTCCCAAAAGAGTCATTGACACGCCTATCTCAGAGCTTGGATTTACTGCGGTAGGAGTAGGTTCAGCTCAGAATGGTCTTCGGCCCATAGTCGAATTCATGACATGGAACTTTGCCGTTTTGGCTTTAGATCAAATTCTCAACACTGCCTCTAAAATGCTGGCAATGAGTGGCGGGCAAATATCCTGTCCCATTGTATTCAGGGGAGGCAATGGATCTGCCGGCCAGTTAGGCGCTCAACATTCGACAGCTTTTGAATCTTTATTTGCTAACATCCCGGGAATCAAAGTTGTTTCACCCAGCAATGGATATGATGCCAAAGGTTTACTAAAGCAGGCAATCCGGTATGAAGAAGATCCTGTTATGTTCATGGAGAGTGAACAGATGTATGGCGAAAAATCTGATGTCCCTGTTGAAGAATACTATATACAACTGGGAAAAGCAGATATTAAGAAAGCGGGCCGGGATGTAACCATCGTTTCATTTAATAAAATGATGAAAGTTGCATTAGGCGCAGCAGATGAGTTGGAAAAAGAAGGTATCAGTGCAGAAGTGATCGATCTCCGTACTATCCGTCCGCTCGACTGGATGACTATACTGGAAAGTGTAAAGAAAACAAACCGGCTTGTAATTGTCGAAGAGCAATGGCCGTTTGGTTCTGTTTCGTCTGAAATTACTTACCGCATACAAAAAGAAGGTTTTGATTATTTAGATGCACCCATCCGCCGGATCACAGCTGCGGATGCCCCGCTTCATTATGCCCCCAACCTGGTGGCAGCTGCCCTGCCGGATGTTCCCCGGACAGTAAAACTGGTTAAAGAAGTGATGTATATGGTGAAATAACATTTCCTCAGTCTTTGGTAAAATTACTTTTCAAAAATAAATTTCGTTTTTAGTGCAGCGTATTGGCTGTTAAACCGCATCTTTACAATGGTTTTTCATAGGATATTGGATTTTAAAACGAGGCTGGGTTTCTACCCGGCCTCTATTTTACCCCAAACCCCTTCCTTCGATAAACTCAGGAGGGCTTTAAACTCTGCCTTTCTGATCTATCCAACTTAATCCAGCTTTTCCTTTTTGCAAATAAAACAATCAGCAAAATCGAATCCTGATGAAGTGTTGTATAATATTCATTCCTCCTTCAATTCTCTCTGATCGTTTCTTTGCATGCCTCCCGTGTCAAACTTATGATTAACGGCATCGTTCTTGCCCTCTTCCCGCCAAATCAATTACTTTTATGGAATAAAATGAACATTTGATGGCGGAAATACTGATCATTGACGACGAAAAAGCAATCCGGAAAACCCTTACGGAAATACTGTCTTTTGAAGGCTACAAGATTGATGAAGCACCTGATGGTGAAGAAGGATTGAAGAAATTCAAAGAAAAAGCCTACGATCTTGTATTATGCGATATTAAAATGCCAAAGCTGGATGGCATTGAATTCCTGCAAAAAGCCGGAGAAATAAATGCTGATGTGCCCATTATCATGATCTCGGGTCATGGTAATATTGAAACAGCAGTAGAGGCAGTAAAAAAAGGCGCCTTTGATTTTATATCCAAACCACCGGACCTGAATCGCCTGCTTATCACCATCCGCAATGCGATGGATAAAAGCACTCTCGTTACTGAAACCAAAGTGCTGAAAAGGAAAGTGAGCCGGGTGCAGGAAATGATTGGTGAATCAATGCCCATTAAAAAAATTAAGGAAACGATTGATAAGGTTGCACCAACTGATGCCAGGATACTCATTACCGGCGATAACGGAGTTGGAAAAGAGCTGGTGGCAAGATGGGTGCATGAAAAAAGCAACCGTGCAGATGGCCCGATGGTGGAAGTAAATTGTGCTGCTATCCCGACAGAGTTGATCGAAAGTGAACTCTTTGGTCATGAGAAAGGCTCTTTTACATCAGCTATCAAACAACGTATCGGCAAGTTTGAATCAGCCAATGGCGGAACTCTTTTCCTTGATGAGATCGGTGATATGAGTGCTAATGCGCAGGCAAAAGTGCTCCGAGCTTTGCAGGAAGGAAAGATCACAAGAGTGGGAGCTGATAAAGACATTAGCGTGGATGTACGGGTGATCGCCGCCACCAATAAAGACCTGCTGAAGGAGGTGGAATCTAAAAATTTCCGTCTTGACCTTTATCATCGATTAAGTGTCATTCTTATTCATGTTCCTTCACTCAATGACAGGCGGGATGATATCCCGATTCTTGTGGAGAAGTTTCTCCAGGAGATCTGTGCTGATTATGGCACCGCACAAAAAGCCATTGACGCAGATGCGATCAAATTGCTGCAACAATATAACTGGACAGGTAATATAAGGGAACTGCGAAACGTAGTGGAACGGCTTGTTATTCTTTCCGGAAAACATATCACAGCAGAAGATGTAAAAAGTTATGTAATGCCGAAGTAGGATGCTGGATGCTGGATGCTGGTTACTGGATTCTGGATGCTGGTTACTAGTTGCTGGCATGCGAACAGTTTTTATAGCAGGAGTGAACTTTGTACTTTGAAAAACAAGTAACCAGCATCCAGAATCCAGCACCCGGTATTAGCAAACCATTGAATATTAAAATTTTGACAGGCAGATATTTACGATACTTTTGTCAGCTATAAAATACGGTTCATGCCCTTATATCATTTATTCATTGTTTACCTTGTCGGTACGCTTATCGTTTTTCTCCCGTCTTTTGGTTTTGCAAAACTGTTTGTAAAGGCCGGAGCCCCTTCCTGGAAGGCCTATGTACCTTTTTATAATACATGGGTGATGCAAGAGTTGACAAAAAGACCAAAGCATTGGGTATTCTGGCAATTCATCCCGGTGGTGGGATGGTTCATTAGCCCAGGGATATTTATTGAATTTGCAAAAGCGTTTGGCAGGTTTTCACTCGGCCAACATAGCCTGGCTGCTATTTTTGCCCCTTTTTATTTTCCCTGGCTCGCTTATAAAGAAGACCCGAAATTTATCGGGCCCGAAGCAGTAAAAAAACACAAGAAAAAAGGCTGGAGGGAATGGGTGGATGCAGCCATTTTTGCCGTAGTGGCCGCCACATTGATCCGCACTTTTGTTTTTGAAGCATATGTCATACCATCAGCTTCAATGGAAAAAACATTGCTGGTGAAGGATTTTCTTTTTGTCAGCAAACTTAGCTATGGCCCGAGAATACCGAATACACCCTTATCAGTTCCCTTTGTTCATAATTATCTACCGATCGGTAATGGTAGATCTTATATAAAGTCTGTGCAATTGCCTTATATGAGATGGTTTTCATCACCAGTAAAAAGAGGGGATGCTGTTGTCTTTAATTTCCCGGCAGGTGATACCGTTATTCATGCCAAAGATTTTGAATCAGCCCGGCCATATTATGATCTGAAAAGATGGCTCATAACCGGATCCCCGGATGAAAAAGCTTTTGCAAATGACGTTTTTAACAACCCGGGTAGATTTCCTATTGTTGTTCATCCTGTGGATAAGACTGACAACTACATTAAAAGATGTGTGGGTGTGGCGGGAGACATGCTGGAAGTTAAAAACGGCATCGTATTTATCAATGGAAAAGAACAACCATTACCACCCAATAGTGAATCATATTATACCGTAGTGACGAAACATCTGCCTGATTTTGATATTCTGAAAGAAGAATACGATGTTGATTCTGATCTGGATAAGAAGGAATATTTAAACCTCGGAAACAATACATTCCAGATGTTATTGACGACAAAAGCAAAAGATAAAATGTTGCAAAGTGGTTTTGCCACTTCCATCGTTCTGGATGAATCTTTCAATAGCGGAGGTGGCGATGTGTTTCCTTATGATACTCTTCATAAATGGACAAGAGATAATTATGGTGCAGTATGGATCCCTAAAAAGGGAGTTCCGCTCAAAATGACTGTTGAAAACTATCCCATATATGAAAGAGCCATCAGGGTGTATGAGAAAAATGATTTCATTCAAAAAGATGACAAATTTTATTTAAATGGAAAGGAAGTAACAGACTATACTTTTAAAATGGATTATTACTGGATGATGGGGGATAACCGCCAGGGATCACAGGACAGCCGTTTTTGGGGCTTTGTACCCGAAGACAGAATTGTCGGCAAAGCCTGGTTGATCTGGTTCAGTTGGGATGGAGGACCGAGATGGAAACGGTTGTTCCGCCTTGTAAAATAACCCACATCCCATCGAACTTCGTTCCCAATCTTCTCCCGCCCCATGGCGGGATCGCTTGCCTCCGAAATAGGGGTTTGGAGTTTTTAAAGCAAAATCTTATCTTAAAGTATGAAAGAAAATAAATTTGAATTTCAATATGAGGTATATGATGATATCAGCCAGCTGACTGAACAGGATGCCTGGTTATTAACCGAGGCCAGGACAGTGACGGACCAGGCATATGCTCCGTATTCCAATTTTCATGTTGGTGCTGTTGCCATGATGGAAAACGGCGAAGTAGTGGCAGGAACAAACCAGGAAAATGCATCATACCCGGTAGGAATCTGTGCGGAAAGGGTTCTTCTTGGATCTGTAGCAACGATGCATCCCAAAGTGCCCATTAAAAGTATTGCTATCAGCTACAACAGCGAAGAAGTAAAAAGCGACCATCCCATTTTTCCCTGCGGTATGTGCCGGCAGGCATTACTGGAATACGAAACAAGAATAAAAAATCCGATTCGTTTAATCATGGGTGGAATGGTAGGTAAGGTCTATATCATTAAAACTGCCAGTTTGCTCCTGCCTTTTGCTTTTACAAGTAATGAGTTGATCTAGATTCTGGATTCTTGTTTTCAGGATGTTGACTCTTTTTCTTTATGAAATTGTTCAAAAGCTGAATCTTATAAGAAATTATTGACTTATGAGATTTTTTATCTGTTTATTCTTGGCTTTATTATATCCTGCAAAAACCAATCTCCTAATTATTTTATAGGAAAATGGAAGCTGGATAGTTCTTCGGGGCCAAGTGGTAAATTATTTGCTGCGTATCAATCTAAAGATATTGAACTTAAAAAAGATGGAAGTTTTTTTTATGAATGGTGGCAAGGAGATGTGGGAAATAAATATAAAGGAAGGTTATCTATAAAAAATACGACAAATGGAATTAGAATAATAGAATTTATATCAGATAAATCAAATAATATTATTAGACAGTATAAGATATTGGAATCAAGTAAAAATCGATTAAAAATGAGCAGAGAGGAAAGTTATGAGGTAAAAGATTCAACGTTAACTTTTACCAGAATAGATATTTTCAAAAGAAATAATCGAAAATAATCAGGAGACCTGCTACCAGAATCCAGAATCTAAAAAAGCGTTTGCACCCCATACGCCACTTTCGCTTCATGCTCCAGTAACCATTTTTTTCGCCATAATCCCCCGGCATAACCTACCAGATCCTTATTTGAACCTATTACCCGATGGCAGGGGACAATGATCGCAACATCGTTTTTTCCATTGGCATTGGCCACGGCCCTTGTTGCTTTGGTATCGCCGGTTCTTCTGGCCAGTTCAAGATAACTGATGGTTTTTGCAAATGGAATTTGCATCAATTCAGCCCAAACTCCCTGCTGAAAAGAGGTGCCTGGTTGATTAATCGGCAACTCAAAAACCCTTCTTTGCCCGTTAAAATATTGAATAAGCTGTTCGATACACTGGATAAGCAATGGCGGCATATTTTTTTTCTTCCCCTCCGCCTTATGTGTTTTGTCATGAAAACTAACTTCACTGATGTACTTTTCCGTCCCGCTGATCTTCAGCAGGCCAACAGGAGAATGGTAATATGTTGTATAGATATCCGCCATGATCAACCGATCCTCATTCCGTTTTTTACAGCCCGTTCCGGTTGCAATAAAATTACATCTTTGTTTTCATCATACACTCCCAGTACCAGGCATTCACTGACAAAATCAGCAATCTGTTTGGCAGGAAAATTTACTACGGCAATCACTTTGCGGTTCAGCAGGTCCTCCTTCCTGTAATGAGTCGTTATCTGTGCAGACGATCTCTTCAGTCCAATTGCTTCGCCAAAATCAATAGTGAGCCGGTAAGCCGGTTTCCTTGCCTTTGGAAAATCATTTACTTCAATAATGGTTCCGGCCCTCATATCTATTTTCTCAAAATCGTCCCAGGTAATCATGCGGTCAAATTAGTTAAATAAGTCAAATTAGTCAAATTGGTCATACGGGTCAAATCAGGAATCTTCAGATCAGGTGAACGATTTGACCTGTATGACTTATATGACATATATGACCTTTATGACTTGTATGACTTTTCTAAGTATCTTACTACAAAATTTGTTATATGACTCCTGTAAAAAAAGGTAGCACAATATCAAGAAAAGATTTTGTCCGCAACGCGGCGATATTGGGTGGAGCTTTTTTCATTGTTCCCCGTCATGTATTGGGCCGTGGTTACACCGCACCCAGCGATAAACTGAACATTGCAGGAATCGGAGCAGGAGGAAAGGGTGAAAGTGACCTGGCCGAATTTGCCAAAAGTCAGTTTGTAAACATAGTTGCGTTATGCGATGTGGATGATAAGCAAGCGGCCAAATCCAGGGAACGTTTCCCTAAAGCTGCTTATTATAAGGATTTCAGGGAAATGCTGGCTAAAGAAAAAAATAATATTGATGCCTGTTCTATTTCAACTCCCGATAATGTTCATGCAGCCGCCACATTATCAGCCATGCAATTGGGCAAACATGTATATACACAAAAACCATTGACACATGATATCTATGAAGCAAGAATACTGGCACAGGCTGCAAAAAAATATAAGGTAGTTACACAGATGGGGAACCAGGGAGGCTCCGGCGATGGCGTAAGAAAAGCCAAAGAAATGGTTGATGAGGGAATGATCGGAAGAGTGTATGAAGCACATGCATGGACGAACAGACCCGTATGGCCGCAGGGCATACCTACACCATCAGGAAAATTTGAAGTGCCTAAAGAATTGGACTGGAATTTATGGCTTGGCCCGGCGAAATGGATGGAATATAATCCTGCTTATCTGCCGTTTAACTGGCGGGGCTGGTGGGCTTTTGGAACCGGTGCTTTGGGAGATATGGCCTGTCATATCATGGATCCGATCTACAGGATCCTGCCGATTGATTACCCTGATTCTGCAGAATGCAGCGTTGGCATTGTATGGAAAGAAATGTGGAATGATAGTCAAAACACGGACGCCTGCCCGCCTGCATCCATTATTCATCTGAATTATCCAAGGAAAGATGGAAAAGGCAATATCAAAGTATCCTGGCATGATGGGGGTTTATTACCGGAACGCCCGGATGAATTATTACCCGGAGAAGCATATGGTGATTGGGACGGTGGGGTATTGCTTATTGGCAAAAAAGGAAAACTGTTACTGGATTGCTACGGAGCCAATCCAAGACTGCTGCCCACAAAACTGATGCAGGAAAAGAAAATGCCGAAAGAGACCATCAAAAGGGTTCCCGAAGGCCACTATCTGCAATGGGTAAATGCATGTATTGCTGGTTATGGAAACGCGACTACCAGTTCTCCGTTTGAATACGCCGGGCCATTCACGGAGAGTATCCTCATGGGTAACCTGGCTATCAGGAGCTGGATGATGAAGAATCCAAATCTGAAAGGATGGGATGATAAATACCTGGGGCGGAAAAAATTATTATGGGATGCTGCGAATATGAAGGTCACCAATTTTGATGAAGCGAACCAGTTTGTAAAAAGAGAATACAGAGATGGTTATAGCCTGGTCTTATGAGCCGTTAGCTTATAGCTAATAGCTTCTCTCACTCCAGCAACTTTACCAATTCCATTAACTCAGCCTGTTTGTAAAGTTCTTTCTCCCCGGTAAAACATTTACCGAACTCTTCCAGCAATTGCTGAATAACCTGCTTATTCCTTTGCGGTTTGAAGTAGGAACCTACAGGTGGTACGGAAATCCTTTTAAAATAATTATCAACATCCTGCTGGGTGAAAACCTGTCCTGAAGTGGGGTCTATAAAAAATTCAATTTTATGAATGGGGTTGGGGAGTGATTCATCCGAATAACCCGGTTTGAAATAAGCGACAATAAATTGTTTGGGAATATGAATGGCCTTTACAGAAATGTCAAGTAATTCACACAGGATCAAATAGAGGATTCCGTTGCTGATCTGGTTGCCCCGTTTGGCTTCCAGTGATTTATGCAACAAAAACTCATTGGGCTCTTTATAATTCGTTTCACTGCCTTTTAAGCCATAGTAGCTGTATAAAATGCTGGTGACAATATTGATTTGTTCAAGGGGCGTGAGATAATTATTCAATTCCAGCCAGATGTTGCGGCGGACTTTTTCTATTTCCTGCATCACGGCTGTGGTGGATATTTCCGGGTACTGAAATTTACAAGCTAACATGGCGCCCAACATCAGGTCGTGGTGACCGGATACGCTCCATTGACGATAATCTTCTGTAAGGTCGGTGTAATGAAGACGGTGAATTAATAATTCGATACGGCTCTGTATCTCTTCGTTGGGAGTAGTTTCCCATAAGTGCTCAAGGTTGGGGATGATGTTTTTCCCGTAATAAACAATTTTCTCCGATACTACACCGAAGACCTCTTCATCAGGGTCGTCAATTAAAGTAAAGAGTGCAGAAATTTCCTTGTTTGTTTCCATGGTGGCGATTATTGCACAAGATCAATACTGCTGCTGATATAAAACAGTTAAACTTTTCCACAGAGGTTAAGAAATAGTCTTTAGTCGTTAGTCATTAGTCTTTAGTCCTAAATCCCGGCTAATGACTCACGACTTCCTCGCAACTACCATCCAGTCCCAGGGCTTGGGATCTTTCAGCCATTTGGGTGGCTTCAGGAATTCGGTGTCCCAGTTGTATTCAATTTTTTGAAAATCTTCAGCGACAAATTTTTCCCTGGCCAATAGCAATTGCAATTCTTCTTTCAGGTAATGTTTATGAGGTACATCATCAATATCGGCATTACCCTGGCGGATATTATCCCACTTTTTTAAAGCTTCTTTTGCATTTTTTGTTGCGGGGAAAAGATATCTGTCAATCTTCCATTGTTGCTGAATGATACTGGTCAGCATAAAAGATTCTAATGATGGAATGGAAATAATGATACGTCCGCCTTTTTTTACACAGGCAGAAAGGGACTGAAAGAAAATAATCCTGTCTTTCAGGGAGGAAGTAAGAATAGCATTGATACAAATGCCAAAATCACATTTGGGTCCCCGATAGCTATCGGGGTTAGTGGTTTTGCCACTCATATCTGCCCGCAGGTATTCTACATTTTTATACTGCGGGTAAAGTTGTTGTGCAATTTCAAGGTTCCTGGCCGAAATATCAACAGCATACACTTTTTTAAAGGCAGGGGAGAGCACAGGCAGCCATTTGCCGATGGCACAGCCGATATCTATGACCGTTTTATTCTTTGAGGCATATTTCTTTATTACAGAACGGATAAGTGCTTTCTTATCGTTGTGAAGGACATCGAATATCTCATCGGCGTAGGAGGGGGCTATTTTTTCCCAGTAACTGCGGTTCATTAATTGTAAACAAGATTAAATAGCAAATACTAAAACTTCGCTACCCGCCTGAGATTTTGGAATGCGGAGTTTTTCTTCTTTTAAACCTTCAAGGTGAAATTGAATAGCGCCAAATATATTTTTTTCAACAATTGCTTTTGTCTTTCCGGTTGCTATTACACCAGGAATATCGGGCACATAGGCTGAATAACCCGTTTTTGTTTTTTCATATACCACTAAATACTTTATCATTTCTTGGATAATTGAGCTTGTTTAAAAATACTGTTCAAAGTGCCGGCTGCGATTTCATCAGACATTTAGTGGGCTGCAACTGTAACCAGACCCTATTTAACAGGATGCTTAAATTGTTTGTGACTTCCTTTCTGTCTTGATAAATACCAGCCATCCTCTTCAATAAGTCTAATTACTTCCCGGGCCTTCATAAAGCAAGTTACAAAAATTTATATTGGCAAAACAATTATAACTATATATCTATTGAACGAAATAAAGACAATAAAGGGATTTTTTCGGTAACAAATTTGTCAAATTCATCAATCTCGTATTGAGAATTGAATAATCTTTTGGGTACTATTATTGCTTGAATTGAATTTATATACAAATAAAAAAATTGTTTTGTAACAGAATACTTGACAATTGAAATCCAAGTATAATTAGCTGAGCACACTTTATCAGCATCAAAAATACCTGCCTCGGAAATCCTCAAGTCTGTTTCTTTTAAAAAATTCTGATTTTCCTTGCCATGCAATGTTTTTTTGGCACTCTTTTTAACTCTTTCTGTAGTATTAAAATAACTAATCAAAGCAGAAAGCAAACCAAAGCCTAATGACAATCCAATTCTAAAGTTTATATTACTTTTCTGACCTAATGAAGTTATTTCGTCAATTAGATAAGTTATGCCGGTCATTATTATTATTGAGTAAACTAGTGTTCTAAAGAAAAATTTGATCTTTTTCTTTTTATTCCACGGAGCAAGCCACACAGTGTAGGCATTGAAATCCGCAAAGTCATCTTCAGTAAGACTAAATCTGAAATTATATTCCATAAAAGAAAATCTATTTCTTCTTGGTTGCTTTCTTTGTTACTACTTTCTTCTTCGCACCGGTCGCTACCTTCTTCTTTGTTGTCGCTTTCTTCTTCCCAAAAGCATTTGGCACCTGCACCTCAATCATTTTCTTTATGTCTTCCAATGGAATTAGAGCAGCTTCATCGGCAGAATATTTTGTGCCGTCTGTTTTGAAGCCGAGTTTCAAGATCTTTTTATTGAATTTTAAAACAGGCCCCCATCTTGCATTTTCCACAGATATTTTTTCGTCCGGCCATCTTTGTATGTAACGGTTCGCTTCTTTTTTCACTTTCGCATCTATCAGTTCATTCATTTCTTCCTGCTTCAGGTGGGCAAAGTTGTAGCGCCGCGGCACATTGATGAACATGCCATCCCATTTTATGTAGGGGCCAAAACGACCCGTGCCTTTTGTAATGGGCTTACCATCATAAGTACCCACCGGTGCATCCGCTATTTGTTTTTGTTTTATATAATGAATGGCTTTATCCAGATCAACAGTTCCCAGGTCAGTTCCTTTGGGGAGGGAAATAAATTCTTCGCCCCATTTTACATAAGGGCCGAAACGACCCACATTCACGGAGACTTCTTTTTCTTCATACAAACCCATTGAACCCTGAGCACCAAAAAGGTTCATCGCTTCTTCATACGTAATTGTTTCAATACTTTGTCCTGTTGGCACTTTGGCAAACCGGGGCTTTTCTGTGTCATCGGCAACGCCGATCTGTATCATGGCGCCATAACGTCCCATCCTGGCAACAACAGGCTTACCGCTTTCGGGATCAACCCCCAATTCTCTTTCCCCTTTAATGCGTTCTGCGTTTTCAATCGTATTCTCCACATCTTTTTTAAATGGGATATAAAAATCATCGATCATTTTATTCCACTTCATCTTGCCTTCGGCTACTTCATCAAATTCTTCTTCGATCCGGGCCGTGAAGCTGTAATCCATGATGTCGTCAAAATATTTATACAGAAAGTCAGTGACAACCAATCCCAGGTCAGACGGGAACAATTTTGATTTTTCCGCACCAGTGGTCTCACTGTCTAATTTTTTACTTACATCATTGCCTTTTAATGTATAAACGCCGAAATACCTGATCACCCCGTCCTTATTCCTTTTCTCCACATAACCTCTCTTTAAAATTGTTGATATAGTAGGTGCATAGGTGGATGGACGGCCAATCCCCAATTCTTCCAATTTCTTTACCAGTGATGCTTCGGTGTAGCGGGGTAGTGGCCGGCTGAATCTTTCAGTCGCATTCATTTCTTTCAGCGGCAAGTCTTGTCCAACTGATAACGGGGGCAGCATTCCCTCATTAGCTTCTTCTTCCAGTTCATCATCATCTTTATCTTCCCGGTAAACTTTCAGGAAGCCATCGAATTTCAGCACTTCCCCGGATGCTGTTAGTTCTTCTTTGCCTGCCTGTCCGGTAGGCAGGTTCGTCGATATTTCAATTTTGGCCGTTGTTTTTTCCAACTCAGCTTCCGACATCTGGCAGGCCATTGTTCTTTTCCAGATCAGTTCATACAATCTTGCCCATTCCTGTTCGGCAATAGATGAATTGCTCATATAAGTCGGCCTGATCGCCTCGTGGGCTTCCTGTGCACCCTGGCTTTTGTTTTTGAATTTCCGGAACTGGTGATATTCTTCGCCATACATTTTTTTCACCGTATTGGTAATATCACCCAGGGCCGAATTACTAAGGTTCAAACTGTCGGTACGCATATAAGTAATGTATCCGTTCTCATACAAGCGTTGCGCTATCTGCATTGTTCTGGCTACACCATAACCTAATTTTCTCGATGCTTCCTGTTGTAGTGTAGAAGTGGTAAACGGCGGGGCAGGGGAACGCTTACCTGGTTTTACCTGTATATCAGTGACCCTGTAATCAGCACCGATACAATTTTTTAAAAATGTTTCTGCATCTTCTGCTGCATTTTGTTTTTTCCCTTCTGCAGCAAATGTTACCGGCTTATCTGAAACATCTCTTGCAGTAAATAAGGCTTCAATCTTATAAGTACTGACAGGAACAAAAGCATTGATCTCTCTTTCTCTTTCGGCAATCAATCTTACCGCTACACTTTGCACACGGCCTGCACTCAGGTTGCTCCCCATACTCATTTTGCGCCAGAGAATGGGGCTTAGCTGAAAACCCACGATCCTGTCTAAAATTCGCCGGGCCTGTTGTGCCATCACCAGGTTCATATCCAGTATCCGCGGATTTTTTACTGCCTCCTGGATCGCTGTTTTGGTGATCTCATTAAAAACAATGCGTTTGGTGGTTTTGGGGTTAAGGCCAAGCACTTCACATAAATGCCAGCTGATGGCTTCGCCTTCCCGGTCCTCATCCGTCGCCAGCCATACTTCATCAGCTTTATCAGCCAGTCTTTTTAAATCAGCCACCACTTTTTGCTTATCAGGAGGGATAATATAAGTGGGTTCAAATTTTTTCTCTACATCAATGCCCATTCCCGCTTTCTGCAGGTCACGGATATGGCCGAAACAGCTTTTTACCTGGAAATCACTTCCCAGGATCTTTTCAATCGTTTTTGCTTTCGCAGGACTCTCGACAATCAACAGATTTTTCGCCATAATTGCAGCATATTATATATCACAAAACCGCTTTTCAGCGGCCGCAAGGTAGAGCAAGAATAATAAATTTTTTGAGAAACTTCTTTTCTATTAATAATTCAACCGGGAAAATACCGCTGTTTTACGCAGGGATACTGCGTTTTATCTTACCAGTTGCTTCCACAAAATAGCTATTCGTTCTGCCCATCTTTTATACTCTTTAACAGAAGGATGTAATCCATCAGAAGCCAGTAATGAGTTATCAGTAGCTGCTTCTCTTGTCCACGGAGTGATGTCTATATAATGAACTTGATATTGTTTTGCAATATGTTTATTAGCTGCATTAAATGCATCAATCTCCCTGGCTATCTGCGCCCTGTCCCTTCCCTCGGCAAATGGAGTAACACCCCAATCAGGAATGGAAAGCACAACAACTCTTTCAGATCTATTGCCGGCATAAGCGATTGCTTTTTTCAGCAATTCTTCAAACGCAGGTTCATAGCTGTCAACCGAACGGCCACGGTATTGATCATTGACGCCGATCAGCAAGGAAACAAAATCATAAGTTGATTGTAATGCTTCTGCATTGTTTGCAGCTGCAATTCCTTCTTCCAGTTCATCAGTCGTCCAGCCGGTTCTGGCAACAATACGGGGAGGTTGAAAATCCACGGAATTGTTTTTCATCATCAAATAAACCTGGTTTGGGAAATTATCCTGCGGCGGTAGCATTTCACCAATAGTGTAGGAATCGCCTAAAGCGAGCCAATAATATTTTTTTGCTGTTTGTACTTCTGCTGACATGATATTTCATTCTTCCGGCAGGAAAAACTGCCGTTAATAAAAAACAATATTACTAAAATCAGTTTCATAAAAAGTCAATAACCAATTTAGCCACTTTATTGTCACGATAGATCCGGCGATGACCCAATCCTTTTGTAATTACGAATTCAATATTGGAATAGTTTTCCGACTTTACTTTCAGCACATCACAGACAGGGGTAGTGTCATCATCTTCATCATGCAGCCATAGCACATTAGCCTGTATATACTTCATAGCCCTCTTAATGGAATACCATGCAGGACTGAGACCGCCTTTTTTAATGATCACCTTTTCAAATTCCGCCCGTAACTCGGGATCTAATTGCAAAAATTTTAAAAAGCTGTCAATTGCTGAACTTGTTTCAGTGGCGGGCGCAATCAATACCAGCCTGTGATCTGCTGTATGACTGATCTCTTCCAAAGCAAGGCAAACAGCCAGTCCTCCGAACGAATGTGCCAAAAAAGACTGCACCGGGCCAAACCGCCTGTTAATCTCCTGAATTGTTCTTTTGTAAAGCGGGGCATTGATCTGCTTACCCTCGCTGCGTCCATGTGCCGGTGCATCAAAGGCCAGTACTTCATAGCTTTTTGCTATGAGGGGCTTAATGTATTTGTCAAAATTGACAACAGTTGATTCAAACCCATGAATAATGAGGGCTTTTCTTCCGTCAGGATTTCCGTCCGGATTACCTGATCGGACAGGATTCCAACGCCAGCCCCTCACAGTAATATTATCAATTTTGAAATCCAATTTTTCTGCCTGGTCAAATATTTTGGGCAAGGGCCTTTTATTTCGTTGCTGGGGCGTGCAAAAGAGCTCAAAAGCCTTTTCTGCAGCTTTCTTTTTGGAGATGGTGGAAAGAAGTTTGAATTTTGTCCTGATATAGCTGAGAGCCAAACGCTGAGATAACTTCATAATTGATAAAGATAGCCATGGAAATTGTAATCATAGGTTCGGGAAATGTAGCTGCAGTGCTGGGCAGGAAATTTATCTCAGCAGGTCATCAGATAATACAGGTGGTAGGAAGGAATGCAAAAACAGCCAGCGCATTGGCTTATGAATGGGACACGGTGTCCACCAATTACATGATCGCCATTAACAAGAATGCCGAGGTTTACATTATTGCAGTTTCGGATGAGGCGATTGATGATGTGGTCAGGGAACTGAAATTGCCAGGCAAGATAGTGGCGCATACTGCTGCATCAGTGCCCAAAGAAGTTTTAAAAAAAGTAACAGAGCACTATGGTGTCTTTTATCCGTTGCAAAGCTTAAATAAGGATATGAAGAGTTTGCCTGATACACCTATTTTTTATGACGGCAGTGATGATATGACAAAGAAGAAACTGCATACGCTTGCCAATTCCATTTCGGAAGAAAAAGTAGCTGTAGCCGGTGATGACGAAAGATTAAAAATACATGTCGCCGCAGTGTTTGTAAGTAATTTTGTCAACCATCTCTTTGCACTGGCAGAAGAATATTGCCGCAAGGAAGGACTTGATTTCAAGCAGTTATTGCCGCTTATCGGAGAAACTGCTTCAAGAATTAAAGAGATTGCACCTCAACAGGCCCAAACAGGCCCCGCACTGAGACATGACAGCGAAACCATTTACAAGCACCTCGAACTTTTGATGGATCATCCCCGGTTAAAGAATATCTATGTGTTACTGACCGAAAGTATTCAGCAGCAGAAATAGTCATATCGGTCATACAAGCCATATAGGTCAATTAGGTCATAAAAGTCACATCATCTCCTAATGAGCTCTTAAGCCAGGAAGAACATTGTGTATTTTAAGTGACCCATTTGACTTTTTTGACTCATTTGACTTTCCTCGTTCTTTTCCCAAACAAGTAAGCCCTTTTTTTATTTTACCATTATTTTTGCGACCGAAAAGAAAGAAATGTACAAGGTTAAATTCAAATTTGAACAGAAAGGACTGGAGCCAATTATCCTCGAAAAGGTGGAATCAGGGCAATCTCTTCTGGAAATTGCACTTTCAAATGATATTGAATTGCATCATAACTGTGGCGGGGTGTGTGCCTGCACCACCTGTCACCTGTATATAGACAAAGGGATGGAATACATTGATGAAATAACTGACAGGGAAGAGGATTTTATCGACAGGGCCGCTAATCCCCGGCTGAATTCAAGGCTGGGCTGCCAGTCGCTGCTGAATGACGGGGACGGGGAGATAGAAGTAACTTTGCCCGACCAGACACAATTTTTAGGAGAATAAAGAGAAGCCGTTAGTGTTTAGCTAAAAGCAATTAGCTGAGTACTTACATTTTCACATTTATCACATTTATATACATTCACATTATGTCACATTTTGAACCCCCGATACACTGGAACGATCATGAAGACATTGCCCAAAAACTCTATGAACGATTTGGCGATGATTACAATGAGGCAAAAATATACCGCATCCGTTTTACGGAATTACTTGAATGGATATTGCAAATACCAGGCTTTGACGGTAAAAGAGAAGAAAGCAACGAAGGCCACCTGGAAATGATACAAAGCGCCTGGGTGTATGAGTGGAGGGATAATCAACCCCCAACCCCTAAAGGGGCTTGACAAGATTCACTATATTTGAAATCACTTTAATTGATCGTAAATTTTTAAATTCCCTTTTAGGGGATAGGGGCATGAACATACTCGAACTCTTTAAAAAAATCACCACTTTCATTTTTGATGTGGATGGCGTGCTCACCGATGGAACAGTGCTGGTATTGGAAAATGGCGTCCAGGCAAGACGAATGCATATTAAAGATGGATTTGCATTACAGATGGCAGAGAAAAATGGGTACAGGGTGTTGGTCATCTCGGGAGGAAATTCGCCGCAGGTAACGGAACGCCTGGAAAAATTAGGTATATCCAATATACACATGTCAGTACTGGATAAGAAAGCATTTGTGCTGGATTACATCTCCGAAAACAAATTAAAAACTGAAGAAGTTTTGTATATGGGTGACGACCTGCCCGACCTGCCAGTCTTATCCGTTGTCGGTTTACCTTGTTGCCCTGCTGATGCAGTGAGCGAAGTGAAGGAAGCCGTTCAATATATTTCCCCTCTTAATGGCGGCAATGCCTGTGGAAGAGATGTGATTGAAAAAGTACTGAAGCTGAATGACAACTGGAATTACAGGGTGGATATAACCTCCCGCTGATAGTTTTCCATGTTAAAGGAAGAATGAAAATGAGAAATGAAAAATAAGAAATAAGGAATGAGAAAGTAAATGCTTCGAATGATCTGACGTGTATTTATTAAAAAGAGTAGAACTGTAAAACAATACATGAAATGCTTAAGGGGTAACAGAACATTTTCTCATTACTAATTTCATATACTGACAATTCTTTTTATCTTTCCATAAAATGTATCCATGAGATTGATAGCAGCCTTTCTTAAACTGGTGCGACTGCCCAATCTCTTCTTTATTGCGCTGTCCCAGGCGCTGTTTCAATTCTGTATTTATAGTCCGATGTACAAAGGAGTTATTCCTTCAAATGACCTGCTTCATTTTATTTTTCTGTCATTGGCTTCTTTACTGATTGCCGCTGCAGGCTATATCATCAACGATTATTTTGATATCAATATTGATGAAGTGAATAAGCCCGGCAGGATGGTAGTGGATAAGGTCATCCATCGCCGCTGGGCCATTGCCTGGCATTTCATGTTGAATTCAACCGCACTGATCCTGACTATTCTTGCATTGCCTTTTTTGCAGAAATGGTACCTGATCCTTGCCAATATGCTTTGTATGGCCTTGCTTTGGTTTTATTCCACCAGTTTCAAACGAAAATTATTGATAGGCAATATTGTCATTGCATTACTGACTGCCTGGACGGTCCTCATTATCTTTTTTTCAAAGGTTAATTTAGCTGATGCTTTTGGAAACGGATCTATTCATCATTACAAACTTTTCAGACTGGCTATAATGTATGCGGGGTTTGCCTTTATTATTTCATTGATAAGGGAGGCCATCAAGGATATGGAAGACATGCCCGGTGACGCAAAATATGGCTGCCGCAGCATGCCAATTGCATGGGGAGTGAATGCGACAAAGGTCTATGTGGCCGTTTGGCTGGTGGTATTGATCGCATTACTGGCAGTGATACAGATCTATATACTGCAATTCAAATGGTGGTTGCCGATCGGATACAGCGTGGCAACAATTATTTTCCCACTGGTTGTTGTATTGTTACAACTGAAACAAAGTACAACCCCCGGTCAATATCACCGGCTGAGTAACATAACCAAACTGGTCATGTTCACCGGGATCCTTTCCATGATCTTTTTCTATTTCAATCTATGAACAAAATCATTTTAGCTTCCCGATCACCCCGCCGCAAACAATTATTAGAATGGGCCGAAGTTCCTTTTGAAGTGATGGTACAGGAATCAGATGAACATTTTCCTCCCGGGTTAAACCCGGAAGAGGTTGCAGTTTATATTGCCAGGAATAAAGCAATAGCCGTACAACAAAAAAGAAACCCCGGTGAGATCATCCTGGCAGCCGATACCATCGTTGTCCTGAATGATCATATCATCGGCAAGCCTGTTCACCGGGAAGAAGCCATTACGATCCTGATGGCTTTATCCGGGGAAAAACATCATGTGATAACCGGCGTGGTGATCAGGAAAGATGAGGAAGAAATTTCATTTGCCGATACCACCGAAGTGGAATTTCATGATCTGACCACAGAACAGATCGACTATTATGTAAACAAATACAAACCCTATGATAAAGCCGGCGCCTATGCCATCCAGGAATGGATCGGTGTGACCGGCATTAAATCAGTGAATGGCGATTTTTATAATGTGATGGGGCTGCCGGTGAGCAGGGTTGTCCGGGAATTACTCAAAATCTCCGGGTAAAAAACGGTTATTTTCTGTTTAAAAGAACATGGCTACCTTACCATGTTGCATTATTTTTCATTTGTAAATTCTTTGTTTAATAAAAAATAAGGAATAAGAAATGAAAAATGAAAAAGTCCCCTCAAATCGACCTGTCCCTAAAGAATTCGATCTTGAAGATCGGTTAGTTAGTTTTGCGTGCTTATGCCTAGAGATTTGTGATCTCCTGCCCAAAACAACAGCTGGGCACAATCTTCAATATCAATTATCAAAAAGTGGAACTGCCGCTGCGTTAATATATGGTGAGGCGCAGGCTGCCGAATCAGGGGCCGATTTCATTCATAAATTAAAAATGGTGCTGAAGGAAATCAAAGAGTCGAGAGTAAATCTTAAAATCATCAGGAAAAAACCTTTCCTCGCACATGCCAAAGTCGAATTTGGATTCTGCGAATCCGGCGAATTAATGGCAATTTTTCTTAAAAGTGTTGAAACTGCCAAAACGAATAACGATAAGCTGAAAAAATAGCGGAATACTTTCTTATTATTCATTTATTATTTCTTATTATTTATTTTAATCAAAGGAAATGACAGAAAGGTTACTTCAATTCATCTGGCAATTTCAATACCTCAACAAAAGCGAATTGGTGACAGACGGAAGCGAATCTGTACAAGTAATTTTTCCAGGTCATTACAATACCAACCAGGGTCCGGATTTTTCAGATGCAAAGATCAGGATTGACAAAACAACATGGGCCGGTTCGGTGGAACTGCATATCAAAACCTCTGACTGGAACAAACACAAACACCAGGTCGATACAAATTATTCCAATGTTATCCTGCATGTGGTCTGGGAAGATGACGGACATCGGAACTCCATTCCGATAAATGCAACGGAACAGAGTTCTGTTGCCCCGGTTTTGGAACTGAAATACAGGATCTCAAAGATCTTATTACTGCGATACGAAGAGTTAATGTGTTCATCTGCATTCATTCCCTGCGAAAAAAGTATTGCTTCAGTTCGTGACATTGTATGGAATGCCTGGAAGGACAGGTTGCTTGCCGAACGATTACAGCGAAAGGCAAAAACGATTGAAACGTATCTTCAGCAAAACAACTACCACTGGGAGGAAACATTCTGGTGGCTCCTGGCCAGAAACTTCGGGATGAAGGTTAATGCGGATGCATTTGAATCAATAGCCAGGTCTGTCAGGGTAAATATCCTGGCAAATTACAAAAGCCAGGTCATTCAATTGGAAGCCTTGCTGCTCGGGCAGGCTGGTTTGCTGGAAGAAAAATTTACTGACGATTATCCAAGACTTTTGCAACGGGAATTTGCCTTTCTGAAAAAAAAGTACAAACTGAAATCCATTCACCAGCCAATCCATTTTTTAAGAATGAGGCCGGGAAATTTCCCGACCATCCGGCTGGCTCAGTTAGCAGCACTGATTGTTGAATCAGCTCATTTGTTTTCAAAAATAAAAGAAGCAAAGTCCATAAAAGAAATACAGCAGGGGTTTGATGTAACCGCCAATGATTACTGGCATTATCATTACTGCTTTGATGAAACATCTTCTTTTAAAAAGAAAAAGCTGGGGGCCGCTATGATCGATAATATTATTATTAATACAGTTGGCCCGGTATTATTTGCCTACGGTAGCTACCATGATGAACAAAAATATAAGGACAAAGCGCTGAAATGGCTGGTGGCAACTGCCCCGGAAAGTAACACTATTACCAAAGGTTTTCAGAAATTAGGCATTGAAAACAAAAATGCTTTTGACAGCCAGGCATTGATTGAATTAAAGAATGAGTATTGTAATAAGAAAAGATGTTTGGATTGTGGGGTGGGGAATGCGATACTAAAGAATTGATATCATTTTTTATTTTTTGACTCATATTTCGAAGCATAGAAAAGCAAGTTCGTATTTATTGCCAGAGAGAACTGGCTTTTTCGGATATTTTGAAAAGGGTATTTGTTGGTCGAAATATTATATCCGTAAAACAGCGTTACGAACCCGATGCCAAATCCTATTTTGGGGGTTATTACCCAGTCTTCGCTTATGTCATTGAAGTGATATGTTAGTTCAATTCCACCGGAGCCTCCATTATTGACCATTTCTGCGCCGATCTTTATACCATATACTTTATCATTTCCTTTAGTAGCGGGATTGAACTGGAAGGAAGAATAAAACGCAGATGCAAGGTATCCATGTCGTTCTTCATAAATGTATCGCTGGAATACAATGCCGAATTCTGTATAAAAACTTTTTTCTATCCCTACCGCCACCCTTAATGCAGGTTCAAATTTTTTCCAGGTAGCTGGAACATGATGTCTTGCTGTGTCACTGCTTTGTGCAGCAGCAAGATAGCTTGAAAAAAGCAATATGATGGCTATGTATCGCATACAAGTTTTTATGTGATCATCCCCACACACCCCAATCCACCTTCACCTCAATATCCGGGTGAATACTTTTCATGACCGGACAGTTAATACCGGTGTTTTTTAATACGGTCTTTGTTTTTTCATCCATATCTTTCAATGCCTCCGGGATATGAAAGGTCAATTCAATGCCACCAACCCGTCGCGGTTCGGCTTTCATTATTTTCAGCACTTCAATTTTAACATCGTTGAGGTCAAAGCCCATCGTTGTTGCCTTAATACCCATCACCGTTAACATGCAGGTGGCAAGGCTGGTGGCCATCAGGTCGGTGGGGGAAAAACGTTCTCCTTTACCATTATTATCAACCGGGGCATCGGTTTCAAAGGAAGAAGCGCTGCGCAGGTGGGTGCAGGTCGTCCGCAGACTGCCATTGTAAACTACCGTAGAAGTCATTATCAATAATTTGCCCTAAATTTACGTTTATTAACTAAGAGGAAAAAAGGACCTGCCTGTGGGCAGGCAGGGAGAAAGAGAAAAAGAGATTATACCAGATTTCTCCGCACACTCTGGATCCTCTTAATTAAACGGATTGAACATATGGGTGAAATCCTGAATAGCCCGACTGTATTCTATTTTACTCATTCTCTTTTAAACTCTTAGCTACGTGAAGAAACTAAGCATCACCGTACTCCTGGCAATGATCATTATCGGATCATCTGCACAGGATTCAACTGGTAAGAAAAAGGAAAAGAACGAAAGAAAAGAAGTCCGCCGCCAGAAAATAAATAATCTTATCCGCCAGGCCGAAGAAGGTGTGCTGGTGTACCGGAAGCAAATTATCCTTGGCCTTCAGCTCCGCAACAACGGCTATGGTGGATTCTATGAAATGGGCAGAATGAAAAGCAATCGCAAAACAAATATTTACCGGCTCGACATTACTGAAATAAAACATCCCAAAGAAGAAAAACAAACCGAAGGTGGTGTAGCCGGAGGCTCCATAATTTTTGGCAACCCTTATATCTATGGCAAGCTCCATAATTTTTACCAGGTCAGCCTTGGCTTCGGCCAGCAATATATTCTCGGCCAGAAAGGAAATAAGAACGGTGTTGCGGTTTCAGCAGTTTATTCCGGCGGACTTGTGCTGGGTTTACTCCGGCCATACTATGTGGAAGTGAGTGATCCGAATGGCGGGGATAACCTGTTTATTAAATATTCTCAAAAGGACAGTGCCTTGTTCCTGGGGAACCGAATTGTAGGAGGCGGTGGTTTGCGCAAAGGCTGGAGTGAAATGTCCATTAAACCGGGCGGTTTTTTAAAAACAGCTCTACGATTTGATTACGGCCGCTTTAATGAAGTAGTGTCCGGCATTGAAGTAGGAATCAGCGGTGAATTCTATTCTTCCAAAATTCCCATCCTGTTTAACCAGAAAGAAAATCAATTCTTCTTCCAGGGATACATTGCCCTGTTGTTTGGACGGCGCAAGTAAGACCTGTATTTTTGCAGGATAATTGTGTTGCCAGCTGCAGTAACTCTATTGAGCTAATTAAAATACTCAATATTCAACGTCAACAATCAATTCGCAAGTGATTGTACTTTACTTGAATATTGATTATTGAATATTTGAGTGTTGAATATTGCTAAACCAATGAATGAACTTACAGTTATAAACAAACCCCGTCCCAAAAAACCAGACTGGCTGCGGGTAAAACTTCCCATTGGAGAAAACTACAAACATGTCCGGGGCATTGTTGACGATCATAAACTCCATACTATTTGTGAAAGCGGCAACTGCCCCAATATGGGCGAATGCTGGGGAGAAGGAACGGCCACCTTTATGATCCTGGGTAACACCTGCACCCGAAGCTGTGGTTTCTGTGCCGTGGCAACCGGAAAACCGGAAGAGCTTGATTGGGATGAACCGCAAAGGGTAGCTGAAGCCATTTACCTGATGAAAGTGAAACATGCCGTTATTACCTCAGTTGACAGGGATGAACTGGATGATGGAGGTTCGATCATCTGGAACAATACTATCAAAGCGGTAAAAGCATTAAATCCTGCTACAACACTTGAAACATTGATACCCGACTTTAAAGGGAAAAAAGAAGATATACAAAGAGTGATCGACGCAGCCCCGGAAGTGGTGAGTCATAATATTGAAACGGTGGAACGATTGACCAGGCAGGTCCGCATCCAGGCTAAGTATTGGCGGAGTATGGAAGTGATAAGAATATTAAAAGAAGGAGGCATGAGAACCAAGAGTGGCATCATGCTCGGTTTGGGAGAAACAAAGGAAGAAGTGGTACAAACCATGGAAGATCTCCGGGACAGCGGTTGCGATGTGATAACGATCGGTCAATACTTACAGCCAACCAAAAAACATTTATCCGTTCATCGTTTTGTGCATCCGGATGAGTTTGCTGAATACCGGGAGATCGGTTACAATCTTGGATTGGATTATGTAGAAAGCGGCCCGCTGGTTCGTTCATCTTATCACAGCGAAAGACATGTGTTTGCAGGATTGGGCAGGAGGGAGTGGGAGGCGAGAATCGTTAGTCGGGAGTCAAAATAGTCATATTGGTAAAAGAAGTCATATCTGTCAATTAAAAATCACTCTGTGGTTCTCCGTTTCTCTACAGCTCTCTGTGGGCTCATTTTGTTTTCTTGTAAAATTTCTGCACAATTAAAGTGGCAAAACTTTGATTCATTATACCAGCCGCTGCCTTCCTCTTTTCATGTTTATTTTACCGATCAGCCAGTTGACTCGACCCCGTTCCGGGCTTATTACCTGATTGCAGATTTGAAAGATAAAAAACTTGACTTTACGGCTGATACGGCAAGAGACAGGCGATTAACTCCTTCAAAATTTTATGAAAAAAATGATAAGGCATTGCTGGTCGTCAATTGCACATTCTTTTCTTTTCAAACGAACAGAAGTTTGAATGTCGTGATAAAAGACGGAAAGCTGCTGGCATATAATCAGCATTCTATTCCCGGAAGAGGGAAAGACTCATTAACATACAGGCATACTTTGGGTAGCGCAATTGGTATTTCAAAAAAGAGAGAAGCAGGCGTAGCATGGATACTAACATACCCAAACAAGAAAAAAGTTTTTGCTTCATCTTGGCCAGTATTATGGAAAGACTCTCTTGAGAAACTTTCAAAAGATAGTATTGAATACTACACAAGCTATATTTTGGGTCATGTAGGACAAGAGAGTAGTTTATCAAAATGGGAAATGCAAACCGCTGTTGGGGGAGGACCTGTTCTTCTACAAAACGGCGAAATAAAAATTACCAATAACGAAGAATTAAAATTTGCGGGTAAAGCCATCAACGACAAGCATCCCCGCACCGCCATGGGCTATACCAGAGATGGCAAATTGATCATATTAGTCATTGAAGGAAGGAATAAACAGGCATCCGGGGCTACATTAACGCAAGAAGCTCAAATATTTAAAGACCTCGGCTGTTGGGAAGCATTGAACCTTGATGGAGGCGGTAGCAGTTGTATGCTGGTCAATGGAAAAGAGACCATTAAAGTTTCTGATGCAGCAGGGCAGAGACCGGTGCCTGCTGTTTTTATAATCAGGAAGAAGTAAAATTTTAATTATACGGGCTAAATTGACAGGCTAGTTTTCCACAGAAACTTCATTTGGCATGATTTTGCCTTTATATTCTGCAAAATTGATTTATTATGAAAAAAATTGCAGTATCGCTTTCCCTGCTTACAGTATTTGTCATGGGTCTCTTTATTTCCTGTTCAAAGAACCAATCAGATAAAACTACTACAGTTAAGATACGGCTGACTGATAATCCTGTAAATGCTGACGAAGTAAATGTCGATATTCAGCAGGTGAGAGTTAAGTTCAGTGAAGATTCCATGCACGGATGGACCGACCTGGCAACCCATGCCGGAGTCTATGATCTCTTAGGTTTACAAAATGGCGTGGATACGCTTTTAGCAGTCGGAACAATTCCAACCAATGTGGTAAAAGAGATCCGCTTTGTGCTGGGAACTAATAACACTATAAAAGTCAATGGCATCGTGTTTCCTCTGAAAATACCGAGTGGTTCTGAATCCGGCCTGAAGATCAAAGTAAATAAACAACTGAACGGAACACTGGATTCATTGCTAATAGACTTTGATGCAGCATTATCCATTCACCAAGTTGGAAATGGCGACTACCAGTTAAAGCCTGTACTGAGATTGAAATAATCTTTCCTTAAGAGATTATTCATAAAGCCCGATACCTGCAGTATATATAATTAGGAATAAGGAATGAAAAATCAGAAAATTACCATTCCTTTATTTCCTCATTCCCTATTTCACATTTCTTATTTATCTGTTTTTTCCCACACCAACGCACTTGCCCCCAATATTGCCGCATCAGCTTCTTTCAGATCACTGAACATTAATTTCACTTTATTTTTAAATGTTTGAACAAGGTTGGTTTCCATCGCTTGTCTTGTCGGGTTAATAATCAGATCACCGGATTTGGTCAACCCGCCGAACAAAATGATCGCTTCCGGTGAAGAGAACATCACAAAGTTGGCCAAGGCTTCACCAAGTATCTGCCCGGTAAATTCGAAAACATCATTAGCGATCTTATCACCCTTTGTAGCGCATTCATACACGGTCTCGCTGGTGATCAGATCGTTGATGCTAAAATCCCTCAACAGGCTTTCCACCCGTGGATTTTCGGTCAGCATATCAATGGCTGTTTCTCTTACGCCTGTTGCTGATGCATACGATTCAAGCGTTCCCTTGATACCGGTTCCCTTATGCAGTCTTCCCCCCGGGCGAATAATAGTATGTCCCAGTTCACCGGCAAAGCCATCATGACCCAAAACGATTTTTCCATCGATCACAATACCGCTGCCGACACCGGTACCCAATGTGATGACGATGAAATGCTTCATATTTTTGGCGCAGCCATACATCATTTCGCCCATAGCTGCTGCATTGGCATCATTGGTCAGTTTTACTTTCAGCCCGAATTTTTCTGATACCATTTTGGCAAACGGAATAATACCCCGCCATTTCAGGTTGGCCGCATATTCAATATTGCCCGTGTAATAATTGCCATTGGGTGCGCCGATACCGATGCCCGCAAATGCTTTTGATCCGCCGGTCTCTTTTATCATCGGCATCAGTTTGCTGTGCAGTTCATCAATAAAATCCTGCACTGCTTCATGTTTGTTGGTCAGCAGCCTGTCCTGTTTCAGGATATGGCCATGACGGTCCACGATACCAAACTTGGTATTGGTGCCTCCGATATCAATGCCGATTGCAAAGTCTGCCATAGAAAATATTTAGACGATCAGTAAATGAAAGGTTGCCGAAATTACAATTATAACACGAAAAAGCCGGCCGGAGTAGTTTTTAAAAATACTTTATGGCAATTAATGATTCTTCGTTAAGTTCGGGAAACTTTTGTCAATATGAGTACGCCAAGCAAAACTTTAGATCAACCCCGGAATTATATTTTTCCTCTTGTAGTGATAGGCTCTCTTTTCTTCATTTTTGGATTCATCACCTGGGCGAATGGTTCTTTGATCCCATATCTGAAGATCGCCTGTCAGCTGACAACTACGCAATCATTTTATGTCACTTCTGCTTTTTTTGCCTCCTATTTTATTATGGCTATCCCTTCATCTTATATTCTTAAAAAAACGGGGTTCAAGAATGGCATGTCTTTAGGATTATTTATTATGGCAATAGGCGCCATCCTGTTTATTCCTGCTGCTAATTCCCGTAGCTATCCTCTTTTTCTTACAGGGCTATTTATTATTGCAACTGGTCTCACATTATTACAAACTGCTTCCAATCCATATGTAACAGTTTTAGGTCCTATCGAAAGCGCAGCAAAAAGGATCAGTATAATGGGTATTTGCAATAAGGTTGCCGGAATACTGGCAATACTTATTTTAGGTGGGATCATTTTGAAGAATGCCGATGCATTTGAAGCAAACTTAAAAACACTAAGTGGAGCGGCAAAAGAAGCAGAGCTGGATGCCCTGGCTTCCCGGGTTGTTAATCCTTATATTTTCATTGCAATTGCTTTTTCAGTTTTAGCCCTGATCATTTATTTCATTAAACTTCCTGAAGTACGTGATGAAGAGCAGGATTTAAAAGACCATGTGCCTACCACTAAAAAAAATATTTTCCAATTTCCTCATTTAGTACTTGGGGCAGTTGCAATTTTCTTTTATGTAGGAGTAGAAGTTATAAGCTATGATACATTTTCAAATTTTGGGCAATCAATCGGCTATTCGCTTGATACAGCAAAAACTTTTGCCCAATATACAGGCTATGCTCTTGTTCTTGGATATTTGCTGGGTATTTTTCTAATACCTAAAACACTTTCACAACGAAAGGCACTTATTATCAGCGTTCTTTTAAGTATGGTTTTAGTGGTTGTAGCTCTAATGACTAAAGGAATGGTCGCTGTAGTATGCTTTGCTTTATTAGGATTTTCTAATGCAATTATGTGGCCTGCCATCTGGCCTCTTGCTATTGAAGGGCTCGGAAGATTCACTAAGATCGGGGCAGCTTTATTGATCATGGGTATTGTGGGAGGAGCCATATTACCTCCTTTGTATGGAAAGCTTGCTGAGGCTATGAACTCAAAGCAAATGGCATATGTCATCATGATCCCTTGTTACCTCTATCTTCTTTATTATGCTCTTGCGGGATACAAGGTTGGCAAAAAATAATGTATGGAGATCGTTCATGTAGCGGCAGAATGTTATCCGGTAGCAAAAGCTGGTGGGCTTGGTGATGTGGTGGGCTCTTTGCCCAAATACCAGGCAGAATTGGGTCATGTGGCCAAAGTGGTAATGCCGATGTACCGTACTAAATTTCTTTACGACAACCAATGGGAGCTGGTGCATGAAGGCAACCAGCACATGGGTCCGCATTATTTTCATTACAGTATCATCAAAGAAAAAACCAACAAACTTGGTTTTGATCTTTACCTCGTTGATATAAATGGTTTGCTTGACCGGGAAAAAATTTATGGCTACGATGACGATACCGAAAGGTTCGTTGCCTTCCAGATAGCTGTTTGTGATTGGCTGAATAAATGGGAACATACACCCGATGTGATCCATTGCCATGACCATCACAGCGGGCTTATTCCTTTCATGGTAAAATATTGTTTTGAATTCAGGCAAAAGCTTGCTGAAGTGCCAACCGTATTCACGGTTCATAATGCACAATACCAGGGTTGGATCGGCTGGGACAAATATTACTACCTGCCGGCATTTGACAGTTGGAAATGGGGATTGCTGGATTGGGATAAAAATATCAACCCGATGGCATCGGCCGTGAAATGCGCCTGGAAGGTAACCACCGTAAGCAATAGCTACCTCGATGAATTAAAACATGCAGCTAATGGCCTGGAAAATCTATTCGGTTATGAGCAAGGCAAAAGCTATGGCATCTTAAATGGAATTGATACCCATGTCTGGGATCCGCTGACAGATACCATGATCGTAAAAAATTATGACAAGGAATTAGTTGAAAAAGGAAAACGAAAGAATAAAAAAGAACTGGCAGGCCAGTTTGGATTAGACCCTGATAAACCACTGATATCTTTCGTTGGCCGCTTAGTGGGAGAGAAGGCGGCCGATCTTTTACCCGATGCCATCAGCCAATCCATCTACCAGCATCATGGCAACGCTAATTTTTTAGTATTGGGCTCTGGTGATCCTTCGCTGGAAGATAAGTTGGACCAGATGAAATATCAGTTCAATGGCTATTTCAATTCCTATATTGGCTACAGCGAACCATTAAGTCATTTGATCTATGCAGGGTCAGACTTTTTACTGATGCCAAGCCGTGTAGAACCTTGCGGATTAAACCAGATGTATGCACTGCGGTACGGTACTGTTCCAATGGTAAGAAATATTGGGGGACTAAAAGATACTGTGACTGACTTTGGCGATGAGAAGGGCTTCGGAATCCGGTTTGATCAGCCATCTGTCCATGACATTACTTATTCAGTAGGGCGGGCTATTGACCTTTACAAAAATAAGCCTGACCTTTACGCATGGATGCGCAGTCATATGATGACGATTGATCATTCCTGGGATTCATCGGCACAGCAGTATATCGATCTTTATAAGTCGCTTAAAAGCTAAGAGATGATAACTGATAGATGAAAGATGATAATTCTTCAGGTGTAAAAGCTCTTTTATTATGATTTTTTCCTGATGGTAGACTGGATGTTTTAGTGTAAAATTCTTTTTTAACCTAAAACTATTGTTATGAGCCGCAGAAGTATTTTAAAGGAAAAAAGTTTTGATTTTGCTGTAAGAGTCATTAAATTATATAAATTCTTAAAAGCAAAGCACAACGAATATGAGGTTTCAAAACAATTATTCAGGTCAGGCACTGCAATCGGGGTATTAGTACGGGAGGCTGAACATGCGGAAAGCAGGAGGGATTATTCTCATAAACTCAATATTGGCCTGAAAGAAGCGAATGAAACTGTTTACTGGCTGGAATTATTATACGCAACAGAATATATTAATAAAAAAATGTTTGATTCGCTGATGAATGATGCGGTTGCCCTGTTAAAAATGCTTATAGCAAGTGTAAAAACTACAAAAAGCAGGGCCACCTGAGACAGGAAGCAACTATCATCTATCATCTGTAAACTATCATCTAAAAAATGGCTATCAGAACAATCACAAATTCAAAAGAGATTTTATCTGTAATTCTCGGCGGAGGTGCCGGAAGCCGGCTTTATCCTTTAACTGCAAGCAGAAGTAAACCAGCCGTTCCGATTGCAGGAAAATATCGTTTAGTAGATATTCCTATTTCCAATTGCCTGAATAATGGAATAGGAAGGATGTTTGTATTAACACAATTTAATTCCGCCTCCCTCAACAGGCATATCAAAAACACGTATCATTTCAGCGCATTCAGCAAAGCATTTGTGGATATCCTGGCTGCTGAACAAACTCCTGATAATCCAACCTGGTACCAAGGCACGGCCGATGCGGTACGGCAGGGACTTCGGCATATCGAACCATTTGAAAGCGATTATGTGCTGATACTTTCCGGTGACCAGCTTTACCAGATGGATTTTGCAGAAATGCTGGACAATCACAAAAAAATGGGAGCCGATATTT
>CAZGGQ010000025.1:0-64405 GCA_964525285.1 uncultured Chitinophaga sp.
AGTGGGCACACAATCTGTTTCGCAGAGTTTTAACCTCTCAGGCTCTGAGCTTACCGGTGCACCTGGAAATATTACTGTCAATTCACCGTCTACCGATTTTCAAGTAGCTAATGATAATGCAACCTGGGGAGCCAGTACCACTATTGCCTATGCAACTTCAACATTAAGTGCCACACCTGTTTATGTTCGCTTTACACCACAAACAGGCGGGTCAAAATCCGGAGATATTACATTTAGTGGTGGAGGTGTGACTACACCTCCGACAGTTGCCTTAACTGGTATTGGCACAAAAACTTATTACAGCAAAGCTGCAGGTACACTCACCGATGTTTCCAACTGGGGTGATGTATCAGACGGGAGTGGAACAGCCCCACTCGATTTTACCACAGACGGGCAAATATTTACCGTTACGAATCGGGCCACGGAAACTCTTGATGCTAACTGGACAGTTTCAGGAGCAGCTGCTAAAGTTGTCACAGGCAATGGTACCGGTGCAACTGAATTGATCATTCCTTCCGGCTTTGCATTAACAGGCACTGTTGATGCTGCTAATCTTGGAACACTCACCTTGCAGAACTCAACGCTTCCGACGATGGGAACGTTTTCAACAGGAAGTACAATAAATTTTGCGCAGTCAGGAACTTCTGTAATTCCTGCCGGCACTTATTATCATTTAATACTGTTTAGCGGCACAAAAACATTAGCGTCTGGAACTACAACTGTAAATGGCAACTTTGTTGTAGATGGCGTGACCGGGTTTAATGGATCTGCTACTCCATTCTCAACAGTAAATCTTGCCGGTGATTTTACTTTGCTGAATGCTGCTGCATTTGAACCCAATCCCACGGGTGATGGTAATCGCCTGACTTTAATTTTATCCGGTTCAGGAACACAATCATTAATTGGCGGCGATTTTCAGTTATTCAGGCTTCAAACACCGGCAGCACCAGCCACTACTTTAAATATTCTTATGAGTGGTGCAAACATTTTATTGGGAAATGTAGCAAGTGGGGGGGTAAACCTGCAACAGTCAACCCATACTTTATCTTTGAACGGAGGGACTCTGACTATCCGCGGTTCAGGATTTTTCAACGCAGCAAATACAGGAACCATCACTGGTCAATCAACCTCCAGCATGGTAATTGATAAGACCAGCGGGTCAACTGGTATTGGATCAATTGGTTTTACTTCCGGCTCAAGAGTATTAAATAACCTTACTTACAATAGTGCGGGTACAGGGAGTAATAACCTGACGCTTCTTACAGATCTTAATGTTGATGGTACTCTCACCATGACAAGTGGCCGTATTGTTATCCCCGAACTGGTAACTTTACTTCTTACATCTTCAAATCCCGTATCAGGAACTGGTTTTGGAGCAACTAAGCATATAGTAACCAATGTCAATGCCGGCACAGGTGCAAAAGGATTTTTGCGAATTAACAATATCACAGCGGCTTATACTTTCCCTACTGGCAATGGAACCCATTATTTACCAGTCACAGTTACCCCTTCATCGGCAAATGACTTCAGCGTTTGTACATTTCCTCCTATTACCGTCAATGGTGAGCCTAACGGTACTGCATTTACCGCTGGCCAAAAAGATGATGTTGTGGATGCCGTGTGGTTTGTAAACCGTAACACTGGTTCGGGAGATGTGACGATGACTGCTGAATGGCCCGCAGCATTAGAAGGCGTGAGCTTCGGAAGTTATCTTGACGCAGAAATTGGTATTGCCCACAATAATGGCACAAACTGGGGTATTGTTGCCGGTACTGGTAACAACACAACTAACACAGCGACACGTACTGCTATCAGTTCATTCTCACCATTCGGTGTAGGTAAGGTTGGTCAGGCGCTTCCCGTTAAATTTGCGAATGTAAAAGCATACCAGCATGGAAGCAGTATTAAAATAGACTGGAGCAACCTGACAGAATCAAATGTGGTAAATTATGTAGTAGAACGTTCAGCCAATGGTAGCAGCTTTACAGCAATTAACACAATAGGCGCTGCTAGAAATGATGGCGGCCGTGCCGATTACACTTCATTAGATGTATCGCCGTTAAATGGCGTTAATTTCTATCGTATCCGTTCAAATGAACTTGATGGTAAATCGCTTTACAGTGTCATAATGAAAGTGAATACAAAAGGAGGAGTTGCGTATATTACTCTTTATCCAAACCCTGTTACCGGCGGGCAGGTTTCATTGCAAACAACAGGTTTGAACAAAGGGCTGTATACTGTCAGGATATTTGATGCCGGTGGTCAGCAGGTATTTAACGAGTTGATGAATCATAATGGCGGTGCCGCAACAGAAGTGATACAATTACCGGCTGCACTTAAGCGGGGCATGTATAGTCTTCAACTGAGCGGGGCCGAAGTGAAACTGGCGCAATCGTTTATCATCAGGTAACTAATAAAACCACCATAACAAAAAGGATCATGGCAACATGGTCCTTTTTATATAATAGCCCCTCATCCCTGGCCCTTCTCCACGCAGTTGAGAAGGGGAATGCTGCGCTGCGGGGGAAGTCATTAAAGTATTGAAGGTTGTTTGACCCATTTTTTTTGGACAGCATTAATAAGGAAATGTATTTGTTGCTTTAAGAGCTTGATAGAAAGAAGAGAAATAAATTGTAAGAAATATTTCACCGACGGAGGAAGGCTCCCTCTCCACCTGTGGAGAGGGTTGGGGTGAGGTCATCCTTCAATCAGTTTTGCTATTCCAAATGCAGCAGCAGCAGTTACTACGCCAATCAACATCACCCGCAAGGTTCCCGACCATACTTTGATACCTGACATTTTACTTTTGAAATAACCGAAACCAAACAGGCATAAAAGTAAAACGATCGCTGAAAATTTTAATCCGTCTAACGGGGAGCTAACAAAAAATAAGGGCTAAGCGGAACCATTGCGCCAACTACATAAGAGAGGCCAATGTTCAAAGTAGGTTTCGTGGCCCTTTAAGGATCTGGTTTTTCCAAACCAAGTTCATATTTTATCCCTGTATTCACCATTATTAAACCGGGAGCTGCGTACAGGTAGAAATTTATTTATTAAACAAGAGGTAAGAAGTCGTAAGGGTAATTTCTTAAAGTTTGATATAGGTTTGAGTATATAACTTCAAATCTGTTTTTTATTCTGCTCTTTAATGCAACCGTTACTATTGCACGGGATAATAGATTGTGTATTTTAGTATGGCCACTTTTTTTATTATTTAAAACAATACCTTATGAAAAAGATTTACTTAATGATCCTGGCTTCCGTCTTAATAAATACCGCGCAGGCCCAGGTTATTTTCTCTGAAATTCATTATGACAATAGCGGCGCAGATGTCAATGAAAGAATTGAAATTTTGGGCCCGGTGGGCACAGACCTTACGGGATGGAAGATTGAACTTTATTTTTTAGGTTCTACAGATGCCGAGCTTTATGCCACTATTTCCCTTTCCGGCACTATACCGGATCTATGCACAATAGGAGCTTATAATTATGGCGTGATCGTTATTAATCATGCTGGAATAAATAATGGCCCTTATGCCGGAATGGCATTAATAAATAATTTAAACAATGTTGTAGAATTTCTAAGCTATGAAGGGGCTATCACGCCAAGTAACGGCTATGCTGCGGGCATGACTTCTACCAATATTACTGTCGTTGAAGACGGCAGCGGTACAAGCAACGGTTCTATCGCCAGAAATTCAACCGGCAATGCCTGGACAACTAATGCATCTGCAAATTCTTTTGACGCCTGTAACAGTGGTTTCCTCCTTCTTGCTGCTCATTTCGGAAATGTAAAAGCGTATCAGCAGGGAACAGGAATCAGGATAGACTGGAGTAATTTGACCGAAACCGATATTGAGAATTACCAGGTGGAACGTTCTGCTGATGGTCAATCCTTTTCTTCACTGTCTGTTATCAATGCTTCCTTTAATAATGGCGGCCGGGCGGAATATTCTTATTTTGATGCAGCGCCTTTGAGTGGTAATAATTTTTACCGTATCCGTTCTGTTGAAATCAGCGGTAAGACTTTGTACAGTACCATTATTAAAGTGAATACGAAAGGCGGCGCTGCAGGTATTGTTATTTATCCCAACCCGGTCACCGATGGTCAGCTGTCTTTACAAACCACGGGTTTAAACAAGGGACAATACATGGTAAGAGTGTTTGATGTTGCAGGCCAGCAGCTGCATACCCAGTTGCTGAATCTTTATGACGGGTCTGCCACTGAATTGATACAATTGCCCCCGACGGTTAAGCCGGGGATCTATAATCTTCAACTGAGCGGGACCGAAGTGAGACTGGCGCAATCGTTTATCATCAGGTAATTAATAAACCCACCATAACAAAAAGGATCATGGCAACATGGTCCTTTTTGTATAATAGCCCCTCATCCCTGGCCCTTCTCCACGGGGTGGAGAAGTGGAATGCTACGCTGCGCGGAGAAGTCATTAGAGTATTGAAGGTTGTTTGACCTATTTTTTTTTGACAGCATTAATAAAGAAATGTATTTGTTGCTTTAAGAGCTGATAGAAAAAAAGAAAAATAAATATTGAAAAAATATTTCTCCGACGGAGGGCGTCTCCCTCTCCACCCGTGGAGAGGGTTGGGGTGAGGTCATCCTTCAATCAATTTTGCTATTCCAAATGCAGCTGCGGCCGCTATAGCACCTATGAGCATCACCCGTAAGGCCCCGGACCATACTTTGATACCTGTCATTTTACTTTTGAAGTAACCGAAACCAAACAGGCATATAAGTGTAACGATCGCTGAAATTTTTAATCCGTCCAACGGTGAGCTTACAAAAAAATAAGGGCTAAGCGGAACCATTCCGCCTACGACATAAGAGAGGCCAATGTTCAAAGCAGATTTCGTGGCCCTTTTAGGATCTGGTTTTTCCAAACCCAATTCATATTTCATCATGAAATCAACCCATTGCTTTTTATCCTGCGCAATTTCTTCGGTGGCTTTCTCCTGTAATTCTTTGCTTAAACCAATATTGGCAAAAAATTCTTTGGTCTCATCAATTTCTCTTTCGCGAAGATTATCCACTTCATAGTATTCTCTTTTTTCTTCGCTGCGGTAATGATCCTGCTCTGTTTTTCCGGCAAGGTATCCGCCGAGACCCATTGCAATGGAACCGGCGGCTACTTCGGCAATGCCGGCAATAACAATGATAGAAGTGGAATCAACGGCTCCGCTCAGACCTGCGGCAAGGGCAAATGGAACGGTGAGGCCATCGCTCATGCCGATCACAATATCCCTGAGCGCCGCACTGCTTTTCAGGTGCTCTTCCTGGTGCGGGTCTCTGTCGTGGTGAAGGTGGGTGTCCATGAGATGAAGATAAATATAAATAATTTTTAAACGGAAAGAGAGTTGCTGATTATTGAAATAAAATTATTTATTATGGCAATTTAAAAGTTTGAAGTCATGAATTTTGAAAGTCTCTCTGAACTTTAGGGTTGTCATGCCGGGCTTGACCCGGCATCTTTCCCTGATTTAACTAATATGTTATTACCAGTCTTTGGCTAAATCATGTAAATCAGGATTCTCCTTTCTTATCAATTCTATTTTCCATTTTCGCTGCCAGTTTTTAAGTTGTTTTTCTCGGGCAATTGCATTATTAACATCTGTATAGTATTCATAATATACCAGATAATGACAATTGTATTTTGTTGTAAAAACACTTCCTTCATTATTTCGGTGTTCACGAACTCACCTTTCAAGATTGTTCGTCATACCAATATAAAAGACAGTTCTTGCATAATTGGAATGAATATAAACTGAAAATGAACCGATACGAGCCATATTGCAAAATAGAAAATTACGAAAACAATAATGCTGTTTTGGGTCACCCCGGGCTTGACCCGGGGTCAAGCCCGGGGTGACACGAATCCGTCAGATGTGGACACATTTAATTTAGTACTGCAAGACTTTTACCAATTATTCCTACACATTCCATTATTTGTTCCTTCGTAATAATAAGGGGAGGAGCGAGCCTGATCTTATCACCATGGGTTGGCTTGGCAAGCAAGCCATTCTCTTTAAGCTCTAAACAAAGTTTCCATGCTGCATCTTTATCAGGATGCTGAATAACGATGGCATTTAATAAACCTTTTCCTCTTATAATACTGATATGAGGTGATTTAAGATTTTCAAGTTGAGCTCTCAACAATTTACCCATTGCTTCAGCGTTCTCAGCCATTTTCTCATCTTTCAATACCTGCAGCGCTGTCATGGCTACTTTACAGGCCAATGGATTGCCGCCATAAGTAGAACCATGCTCGCCGGGTTTGATGGTTATCATAATTTCGTCATCACAAAGCACAGCACTTACAGGCAGCATACCGCCGCTCAATGCTTTTCCCAATAGCAAAATATCCGGTCTGATATTTTCATGATCACAGGCCAGCATTTTTCCTGTCCTGGCCAGGCCGGTTTGGATCTCATCGGCCATGAAAAGAACATGAGCTTCTTCGCATAATTCTTTTGCTTTTTTTAGATAGCCATTATCGGGAACGACCACCCCCGCTTCACCCTGGATGGGTTCCACCAGGAAGCCTGCAACATGTTTATCCGTTAATGCAAGGGCCAGTGCATTGATATCGTTGTATGGGATCATTTCAAAACCCGGCATATAGGGGCCGAAATTCTTTTTGGATGCCGGGTCACTGCTGAAAGAGATAACCGTGGATGTGCGGCCATGAAAATTTCCTTCGCATACAATGATCTTTGCTTTGCTTTCTTCAATTCCTTTTACTTCATAGGCCCACTTACGGCAGAGTTTGATGCCGGTTTCCACTGCTTCCACACCGGTATTCATCGGTAATACTTTATCATAACCGAAATAATCGGTTATAAACTTTGCATACTCTCCAAGCAGATCGTTGTGAAAGGCACGGCTGGTGAGCGTTAGTTTTTTGGATTGCCCTATAAAAGCCTGAACGATTTTGGGGTGGCAATGCCCCTGGTTCAGGGCAGAGTAACCACTGAGAAAGTCGAAATATTTTTTTCCGTCAACATCCCATACAAATACGCCTTCGCCCCGGTTCAACACAACCGGGATGGGATGATAATTGTGAGCTCCGCATTGCTCCTCCAGTTCAAGATAATATTGCGTCGTTGATGACATATTTATAAGTTGTTCCATGACCGATGAATTAAAAAAGAGATAAGAATAGTAACGTCAAAAACTCTCCGCCAGTCGGCAGAGATGGGGGTCTTTTATCCTCGATGATTGAGCAGGTCGAGGTTTGCAGAAAGGAAATTTATTATCGTTACATTGATAATCATGCAAGTGTGCAAGATACAAAATATTATCGGATTCTTTCAATTTCAAAATAACAGGTAGTGTCCGGGTTTCAATATTTCTCGCAGCGTTCGCTGCGAAGCAGTGGCGCATCGTTGCGCTCTTTACCTCTTTGCGGGCTTTACGTGAAACCAAAACCGGACACTACCATTTATCATGAATGGACTGGTTTGAAACACTTAGACACAGGGACACAAAGTCAAAAGAATATCATTTCACAAGTTCATTTGAAATTGAATTTTCTGATTCCGTGTCCCTGTGCCCTGCTGTCATGGTGTTTCAGGTAGAAATTTAATCTGGCACATTACTCTCCGCTGTAAATGACGCCCGTAGTGGGGGTTTCTTTTAGTTCAACACGGCAAAGCGACGGAAGCAAAGGTTTTATTTGTTTCCAGAGCCAGGAAGTAATATTTTCCGCAGTAGGATTTTCAAGCCCGCTGATATTATTGAGAAGATTATGATCCAGCTTATCGATCACAGGGGTAACAATATCTTTCAGATCCTTGAAATCAATGATCCATCCAAACTGTTCATCCGGCTTGCCTTTTATATAAATCCGGACACGATACGTATGACCATGTATGTTTTTGCATTTATGGCCCTCACGCACATTGGGAAGAAAATGCGCCGAATCAAAAGCAAATTCTTTATATATCTCCATGATTTGTAATTTTAGCCGCAAATGTAATAGACAGGGATTATTTTACGCCTGACTTTAAACAATAACAAAAAGAATTTATGGATTATAAGGTACCTGCCGGCACAAGAATCGGCATGTGCATTTAAAAGTGGCTGACCTTGAAAGGTCGTTGAAATTTTACCGTGACCTGCCCGGGTTTGAGCTGCAGCAATATTATGGCGATAGTGCTGCATTTATTTCTGCAGGCGGTTATCATCATCATACCTGCCTGCCGGCAGGCAGGTTGGGCTGAATACCTGGCATAGCAAGAACGAAGGCCCGTCTTCCGTTAAGACAGCAGGGCTGTATCATACTGCTGTTTTATACCCTGCGAGGAAAGATCTTGCTGTTGTGCTGAAAAGATTAATGGAAGCTAATTATCCACTAACCGGCGCCTCCGATCATGGTGTAACAGAAGCCATTTACCTGGATGACCCGGATAAAAATGGCGTGGAGTTATATTGGACAAACCAAAAGAGCAATGGCCAAGGGATGCGAAAGGCAACCTGCAAATGTTTACTGAATGACTGGATATTGAGGACCTGTTGAAATCAGCCAGTAGATTCCCTGACAAAATAATTTGATGGAAAGGTCATCCCGGGTGATTTATCTTTTGAAAAGATACCAAATACAGTACTGCCACTGCCACTCATAGAAGCATACAGGGCGCCGGCGCGGTACATGTCATTTTTTATTTTTGCAATATCAGGGTAATGCGGAAAAATGATCTCTTCAAAATCATTTTTAAGTTCATTTTTCCAGGCTTCAATTGGTTTTTTAATGATCTCCCTTACAGAAACTCCATGCAGGGCAGGTATTATTCCTGCAAAAGCTTCCCGGGTGTTAATGGCGATTCCGGGATTGGCCAACACGATCTTATACGGGCTGAGGTCAAGGTTGATTTCTTCCAGCAATTCGCCCCTGCCTTTTGAAAAACAGGGTTTATTAATAATGAAAAAAGGACAATCGCTTCCCGATTGGGCTGCATATTTTATCAGTTGTTCCTTTGAAAGATTCAACCCGCAAATTTCATTAAGAACCTTCAGTGTAAATGCCGCATCGGAGCTGCCGGCACCAAGACCGGAACCTGTGGGGATCACTTTGTGCAGGTGCAACTGCAAGGATGGCATTTGGGGAAATTTTTTCTTTAGCAGCTTAAGTGCTTTAATACAGAGATTACTGTTTTTGCTGCCATCAATTTTCAATCCGCTGACAGAAAAAGGAATACCGGGCTGGCCTCTTAATTTTTTTAAAAAAACAATTTCAAGTATATCATGGACAGGCAAGGGGTAGAAAACAGTTTCCAGTTCATGAAAGCCGTCACTTCTTTTTAGAAGAACGTTGAGACCAAGATTGATTTTACAATTGGGAAAGACAATCATAGGCGAAGACCGAACTGGATTTTAAAAATCAGTAATCAGACTATTACTTTCGCTTGTTCCGGCTGTTAATCTCATCACGGATAGCAATGGCACGTATATAATCTTCGCTATCTAGCACTTCATTCAAAAGATTATTCAATTCTGTTAATGTCATAGTTTTCAGATCCTCATTGCCAGTGGGGCTATCTTGTTCCACCAAAACTTCCTGTTTGCCTTTTTTCTTTTTCCCGGTGGAGCCGGTGTCTTCCATCAATATGCCGGCACTTTCGAGAATATTTTCATAGGTATAAACAGGGCAGCCGAACCTGACAGCAAGGGCAATAGCATCTGAAGTTCTTGAATCTATTTCAACCGTATCATTTTCGGAAGAACATACCAGTTTGGAATAAAAAATACCTTCCTGGAGGTCACAAATAATAATTTCCAGCAGGTCAATGGCAAAGGCACTCATGAAATTTTTCATCAGGTCATGCGTAAGTGGCCGGCTGGGTTGCATTTTTTCAAGCGCCACGGCAATAGCCTGTGCTTCAAACCCTCCAATGACAATAGGAAGGCGGCGAAGTCCGTTTACTTCTCCCAGTACCACGGCATAAGAGTGTGTTTGAGTTATGCTGTGTGACAAGGCAACGATTTCCAATTCTATTTTCTTCATAAAGTCTCCAACGAAATTACAGCTTTTCAGATAAAAAGGAGTGGCCAATCTTGTCATAAGCAAGCAGGTCAGGTGAATAATCAGGAGTATTTTTTACACTACAAAGCCTTGTATCCGCTGAGGTCAAACCAGGGGGCTGTATTTCCAGGCTCTATCTTATAAGCAATGATGTAGGTATTTTCATTTTCAGCCGATTTCGTTCTGAAACCCAGTACTATTTTGTACCCCAGCACAAGGGGATGGATATTCATGAAATTATAATCCATGGCAGAGATATAAGAATGCTGGTTACTTAATAAACAAGCCGCCTCAAAAACATCGCCTTCTTCTGTTGTCATTTCTCCTTTATATTCCTGGCAGGTAAAACTCATTACTTTCCCTGTTTTTTTATCAGGCAGCAGCGAAAACTGTGTTCCTTCATTTCTTGCTCCCAACTTTTCAGTTTTATAGGTCTTATTCCTTGAATCCAATTCTAAAAAAGTACTATCGGTCAAATTGGCGATCATATTCTTTTCGAAAACCTGGTCTGCCCGGTATCCCGGTATGAACATAGTAACCCGGATCTGGGTTTCTCCAAAAACAATAAAAACAGAATCCTGGTCAGCAGGATCATCAGACGTCATACGGTATTTGATAATGCCGGTAAATTTTTTGGAAGTATCCGCTACCGGAACCTCTGCATCGGGGGTATAATTGACCGATGTTGGCTTTGTATCCTTTTTACCTTTTTTATCCTTCTTGTCATCTTTTTTACTGCTCTTTTTGGTTACCGGGGTGATTCCAATACTATCATAATTACTGTTCACCTGCTTATTCTTTCCTTTGGATTTTTTTTGTGCATGTAAAGAAACACTTACACTGCAGATCAGGAGGAGAAAGAGAACTCTTTTCATGACCGGTTTAATTATTACTGCAAGTTGGTAATAAAAAACCAGAACAGCAAGTGGTTGCAGTTACAGTAGTGTACGGGTTTGAAAAAATGTCTCACGCAAAGACGCCAGGAGGCGCTAAGAATACGGAAAGTCTTTACAGCTTTGCAAACTTTGCGGCTTTGCGTGAAAATAAACCGGGCACTAACGTGGTTACGAAGATTTGTAAATACTGGCTTAAGCAACACCTTTCAGTTTCTTAATTGCTTCCGTCATTTTCGGCACTATTTCAAACGCATCTCCTACAATGCCATAGTCAGCGGCTTTAAAGAATGGTGCTTCCGGGTCTTTATTGATAACTACAATTACTTTACTTCTGTTTACACCTGCGAGGTGCTGGATAGCTCCGGAAATACCTATAGCAATATAAAGATTGGGTGCAATGGCAATACCAGTTTGTCCCACATGTTCATTATGCGGACGCCAGTGTGCATCAGCCACAGGGCGGCTGCAGGCGGTGGCTGCATGTAATGCTTTGGCAAGTTCTTCCACCATGCCCCAGTTTTCAGGGCCTTTCATGCCGCGGCCGGCACTGACCACTATTTCTGCTTCTGTCAGTGGTACTTCAGCACTGGCTTTTGTAACCCCGGTCACTTTTACTTTAGGTGCATCTACGGTTGCATTGAAAGCAACAACTTCAGCGCTTCCTTCGCCGGCAAGAACCTGGTATGCATTAAGGCTAAGTGAAACAATTTTTATGTCCGTACTTACAGAGATATTGGCAAATGCCTTTCCTGAGAAAACATTTTTCTTCACCACAAATCCATTGCTTGTATCAGGCAGTGCCACAGCACCGGAAACCAAACCTGCTTTTAACCGGACGGAGAGGCGGGGAGCAATGGCTTTTCCATCAGCGTTATTTGCAAAAACAATTACTTTGGCGCTTATTGCTTCTGCTACCTGTGCAATTACTTTGGTATAAAGCTGGGCATCTAAATGATTCAGCGAGTCATTCGCAACATGATGGATTTTCTTTACAGCATATTTACCCAGTGCTGCCAGGTCATCTTTTACAGTTCCGAGAACAATGGCTTCAGCTGTTGTGCCAATCAATTCGGCTATTTTGGCGCCGTATGTCATGGCTTCAAGGGATGCTTTTTTTACATGGCCATCTGCGGTGTCTATAAAGATCAATACTGACATATTATAAATATATAGTTTAGTGTATTTTGTTTATGCTCAGAAAGCTTTTGCTTCTTCGTGAAGTAATCTCACCAGTTCCTCTACATGATCAGCAGGTACTAATTTAACCCCGGCTTTTGCCGGGGGCAATCCAAAACCTGAAACAGTTGTTAAGCTGTCTGACGAAACCGGTTCAACCACTTTCAATGGTTTTGTTCTCGCTCCCATAATACCTTTCATATTGGGTATCCGCTGCTCGGCCATTCCTTTCTGGCAGCTAACCACAAGCGGGGTATCCACTTCACAAACCTCTTCAGCACCTTCAATTTCTCTTGTTATGGTTGCTTTATTACCATTGATCTCAAATTTTGCAGCTAAGGCAACATAGGGCAGATCCATCAACTCTGCAACCATACCGCCAATGGAGGAGCCATTGTAGTCAATGGTTTCTTTGCCTGTAAAAATAAGATCGTATCCACCTTGTTTTGCGATTGCTGCTATCTGCGAAGCAATATAAAAGCTGTCGTGGCTGTCTGCATTTACCCGGATGGCTTCGTCTCCGCCCAGCGCCAATGCTTTACGGATTATCGGATCAACATCAGCAGCACCCACCGTTATTAAATGAATGACAGTGGAAGGATCGGCTTCTTTCAGTTCAATAGCCCGAACCAAAGAGTACCATTCATCATAGGGATTGATGATCCATTGCACGCCGCTTACATCGAATTTCGTGTTGTTATCGGTGAAGGCTACTTTTGCCGTGGTGTCCGGCGTTTTGCTGATACAAACTAAGATTTTCATTGTGTCTTTGAAGCTTTATATAGATAGTTGTTTATGCAACTAAAGCAAAGATAGGGAAGGCAATTAATAATTAATAATTATTGATTAATAATTTTTTAAAGTGGACAGAGTTTCAAAATTAAAAGAGTTTCTTTCAGCCAATCCAACTGATAGCTTTTTGCAGCATGCCCTTGCGCTTGAATATATTAAGCTGGGTGATGATGAACAGGCAAGGGATCTGTTTGAGGAAATAATAAACAGGGAACCGGGGTATATTGGCAGCTACTATCACCTGGCCAGATTGCAGGAACGGATTGGCGAAACGGATAAAGCGGTCCAGGTATATAAGAAAGGAATGGAGGAAGCTATGAAGGCGGGTGACAACCATGCTTACGGAGAATTGAGGGGAGCCTATGAAGAACTTACGTTTTAGCCCCTGTCTCCAAGGGGAGACTTAGGTCGCAGAATCACTGTACTGAGATTTTTTTTACAAAATTAATAGCTTAAAGCAGACAGGAGCACAAATTAATAGAATGAGAGCAAGAGTTTTCTTCTTGAAAGTATAAAGCCATAGTCCGGACAAAAAGATTATACCTGCAGCAATGCAGGCTTTCATAATAACATCGCCGCTATCAGAAAAAATCTTAATTGCCATATCTTTTGGAATAAGAGGTGAAACTAATTGTCGTTCGGCTTGAAAATAGGACAAATAACCAGCAAGAATTACAAGTAAGTCAAAAGTCATTAATATCCGGCAAGCCCAATCTAATCGTTTTTCTCTTTTTGATAATTCAGCCATAATCAAAAATACATTTTGTTTCTTTGCTTGTAATATCCAAAATGAACTTGTTAGAAAAATTTCAACAGCAGATAAAACAACTGCATCTTTTCTCCCCAAAAGACAAACTGCTACTGGCCGTAAGCGGCGGGGTGGATTCTGTTGTGATGTGTGAACTGTGCAAACAGGCAGGATATAATTTTATCATCGCTCATTGCAATTTTCAACTGCGGGGAGAGGAGAGTGAACGGGATGAACAATTTGTAAAGGAATTGGGTAAGAAATACAACACAGAAGTAGTAGTGAAGAAGTTTGATACAGAAAAATACGCCACAGAAAATAAAATTTCCATCCAGGAAGCTGCGAGGGAGTTAAGGTATGGTTGGTTTGCTGAATTAGTGAATAGTCAATTGTCAATAGTGAATAGCGAACCTGTGGAAACTCCCAATCACCATTCACCCCTGCCCGCCGAAGCTTTAGCGAAGGCGGGAGTCAGCATTCACCTGCTTACTGCTCATCATGCAGATGACAATAATGAAACAGTTCTTATGAATTTCTTCAGGGGAACTGGATTACACGGCTTAACAGGTATTCCCGTTTCGGCCGGATACATCCGGAGGCCGCTGCTTGGCTTTTCAAAAGAACAATTACTGGAATTTGCCAAAGAAAACAAACTGAAATTTATGGAAGATTCTTCCAACCAGTCTTCCAAATACACCCGGAATTTTTTCAGAAATGAAATTATTCCTGCCATCGGCAAAGTATATCCGCAGGTTAAGGAGAATTTACAGGATAATATCAATCGCTTCAAAGAAATTGAAAAACTATACCTGTTCTCCCTGGGAGAGCTGAAGAAAAAAATTTGTAAACAAAGGGGAAGTGAAGTTCATGTTCCTGTTAAACAGCTAATGGCTTTCAATAACCGGGCATTGATCTATGAAATTATTACTCCCTATGACTTTCATGAAAAGCAGGTGGATGAAGTAATAAAACTGGCGGATAGTGAGTCAGGGAAATATATTCAATCGCCTTCGGGTAGTTATCGAATTATCAAACACAGGCATTGGTTTATCATTAGTTCTGTTAGTCCCGCTGAGTCGGGAAATATTATTATTGAAAAAGGGGATAAGGAAATTATTTTTAGTGAAGGAAAACTTTGGATTGAGTTAACCAGTTACCAGCAACCAGCAACCAGCAACAATATTGCCTGTCTTGACCTAAAGGAAATAATCTTTCCCCTGCTCCTCCGCAAATGGAAGACCGGCGACTATTTTTATCCGCTTGGTATGAAAAAGAAAAAGAAGTTGTCCCGTTTTTTAATTGATAATAAATTATCCAGATCAGAAAAGGAAAAACTGTGGGTAATAGAAAGCAACCTGCGTATCATTTGGGTGGTTGGTCACCGGATCGATGACCGGTTTAAGGTTACAGAAAAAACAAAACAGGTTTTACAATTTTCGTTATCCACCTAAGCTGTTCTTCACCTTCAGCATAAATTGCTCCAGCGGCTGATAATCTGTTTTTAAAATGGCCGCAGCAGTAACAATGAAGATAATGCCAAACAAAGCTCCCCAGATATGTGCTGAATGATTCACATTATCCTGTGACCTTTTTTCAAGCCAGGTTGATAAGATAAGGTATAGGGGGCCAAAAATATATCCCGGGATAATGGGGGGTATAAAGATGAAGCCAAGTTTCGCAGTCGGGTCCAATAAGATGCCGGCAAATACCACAGCGCTGACAGCGCCGGATGCCCCAAGACTACGATAATGGTAATCGTTCTTATGTTTGATGAATGTGGGAATAAGGCATACAAACAAGGCCAGGAAATACATGATAATGTAAAGTAATTTCCCTTTTTCAGCGAAGAGTATCGGGGTTGAAAAACTCCGTTCTACAAATTCACCAAACATGTATAGCGAAAACATATTGAACAAAAGGTGGGTGATGTCCGCATGGATCAGTCCGCAGGTAAAAAAACGGTACCACTGGTTTTGCTTAGTTATTGCAGGGGGGTAGAAGATCAGGTCATCAATTATTTTTTGATTGTTGAATGCTGTAAATGAAATGATGCCGGTTAAGATAATAATGATAAGAGTAATTGTAAGCTGATCCATGCAATAGTTTTAAGATGCAGATTGGTAAATATAAAATCCATTTTTTTATTTGTGATGATATTTTTCATTCCTGATGATCGTGCATGCCCTGTAAACCTGTTCAGCCAGTATCAGCCGGACCAACTGGTGAGGGAAAGTAAGCTGTGAAAGGCTCCATCTATGATCAGCTCTTTCCAGTACCGGTTCATCAATGCCATAGGCCCCGCCAATTAAAAAAATAAGCTGCTTTACACTTTCATTAGCCCTTGCCTGGATGAAATCGGCCAATCCTTCTGAACTTAGTTGTTTACCTTTCCCGTCCAATGCCAGCAGGTAATCTCCTTTGGTCAACCACTCCAGGATTGTTTCCCCTTCTCTTTTTTTCAGATCCATTTCACTCAGCATGCCGGCATTTTTCGGGACAGGAATGATCGTCCAGTCTGCTTTAAAATATTTTGAGATGCGGCGGGTAAATTCTTCCACGCCTTCTTTTATATAATGCTCATTGGTTTTGCCGACTGACCAGAAGGAAATCTTCATTAAGATAATAGTTAATAGATAATAGATGATAGTTGTTGATGTGCAAATATAACTACAACTTTCGGCCTGCTTTATAAATGAGAAAACCTCCGGAATCGGAGGCTTCACTATTATCTTTCAGTTATTATCTTTTATCTATTTGATCTCGTAATCTTTTTTGAATGACATCAGCGTTGACCGGTATAAAACATTGCCTGAATCCAGCCTGGCTGCTTTGGAATAGTATTGGTAGGCTTCCGACAGGTAATGAGCATCCTCCAGCATGAAACCAAGGCGGTAAGCCTGTTCAGCAGGAGCCTCAAAAGAAGCGCCGGCGCCTATTAATTTTGCCTGCAGCTTGTCAAAATCTTCTTTGGCCACATAGTTTAGTACTTTCAGTTCGTCATTTTCCTCGCCCTTTATAGCAGCTGTCCAGTAATAGGAATTCCCTGGCTTTATTTTGTTGGCAATGGTAAGATCAGTAATAGGTATTTTCAGTTTTGTTACAAAAGTTGAAAAGAATGGAGTGCTGATATCGTCCTTATTGTACAGGAAAACTTCAAACTCTTTTGCATCCGTATATGATTTCCAGGATAGCGGAAATTCTCCCGAACAGTAATTAACGGTATCCAGCCGCGGATCGATCCAGACATTATTGATAGAACGGCTTACGGCTCCCACGGTATTCATATAGGCTTTGCGGTTGCTGCCGGGATCCCCTGAGGATTTGGTCATTGAAGCCCACACATATTTTACATAGTTGGCGCTAACGGAACTGCTGCTGACCTTGCAGGAATCGCCGAATTTACCCAACGGATATGTGGCGGCTTTTGTAAGTGTAAACATCGCAGCTTCATTGCAGATCAGGGTTACTGTACCACCTGTCGCCAGTTTTACCGAAGCAGAACTATTGAGCATTTTGCCGACTTTGGCTTTGCTTTCAAGGCCGTTTTCCACTACAGATACATTTCCCTTAAAACTATACAACAGAAAATTGGTTTGTGCAGATGCGGCAAGTGTAAATGTAGATAAGAGGATAAAAAGAGATAGTTTTTTCATCTTGTTAAGGTTTATGATAAAGATTGTTTAATGATGATGTGGTTTAAACACTGTTTTAAAACCAAATTTTTTGTGCATCCAGACCGCCCATGCTTCATAAAAATAAATTACATCAACTGCCAGGACAATTACAATCAAACTCATTTTCATATCCACTTTCAGCCTGTATTTATCATACAAATAAATACCCAGCCACACAAAAAATAAAGCCGAAAGCACCTGGGCAATTTTTGCAGCCAGGTGAAACCAGATATGGCTTTCCAGGTAATAATGAATAAAGAACGACATATGCAGCCAGCATACCAGGATGGCCAGCAGCAAATTTCCCCATAAAGGTACTTTTTTTATATAGTTTTTCTCAAGTACCATAGAAATAATGTTGGCATGTACAAATATCCCGTTCATATCAGGCCATGATTTCCCTGCAAATTTCTCATTCATGGGTGTAAACTTCTTATCATCAATATCAGTTGGTTCTATATTTACATAAGCCAGTAAGGCTATTTTACCATCTATGACAGAAGAATCAATATCCTGAATAAGCAGATCTTCCCCTTCTATGAGGAAGTATTGTTTTTTTCTATCGGTAACTGTACGGGTATAGTTAATGATCAGCCTTTTGTCAGCCTTTTCTTCAATTTTTTTGTAAGCAGTACTGTCATAGAGTTTAACAAGGGTGGAAGAGAAAGAAGGCAAAATTAATTGTTTGTCTTTATCATCTTTTTTGAAGGGGTGATATGCCCTGACAGTTTCTTTATCATCGTTAGGGAAATTCACATACCCGTATTGGCTTCCATCTTTCAAAAAGAAATTTTCGGCTGCAATGAGTTTGTCAGTTGAATCCACCAGGTATTTTGCAGCCAGTACCAGGTTTTTGTTTCTTCTTATTGTTTCTCTGAGTATGGAATCTTTAATGGGATCCCTGGCCCCATTAAAAGTTACATCAAGACCCATTACTTTAGGTTTAAAGGATGCCACTTTATCTATCATCAGGGCAATACCTTCCCTGTCTGCATTGCCAATATTTATTACTACAATGTTGCTGTCAAGTGGAGTGTTCTGTGATTTTCCCAATTTGGAATAGCTGATATCATTGAAATCAAAATCCTTTAACCCAAGTTTAAGAGGGTTCATAATTCCCAGGTTAAGCGGAATGGAACCTAAAGCAACAATGAAAATAAATACCCAAATGGTCGCAAAAATTGTATCCTTTTCATAAAGGTATTTGGTAACCCGGCCATGCACTTTCCTGGCATGGTGCCTGAAACCTTTTTTTGCTGGCTTTTGCTCGTTTTCCGGCTGATGTGTCATAGACTTTTTAATGATAGGATAAACATATGATGGGTTGCAACTAATTGCATTTAATAATTATCTGTCAGTTCATGACCTGCCAGGGGAATCAATTAGTTTCAAAAAGGAATGATTAGCGATATTCCCCTGCAAATCCGTAAATTAGAGGTCGAATTTATGCCAAAAAACCTTTCCATAGTTCTAGGGGGCCTGTTATTTGCGGCTACCAGCCTGACTGCATACGGTCAGTCCCCACCCAAACCAAGAGATTCTACCATCGTTGGCCCGCAAACTTTTGCCATGATCATGGGTATTTCAAGCTACAAATATGTTCGCCCACTCACCTATGCAGACAAGGATGCCGAGATGTTCAAGGATTATCTCAAATCACCGGGTGGAGGTAAACTCAGCGAAGACAATATTTACTGCCTGCTTAATGAACAGGCCACTCTTGCCAATTTTTATTCAAAAGGGTTTCAATGGCTGAAAATAAAGAAGCTGCAAATGGGCGACCGGCTTTTCATTTACCTGGCCGGGCACGGTGATGCTATTGACGAGGACCAGTTTTTCTATCTTGCTTATGACTGTAACCCTGCGGGTGATAAAAATAACTACCTCGTTGGCGGCGCTATTCAATTATTTAACCTGAAAAAAAAGATAGCGTCTGAAACAGCCAAAGGGGTTGAAGTGTATTTTATTATGGATGCCTGCCGCACCAGCGAATTGCCGGGGGGAACAGAAGGACAGAACTTTTTGAATTCCGCTATTTCAGAAAAGAAAGCCGGCGAAGTCATCATGCTGGCAACAGGCGCCGGGCAGGAGTCGCTGGAAGATGCAACGATCGGAGCCGGGCACGGACTGTTTACCTATTATCTTGTTGATGGATTGAGCGGGGTTGCCGATTCATCCGGAACAGTTGATAATAAAATAACCCTTGAAGAAATACAAAAGTATGTAGATAAGAATGTACCGGCTGTGGCACAGCAGCGGTTCAAAAGGAAACAAGACCCGTTTTTTTGTTGCAATGAGAACAGCAGTAAAGTAGTCAGTATTGTAGATACTGCTTATTTGAGGAAATGGCTGCAGCTGAAAAAATTGCAGACGATGGGAGGAGCATCCGCAGCTGTTTCACCAAGAGGCCGGGGAATGAGTTTTAATCCCGGCGATACCCTGTTGTTAGAAGCCTATAATTTATTTAACAGCGCCATCAAGGAAAGCAAACTCACCGGGAAAGAATCTGCAGAATACTATTATGATCTGATGGCCCGGGATTTTCCGGGAAATTCTTACACGATAGATGCCCAATCCACGCTGGCGGTGGAATATATCAACTTTGCTCAAAGCAAGATCAATTTATACCTGGATTGCAAGGATGCTTCATCTGTTCAGAAACTGCGGGCACAGATAGATGAGGATGAAAAAACGGATGAAATTAACAGCAGCTTTGACCGGATGGAAAAAGTGGCGCAGCAGGAATTTTATGAAGTGGGTAACATGCTGGAAAAAGCTATCGGGATCATTATGCCGGATGACCCTGACTTCGCCAGATCACTGATGGGAAGAATGTATTTTTTTAAAGCAAGAGGGTATTTTGGCAAGAGCCGGAAACTGGTGGATATCAACAATGCTTTTCAGTATGCCTATACTGCCTATGCCTCAGACAAAAATGCAGCCTATATTCTTAACACCCTTTCAAATCTTCATTTGGATAACAACCGGTATGACAGCGCTATATTTTATGCAAAAAAAGCGATCATTGCTGCACCCAGATGGCGTTATCCATATGTATCACTTGCTTTTTGTTATAAGACATTAAACAAGCCTGACTCTGCCATAAAATATTACCGTAAGTCTATCGAATTGGAAGTTGAAAATGCAGATGCCTGGGTGGACCTGGGTCATTATTTTTATACGTTGGGGAAAGCAGATTCTGCTATTGTATATTATGAAAAAGCGCTGACACTGGATCCGCGAAATGTATATGCCAGCAATAATATCGGCTGGCTGGCGCATGACAGGAAGGAATATGAAAAGTCCATCATTTATTTCAAGCAAAGTATTGCCGCTGATCCCAAATTCATAAATGCTTATAACGGCCTTAGTAAAACTTTCTTTGAAACCGGCCAGTATGACTCGGCAAGAATTTATTATTCAAAAGCTTTTGTCAATTACAAGGATAAGTCAATAGTGAATAATTATATCGGTAATTTTTACCGTGACCTGAAAGCATATGATTCTGCCAAGGTATATTACCTGATGGCGGCAACGCTGGACCCTAATTATGAAGAGGCCTTTAATAATCTTGGTCGTTTCAGTTTTGCCCTGAAACAATACGATTCGGCCAATTATTATTACCGCAGGGCGTTAACAGCTAATCCTTATTCAGCCTATGCGCTCATTAATATCGGGCTGGTGTTTAAAGAACTGAAATTGCCGGATTCTACTTATAGTTATTTCCAGGAAGCCATAAAATTAGAACCGGGTAATCCATCCATCCTCAATAACCTCGGAGCTATTTACGGACAGGATAAGAATTTTGATTCAGCTAAGACATATTTCCGCAGAGCATTATTTCTAAAGCCGGATTACAAACCTGCTTCAAAAAATCTTTTGAAAATTTTCAGGGAATTAAACGAATTAGATTCCATAACAAACTTCCTGAAAGGTTCGTCCCTGATGGATCCTGAGAGTCCTGCATTTCTGAGTGACCTGGGCCTTGCATTTCTTGGTCAGAAACGATATGATTCGGCCAGGCTGTATATGAGGAAGGCCATTATAAAGGACCCTCTCAATTCACAATTGTATAATAACATGGGAATGGTATGGCAGGGAATGAAACAATATGACTCGGCGAGAGTATATATTCAAAAGGCTTCCCGTATGTCTCCTGACAACCTTGTTTACTTACAAAATCTTTCCGGGGCTTTCAGGCAATTGAAGAAACTGGATTCGGCGGTTTTTTATTTTAAAAAACAAATTTTCAAGGAACAGGAACCGGGTGTCCAGGCCTTCCTGGATATCGGTAATTTTTTTAACGATATAAAAATGTTTGATTCGGCCATTGCCTATAATAAAAAAGCGATCCAGCTCAATAACAGATCAGTGGCAGCCTATACCCGGACCGGCAATGCATTCCTGAGCCTGGAGATGTATGATTCGGCCCTTGTGTATTTCCGAAGAGGAGAGCAAACAGATTCAACTTCATGGCAGGCTGTGCATGGACTCGGGTTGACATTTCATGTCTTGCTGCGCTATGATTCTGCCATTGTTTATTTACAGAGATCTATATTACTTGATCCGACAAAAGGTAAGACCTATTTTGAGCTGGGCTGTAGCTATGCTATGAATAACCAACCGGTGCAGGCTATCCTTTTGCTGACCCAGGCCTATGAACGGGGATATAAAAATACTGATGCATTATTTACAGACCCTGACCTGGAAGGATTAAAGAATCTGAAAGGCTACCAGGATCTGCTGGACAGGTATGTGCCTGACTGGAGAAACAGGTAGCGGTTTTTGCCTTATATTTGCCGCCCAATCACACACTCATTGGCCCCTTAGCTCTCCCGATATCTATCGGGATGAATAGAGCGCCCGACGATACTGTCGGGTAGGTTTCAAGTTTGAATCCTGAAGGGATCATTGAAATAATAAGTAAAAAGGCCCCGTAGCTCAATTGAATAGAGCATCTGACTACGGATCAGAAGGTTTCAGGTTTGAATCCTGACGGGGTCACAAAAAAACCTCTCTATTTGGAGAGGTTTTTTATTTGGGGTCAAAAATATTTTTAATTCCTTTGAAACTTCGATAGCAGGCGAAGTATCTCCAGGTACAACCATACGATCGTAACCAATAAGCCAAATGCACAGTACCACTCCATGAATTTGTTTGCCCTCAGTTCTACTCCTTTTTCGATGGTGTCAAAATTAAGAAGCAGGTTAAATGCAGCGAGACCAACAACCAATATGGAAAACCCGATCCCCAATGGTGTGGCCGCGTTTGTAAACGATCCGATCGGTGAACCCATCGCTAAAAAGGTGATCCATTGTATTAAATAGAATACTGCAACAGCAGCAGTTGCCACGACAACCACCGACCGTAATTTTTTAGTTACTTTAATGATGCGATAGCGGTAAAGAAGAAACATAATAAGCGTTACCAGCAAGGTCAATGCAACAGCCTGGGTAGGTAACCCGGGATATGCATAATTATACATAGCAGATATGGAACCTACAAAAAGACCTTCCAGGATTGCATAACCCGGGGCAAGGATTGGAGCCCATTGTTTTTTGATCATCATTACAATGGCCAATCCTAATCCGCCAAATACCCCAACCAGCATCAATGGCATAGGATCGCTGCCTTTATCAAACTGGCTCCAGGCAAACAAGGTAGATGCGATCATCAGCGCCATCAGAACCCCGAACTTGTTCATAGTTCCTTTCACAGTCATTTCCTGGCCGGTACTGATTCCTTCCAGTATTGTACCCTGGAATGATTTTTCCTGCAAGGCAGGATTGCTTGATTTAAAAAGTGCCATAGTTGAATTTGTTTTAGGGTATAAAAATAGGAAGAAAACTGAAAACCTCATTGTTAATAATGGTGCCGTACAAAGGCCTCCATCGCTGCATAGTGTGTAAGCCCAAGATCAGCATAAAGATTTGCTGTAGAAGCGTTTCTTTCCTCGGCCCTTTGCCAGAATTCCCTGGAATCGCTTCCCTGGAAAGGCACCATGTCTTTTTGCGACTGGTGAATAAAAATACCGAAACGTTTTTTCATCACCTGGTCGGGGCTCATGGGTATGGCCATTTCTATTTCTTCTATATTCCATTCCTGCCAGGCCCCTTTGTATATCCAGAGCCAGCAATCTTTTATCCATTCGTCAGCAGCGGCCTTGATCCGTTTCAATGCTTCCAGTGCCACATTGAAACAAATAATATGTGTTCCATGCGGGTCAGTAAAATCCCCCGCACAATACACCTGCTGTGGTTTTATTTTGCGAAGCAGTTCAATAGTAATCCTGATATCTTTTTCACTCACAGGTTTTTTCTCAATCGTTCCTGTTTCGTAAAATGGAAGATTAAGAAAATGAATGTTCCCGTCATTAATTCCTACATACCTGCAGGCGGCTTTTGCTTCACCCTGTCTTATCAAACCTTTAATAGAACGGATAGTGGGTGTGTCAACCTGGTTGGATCTTTTCCTGGCCAGGAATTTTCTTGCATTGTCTAATATTTTACCTGACTTACTGGTATCAATCCCGGCGATCTCTTCAAAGCCAACGGCGAAATCAAGAAACCTTGTCACAAATTCATCCGTCACTGCAATATTGCCGCTGGTTTGATACCCCACATGTACGTCATTACCCTGGTCATGTAAACGTTGAAAGGTGCCACCCATGGAGATAATATCATCATCCGGGTGAGGGGAGAAGATGATGACTCTTTTTGGATAAGGTGATGATCGTTCAGGATGAGTTGGAAGATGTACATCAGGTTTCCCGCCCGGCCAGCCGGTGATGGAATCCCGGAGCATATAATATACCTGCAGGTTAATTTCATAGGCATCTCCTTTTTCAACCAGCAGGTCACTAAGGCCATATTCATTATAATCCGTATTCGTTAAACTTAATACTGGTTTTTTTAATTTCAGCGCCATATTCACCACGGCTTTCTTTATCATTTTTTCTGTCCAGTCGCAATCACCGGTGAGCCAGGGAGACTTATTTCTTGTAAGCTCCGAAGCTGCAGTTTCATCCACTACAAATGTCACATCATCATGATTCTGCAGCAGCGAGGCAGGTACCTGTTCGGTGTCATCATCTTCCACCGCTTTTTTAATAACAGTTGCTTTGGAGCTTCCCCATGCCAGCAGGATTATTTTTTTTGACTGAAGGATGGTACTGATACCCATTGTGAGTGCAAGACGGGGTACCTGGGAAATATTGGCAAACTCGTACGCATTATCAATACGGGTTGAGTTATCGAGTGTTATCAGTCTTGTTTTTGAATAATAGCCTGAGCCCGGTTCATTGAAACCGATATGCCCGTTATTACCGATACCAAGGATCTGCAGATCAATACCACCTGCATCCTGTATCATTTTTTCATACTGACGGCAGTATTCTTTTATATCTTCTTTTTTTATTTCGCCATCGGGGATATGGATGTTTTTGGGATTGATATCAATGTGGTCGAAAAGGTTTGCACGCATAAAGCGGTTGTAACTCTGCAAGGCAACCTTATCGATCGGGTAATATTCATCCAGGTTGAAAGTGATCACATTCCGGAAGCTTAGTTTTTCGTGTTTATGCATCCAGACCAGTTCTGCATACAGAGATTTGGGTGTGGAACCGGTGGCAAGTCCCAATACAGCTTTTTCTTTCTTTTGTTGTTTGTCCCGGATAAAAGCAGCGATCTGTTGTGCAACAAACAAAGAACCTTCTTTGGGTGTGGGAAAGATCTTTACGGGTATTTTTTCAAAACTGTCGGATAGGTCAATCGGGGCAGTTCGTTTCGCCATTGAAATTGTTTAAGCTGTAAAGATAAAAAATTGCCGGGTAGTATCTTGCGGGTTTATGCGGGGCTTGATATTTCTCGCAAAGACGCTAAGACTCGCAAAGCCGCAAAGGTTTCTTGTAATGCTTAGCGAATTTATGTATACAACTTTGCGACTTTGCGTGAAATATTTTAATTCACTTCTATCTCATCTACAAACAGCCAGGGCTTATTACCAGCACCGGGGTTACCTGCAGGAATAGTTCCCCAGTTTGTTACAACTACTTTTACATAACGGGCATAAGTGGCTTTGAAAGACATTGTCATCTTTCCTTTACCGGTACCATCCTTTGTTTCTTCATAATCATCAGTAAGTTTTAAGGAATACCAGTTTATGCCATCACCAGAACCGAACACTTCTGTTGTTAATGGCCGCCATATCCAGCTTGAAGTTCGGTTCAATGTATTTACTACGACAAAACTGATCGGTTCTAAAATGCCAAGGTCAATGATGGCTTCGCAATTGGTTCCGCTGAACCCTAAAAATTCACGGCTTCTTGCAAACCCTTTTTCATTGATCACACCGTTCACCAAAGTGAAGGCTCCATCACCGGGATATTTGTCAGAAGCAGGATTGGTTAAAGTGATTTTTTTGCCGGTGGCTTTGTTGAAGGAAAATTTTTGCACTATGTTATCATTCACTCTTTTCCCATTTACAATTGACCAGCCATAATAAGTTCCTGACTTTACGATTTGTATCGGGGAATTATAATTATGAAAAGCAGGAGGGTTAGGCGGATCGGTAATATCAAGTTCTTTATTGTATTGAATTTTAGTATCCGGATTATTACTTTCCAGTTTCCAAACTACTCCAATATTATTTTTACCAGGTAAAACAGTAGCCTTCAGATCAAAATATGACTTACTATAATTGGTTTTCCACAGATCATATCTTTTAAATTGTCCCATTAATCTTTTTTCAAAATCCTTCCAATCACGGTTCTCCTTCGGGCTCCACAACACTTCACTTAATGCACTGAGTCTTGGAAAAAGCATGTACTCCACTTTTCTTGTATTACCCATGTACTCTGTCCACATGTTAGCCTGTGCACCGAGAACATATTTTGCCTGCTCTGCATTTAATTCTTTTGGTATTGGTTCATAAGCATACACCTTTTCAATGGGGTTGTAGCCGCCAATGGTAACAGAGTCTTCATTCTGGTTTTGCGTATGATCAAAATAAACCGGGTTGCCGGGTGTCATGATCACATCATGGTTTTGTTTGGCAGCATCAATACCTCCCTGTTCACCCCGCCAACTCATCACCACGGCATTGGGAGCCAGGCCACCTTCTAATATTTCATCCCAACCTATCAATGTTCTTCCTTTTTTGTTCAGGTATTTTTCCATCCGCTGGATAAAATAGCTCTGCAGTTCATGTTCATCTTTCAACCCATTATCTTTCATCCGTTGCTGGCAGGCCGGGCATTTTTTCCAATGTACTTTCGGGCATTCATCTCCGCCTACATGCACATATTTTGAAGGAAAGAGAGCCAGAACTTCATCCATCACATCTTCCAAAAATTTGAAAGTGTTTTCTTTTCCTGCACAAAACACATCATCAAAAACTCCCCATGTTTCCTGCACTAATTTTACACGGCCTCTTTCCAACTCTCCTTTGCTTTGTTTTGAAATCATCGTTGCAGGTATTTCTGTCGGTTTATCAGGAAAGCAACTTAGTTCAGGATAAGCAGCAATCGCTGCAGAAGAATGTCCGGGCATTTCAATCTCCGGTATTACATCAATATATCTTTCCTGTGCATATTTCACCACTTCTTTTATTTGTTCCTGTGTGTAATAGCCGCCATAAGGTATATTATCATTACCAGTGCCCGGGTATCGGCCAATGATAGTACCATTGCGACGACTACCTACAGCAGTTAATGCCGGGTACTTTTTTATTTCAATGCGCCAACCCTGGTCTTCTGTCAGGTGCCAATGAAATTTGTTGAACTTGTGCAGAGCTAAATAATCAATATATTTTTTGATGAAATCAACCGACCAGAAATGACGGCCACAATCTAGGTGCATGCCTCGGTAGGCAAAGCGGGGATAGTCGGTAATAGTTAATTGGGGAATGAGTAGTTTGTTGTTCGAGGTTGGATGTTGGATGTTGGGTACCGGGAGGAGCTGGATCAAAGTTTGAATACCGAAAAAAGTACCTTCATTTCGTCCAACTATTGAAATTGCATTTCGGTTTATGGTAAGATTGTAATACCCTTCACGATCACTTTGGAGAACCCGGTCTGATTTAAAATCCGAGTATCTTACAATAAGAATAAGATTAAGATTCGTTGTATCTGATTTTTGCAAATTAATTTCTTTGATTGCTAAATCAAGGCTATAATACCTTTTAATATATTGTTTTAAATAATTGGCTTCAAACTCTACTGAAGATGGTTTAGAATTTGGATTGTTACTAAGGATACAAATTTTAGTCTTGTTATTAAGCGTAAAATTTCCATTCCCCATTTTAATTTTAACCGGCTGCGGAATAATATTTACTTCCTGTGCTTTCAGAAAACCAAATGAAAGAAGAAAAATTAATGCGATTGTATATCTCATAGTTCCATGTATTTATTTATGAAATCGGGTAATGTGCAGATGATTGTATTTCCAAATTGTTTCAAATCTGCCAGGTCAGGGTCGTTTGTCAGCAAGTAATCTGCTTGTGCATCAACTGACAATGACAAAAGAAAATTATCTTTCGGGTCACGACAAATATTGATATTACTTGTAATTTCGAAAAAAACAGCAGCTTCACTTATGTAATCAGAGAAAATTTTAAGGTTGGTTTGGTTAATTCTTTTTTTATTTCTAAGGTAGGTAAGGGCCTCAAAAATTTCTTCCTTCAGTTCCAGTGCAAAACAGATCAGATATTTATCGTTTCTCAGAAATGTCGGCAGGCCATAAGATTGTTTAGAAACCAGCATGGAAATCCACCAGCTTGTATCAATGATTACCTTTTTCTTTATTTTTTCTGGCATATAGTTCAGTTCTGGCTTCTTCTATAACAGACTGGATTTCTTCATCAGTTATTTCGTATTTAGGCAGCGATTCGGCCCAACTTGCCAGTTCATGTCTTGCCTTTATCTGTTTTTCAAACGCATAATCTTCTTCAGATTGAAAAGCAATACCTTTTGATGCAAGTATTTGTTTCAACTCATTTAGTTGCTGTTCATTCCTGGTATCAATAATAAGTTTGCTCATTTTTTATTTAAAATTACAAAATCATCTCAATATCGGTAAATAAATGCTTGATGTATTATTTCCATCATGATAGATCCTTATCGTCGCTTTTTGAAAATCCTCCGGCTTTGCTTCATAGATATTCATAAACTTCTGCGGGTTTCTGTCAGCTAAAGGAAACCAACTGCTTTGTATTTGTATCATCAACCGGTGACCTTTTTTAAAAGTGTGTGCCACATCCGGCAAATCAAATTTCACGGTTTCAATTTTCCCGGGTTTGAATGGCGTTGGTGTTTCAAAACTATTTCGGAATTTTCCCCGCATAATTTCTCCACGAACCAGCATCTGGTAACCTCCCATAGGATAACTGCTCCCAGTTGTACTACGGCCAGACTGGCTTACATCACCAGGGAATTGAAAATCATCCGGAAACACATCAATCACTTTTACCACAAAATCTGCATCGGTTCCTGTAATGCTCACTTTGAGATTAGCGCTAACCGGGCCGGCCAAAGTCAGGTCTTCTTCCAATGGATAAGTTTGAAAGGTTAAAACATCAGGCCTTCTTGAAGCAAACCGCTGATCGTCGGTCATGTATTCTCTTGTTCTTCTGAAATGCACATCTTCTGTATATGGAACAGGATGTGCCGGGTCGCTGATATATTCAGAATAACTGCCGGGCTTCACATAGGTTGGAAGATTCCATGATAAGGCACCATCAGGAGCAAGGTAAATTTCTCTTGTCGCATTTGCCACAGGCCATTTATCAAATTTTTTCCATTCATTGGCGCCGCTAAAAAATATTGTTGCTTCGGCAATTTTGGGATCATCGCCTTTTCCTTTCAGGTAATAATTGAAAAAAGGAATTTCAATATTGTTCTGGTACCAGATCGAAGTATTGGAACCAAAGCGGATATTACCCATACTTGTTCCGTCACGCCCGCCCCATTGCCCGTGACTCCAGGGGCCCATTACCAGTTTATTATTAGTATTTGGGTTTTGTTTTTCAATTGATTTATAAAGATTCCATGCACCATAACAATCTTCTGCATCAAATAATCCGCCCACCACCAGCATGGCAGGTTTGATGTCATACATAGCACTCCTGGCATCTCTTGCTTTCCACCAATCATCGTAATTGGGATGAGCATAAAGATCTTTCCAGAACTGCACACTGTCATTCATGTACTGCATTAATTTGGGAAGCCCGTTTTCGAGATAAAATTTATAATTATCTCTTATCGGGAAATCAAATCCTCTTGAACCAACTGTAGTGGGTATTGGCCTGGGTTTTCCAAAACCTGAATAAAAATTAAATCCATCCATCTGCATAAAAGCGCCGTTGTGATGAAAGTCGTCACCTAAGAACCATTCAGTAACCGGCGCCTGCGGACTTACAGCTTTTAATGCAGGATGGCCGGAAGCAGCAGCCATCGTTGCATAGAAACCGGGGTAGGAAATACCAAACACTCCCACATTGCCATTATTGCCAGGAAGATTTTTTATCAGCCACTCAATCGCATCATATGTATCACTGGCTTCATCAATCTCGGTTCCGGTTTTATTTTTATTAAAAGGTCGAATATCCACAAACCCGCCTTCACTCATCCATCTTCCCCTCACATCCTGGATAACGATGATATAATTTTCCCTCATGTAATATTTCCAGTGACTGCCCCAGAATACCCGCCAGTTAATCAATCCATAGGGAGCACAGGAGTAAGGGGTCCGGTTCATCAGGATAGGATGTCTCTCACTTTTATCTTTTGGCAGGTAAATAGCAGTAAAAAGTTTAATGCCATCCCGCATGGGAATGTACTGCTCCGTCTTGGTATAGTTTTCCCGGATCCAGGCAGAATCCTGGTCGGTTTGTGCAATTGCGGCAACAGCAATAAAAGAAACCAGGAAACAGGCGATTAATTTTCTCATAGAAGTTTAATTTGAAGGTTTAAATTTAGGGTATCTCAAAAAACTTACCTTAATTTTCTATTTGGATAGAAAAAGGTAAAAACTAAGTTTTTGAGATAACCCGGACAAATTCTCTTTACACCCACATTTTTAATTTATGCAAACAAATGAAGAAGTTATCAGCCAGTTTTATGCTGCTTTTCAAAAACTGGACTACAAGACGATGAATGATTGTTACAGCGAAGAAATTGTTTTCAACGACCCCGTTTTTGGTGTATTGAGAGGAGACGAGGCCAAATACATGTGGGAAATGCTTTGTAAGAATGCCAGGGACTTTTCGCTGACATTTTCAAATATTCAATTACTCGATGAAGAATATGCTACCTGCAACTGGGTGGCTACCTACACTTTTTCAAAGACCGGCAATAAAGTGGTGAATAAGATCAAGGCATTTATGAAATTAAAAGATGGAAAGATCATTGAACATAGCGATGCTTTTCGCCTGAGCACATGGATCGGCCAGGCATTGGGCTGGAAAGGAAATCTTTTTGGCTGGATGGGTTGGATGAAAAGGAAAGTGCAGAAAGGGGCGAGGAAGAACCTTATTGCTTTTATAGAGAAGAATGAAGCCAGTCATTAGTCGTTAGTCCAGACTCCCAACTAACGACTAAAGACTATCGACTCACTCCTCCAGCACCCCAAACTTCCCGGCATTTACATCAGCGATCGCCTGCTCCAGTTCTTCCCAGGTATTCATCAGGAAGGGACCGTATTGAACAATAGGCTCATTAATAGGTTCGCCCGATAGAACAAGCAGTATTGCATCTTCACCGGCTTCAATGGAAATCAATTCGCCATCATTTTTAAAAAGTATAAAATGATCAGCGGGTGCAGTTTCACCATTAATGATAGCACTTCCTTCTATTACTAATATGCCTGTATTGTAAGACGAGGGAAAATTCAGTTCAATATTTGCTCCTTTCTTCAGCTTTGCATTATATACATGCAGGGGGGTGAAGCTGGAAGCCGGGCCTTTTTTGCCATTAAATTCTCCGGCAATCACTTCAACAAATCCCTTATCACCCGGTAAAGAATACTTTCCCATCATGTTATTGACGATCTCCTGGTATTTCGGTGGCGTCATTTTATATTTTGCCGGGAGATTTACCCATAACTGCACCATCTGGAACATTCCGCCTTTCCTGCTGAATTCTTTTTCATGGTATTCCTTATGCAGTAAACCCGAAGCGGCCGTCATCCATTGCACATCGCCTTCACCAATAATGCCGCTATTGCCTGCACTGTCGTGGTGAGCTATCTTGCCATGATAAGCGATCGTTACTGTTTCAAAACCCCGATGCGGATGCACATCAACACCCCGGGGCTTATTGGTTGGAGGAAATTCAACCTTTGAATTATAATCCATCAAAAAGAAAGGACTCATTCTTTTCTTATCGATCTTTCCGCCAGGGAAAAAACCATGTACCCGGAAACCATCACCCACCATGTGAGGTGGAGGTGGCGCTATTACTGCTTCAATTGATCTTTTAGTACTCATATAATTGATTTTACTTCTTTAAAGACTTTTCAAATTTCCCCTTTAGGGGACTGTGAAATTTAATTTTAAATACTTTCGGCAGGGGTTTTTTCTGTTACTATATTTTCAGACAACCACAAAAATTCCTTTATAAAATTATGTACTCCATGCTGAAAACTTTCATCCAGCAGGTCGCCATCAGGACTGAATTTTTTATCAACTGACGGAACTACAAGCATATATGGCGATGCAATGCCAAATAAAGCCGGGACCAGCAGTAATAATTGTTGCGCAGCCCTGATACCACCCATAGTACCGGGAGATGCTGTAACAATGCCAAAGGGCTTGTGATGCTGCTTGGGAAAATGATCCAGCAGGTTCTTCATGGCAGGAGAGTAGCTGCCGTTATATTCCGGCGATACCAGTATAAACGCATCTGCATTATATATTCTTTCCGCTAAAGGTTTGAATTCAAAAGGTACTTTATCAATGGAGACCCATACCGATTGAATGGCGGGAATATTCCAGTCTTTCATGTCAATGATGTCAACTTGATGATCGCTGTTTTGTTTCAGCAATTGCTTCAGGTAGATGGACACCCGGTGTGTCACACTGTTTGTCCGGGGACTTCCTGAGACTATTTCTATTTTCATTTTTACTTTTTTAGAATACAAAGTTAATATTTCAATGTTCAAACATCAAATTTAATTCCAATTACTAAATTGACCTGATTTTAGAAGATTTGGCAGTTCTGTTCAGGTTATGTCAGGCGTTTACAGCCTAGGACTGATAATGTGGCTGAATCCTTAATTTCACTTCTTTAAAATCATTACAATGGTCAACAGGAGGAAGTTTCTACAGGCATCTGCTTTTACTGGTCTTGCAAGCTTACTGGTAAAAAAATCATGGGCAATAACTGATGGTGGAGCAGTAAAGGGGAAACCTCTCGTTATTTCCACCTGGGATGCAGGATTGAGGGCCAATAAAGCCGCCTGGGAAGTATTGGGCAATGGGGGCAGGGCTTTGGATGCCGTAGAAAAAGGAGTAATGGTCACGGAATCTGAACAGAACTGTTGCGTTGGTCTTGGCGCTAATCCCGACAGGGATGGATTCGTAACGCTGGATGCCTGTATCATGGACGAATTTTCAAATTGCGGCAGCGTAGCTTTTTTGGAAAGGATCAAACATCCGGTCTCTGTAGCAAGAAGAGTGATGGAAAAAACACCGCATGTCATGTTGGTTGGTATCGGGGCGCAACAGTTTGCGGTGGCTGAAGGTTTTCCATTGGAAGAACAGAAACTTTCGCCAGATGCACAAAAGAATTATTATAACTGGCTGAAGAAATCAGAATACAAACCGCCGGCTATTAATGTTGAAAGCCTGCCTGCCGGACAGGCAGGTAAGAACGATCATGGACCATTTGCACCAGTTAAATTGGAAAATGGTGAATGGAATCATGATACCATTGGTATGGTAGCGATGGATACCAACGGAAATTTAAGTGGAAGTTGTACCACCAGTGGCGCCGGATTTAAAATGCGGGGACGGTTGGGAGATTCTCCCATCATCGGCGCCGGGTTGTTTGTAGATAATGAAGTGGGCGCCTGCACAGCAACCGGGCAAGGAGAGGATGTGATCCGTGTTGCCGGTTCACATACTGTAGTAGAATTGATGCGACAGGGTCTATCGCCGGAAGCTGCCTGTAAAAAAACTATTGAACGGATCGTAAAAATAAAGGGCACAAAGGCAAAGGATATACAGGTAGGGTTCCTGGCAGTTAATAAAAAAGGACAGGTGGGTGCATTTGCGATTCATAAAGGGTTTAGTTATGCTATTAGGACAAATGAAGTGGAGAAAATGGTTGCGGCGAAATTTATTATGGAGTAAGTAATCTAAATCTAAAGAACCAAATAAATTAAAAAAATAATACCAAAACCCTCTTTTTAATGAAGTTTCTTCGAAATCGCAGACTCGTTTTTTATTTTTTTATTTGAAATTTATTTGGTTCTTGTTATTTGATTTTTTATTCATGTTATGAAATATATCATCGAAATTGCCACTTCAGATTTTGCTACTACTAAATCTGCTGTGGAAGGCGGCGCAGACAGGATAGAACTTTGCGCCAATCTTGCCGAAGGTGGTACTACTCCTTCTTTGGGAACCATCAAGAAATGCAGGGAAGCATTTAATGTATTACTGTATCCGATCATCCGGCCGAGAGGCGGAGACTTTTTATACAATAAGGATGAGTATGAGATCATGCTGCAGGATGCGAAGCTTTGCAAACAGCTGGGTTGTGATGGAGTCGTTATCGGGATGCTGAATATGGACGGAAGCATTGATGTGACAAGAACGGCCGAGTTAATTGAACTGGCTTACCCGATGGGAGTAACCTTTCACCGGGCATTTGACAGGTGTAAAGATCCCTTTGTTGCGCTGGAAGAATTAATTGAGATCGGTTGTGAAAGAATTCTCACCTCGGGGCAAAAAATATCTGTTGTTGATGGGGTTGAGTTGGTTGCTGAGTTGAATAAGAAAGCTGATGACCGGATCATCATTATGCCGGGGAGTGGTGTAAGAAAAGACAATATTAAAATGATTGCTGAGAAAACCGGTTGCACAGAATTTCATTCTTCGTTGCGAAGCAAGACAAAAAGCCCGATGCAGTTTTTGCATCCTGAGTTTGAAAAATCAGAAGAGAGTTATATGAATAATGCGATTTATGCGGAGGAGGTGAGGGAGTTGAGAGAGAAGTTAAGGTAACGTCCAGGGCTTGGCGATGTGGCGATATTCCGTGTTACGTCAGCCCGAACTGCTGTTGAGTAAAGATATGAAGATGAAAATATATTCTATAGCTGGGCTTTATTCGTCAGTTAGATATGTCGCTGAGCAACGATATATCGATGAGGATATATTCGTTAAGCCGCCATAACGCCAAACCCCTTGTTAGGCGCATTTATTTTTTTGGCGTAAAGGGTCTGAGACCTCGGACCACAAGTTTTTTACCCTTCCTATTTGTTAAGATAATGTTGTCAAAGAAAAGATTGTTTCGGTTGGGGTCAGCCTTAATAATCATATTTTGCATTTTTGGTGAAAAGCGATTGCCCTCGGCAAAAGCCTTATCTGTCGAATCGGTGGATGTGTCTATATACACTAATGCGAATCGAGTGACTGTGAAGGTGACGAGCTTATTATTATTATAGGTATAAGCGCAAACTTGGGCGTAATAGTCTACACTTGGATCTCTCTTCTGACCTGGCAAATCTCCTTGACAAATCCTTACCACTAAACTTGCAGTATCAAAGTTTCATATAACCACTGAACCGCCAATTTCTTGCAGGTGCTGTTATGTGCCGTTTTTATTGTAGGCATTTCTTTATCCAATTTATACAGTCGTCTGTGTCAACAATTGACCAAGAATGAGGATGTCTTGTCCCGTCTATTCTATAACCTTTGCCAAGTGCATTGATAAACTCTGCTTTGTCATTTCCAAGAATGTTTAATTGATTAATCATTGCTGTTTGATTTAAAGCATTCATATCATAATAATCCATTCGTCTGTTTTTCATCCACCAATTTATATCAGGGTCACAATAAATTCTTACAGGTATATTTTTTAACAATGCTGCATTGCCTCCGTTCTTTTCACTTCTCGAATAAGGTGAATATTGTATATATTTTCAGGAAACTTATCAGGTGCTCCAACAAATTGGTTGTTTAATTTTCGAATGCCATCTTTTGCTTCATTTACAGAAATATCTGAAAAGTTTTTTTCTATACTTCGCAAAGCTGTATAATACCCTTGAGCATAGTCCAACGGTGGGTCAACTGCATATACAGCTTTAGGTTTTATTACTGTCGTTGAATTATTTTCAAAAGCCATTTCAGCATATCGTAAAGCATTCATTCCTCCTAAAGAAAAACCTGCAATGGTAATTTTGTCTTGCTGTGGGTTATACTTTTTCAACATATCGCTGAAAGTTGTATTTAGAAAATTTAGTGAAACTGCATTTAAACAAGGATTATAGTTAATGGAAGGAATAATTATCAGCAAATGATTGTCGAATGCAGTTTCAGTAAGTTTTATATTATTATTAAATACTTCTTCGGGTTTTTCGTAGGTGCTTGGAAGTAAAATCAATACTCCTTTAATACTATCTTTTGGGACAAGAGCAAAGTAATAAAGGGATTTTGAGCCACCATCATTTACAAAAATATCTATGCTGTCAATTATTGATAGGGTGTTTTTTTGAAGAAATTTTAAATAAGAGTCGGATAAGTTTAAAAACTCTCCATCAATAAAATTTCCATCTTGGCTAAAGCCATCTGCATAGATATATTTTCCTTTCCCATTTGGAACACCCTTTTGCATCATGCCAATATACTGTGCTTCTTGTTTCCCTTTTACAAACCAAGTCAATGTTCCAAAGCCTTCTGCCATTTTGTTTTTACAATTACCAGTCCAAGTAATACTATCATCTGGCGAATAATAAGGGTCCCAAACTTTACAACCTGTTTGTTTGTCTGCTATAAATTTCCCTTGGGGTTCCTGTCCAAATATTGATAAAGAAATAAAGGTTAGCGCTATAAATGTAAAGTTGAATTTTGTCATTATTATTTTCGCTTATGTTTTTATGTTGGCGCTGTCCTTTAAAATGGCACATAACAATTAAATATACAACCATCGCATCGGTTTTTCAAAAAAATGACATTGATTTTCAGATTATTAGTATTCGCTTTTTTGTATTGTCAGTGTCGGCAATGACACCGGATTGTATCATTTGAAATAGGCTTCACTAACATTAGATCATTTTCTTTATCAACCTCCCCAGCATCATCAGCCCATAATCCACATCATCACTCCAGGGCTTGCCATAACTGAGGCGGATGAAATTGGAAAAATTGCTGCCCGATGAAAATATTTTACCCGGAACAACGGAGATATTATGTTTCATAGCATCAGCACGGAGTTTAAAAGCATCAACCTTTTTATTTAATTCCAGCCACATGATAAACCCGCCAAGCGGTCTTGATACTTTTGTATCAGCAGGAAAATATTCAATGATCGCCTGCAGGTATTTCAGGGATTGTGTGTGCAATGCCCGGCGCAGGTTTTTTAAATGATATTCATAGCGTCCGTTCTTTAAAAAGTGCGCCATTGCCGCCTGGGTGATGGTGGGGCAGCTGATATTGTGGATCCGTTTGATCTGTTTCACTTCTTCAAGGAATTTACCAGGAATTGCCCAACCGGTGCGGTATCCCGGCGCCAGCGACTTTGACAGCGATGAGCAATGCATCACCAACCCTTTTTTATCAAAATATTTACAGGTCTTCGGTCTTGTTTTTCCAAAATAGAGTTCACCATAAATATCATCTTCTATAAGCGGTATATTGTGGAGTGAGATCAACTCAACTAATTTCTTTTTGTTTTCATCCGGTATGCAACTGCCCAGCGGGTTATTATAGTTGGGAACAAACACACAGGCTTTGATGGGGAATTTTTTAATGGCTTTTTCCAGGTGATTGATATCAACGCCTGTGCCCGGGTCAGTCGCGATCTCCACGACTTTCAGTCCCAAAATTTCAATAGCCTGGTAAATGCCGAAATAGGTTGGGGTTTCCACGGCCACCGTATCGCCCGGATCAGTAACGGCACGCAGGCACATAGTAATTGCTTCCAGGCAACCGGAGGTCACGACAACATCATCGGGTTTTATTTTCCCGCCCCAGTTGAATGCCAGTTTTGCTATTTGCTTCCGGAGTTCAGTATTGCCCTGAGTATGCTCATAACTGATGCAATGGTCTTTTGTATTCCGCATGGCCTGCACCACGGCTTTATTGATCTTTGCAACAGGTATCAAAGAAATATCGGGAACAGCCAGCGCCAGGTTTATGACATTGTCAGCTGCGATGTCAGAATAAATCGAAGCGATCATTTCTTTCACACTTACTTCATGAGAGATGGATTGCGGCTGGGTAAGCCTTGGTAATTCCGGGTATCGCTTATAATTAAAACGGACATAATATCCTGACTTGGGTCTTGATTCGATCAAACCTTTTCCTTCCAGGTGATAATAAGCCTGGAAAGCGGTGCCCATACTTATTCCATACTCTTCGCTTAATACACGGACCGAAGGAAGTTTGTCACCGATCTTCAGTACGTCTTCATCGATCATTTTCTCAATGCCACCGGCAACCTGCAGGTAAATATGGTCATCGTCGTTGAATTTACTTGTGCGCATAGCAAGGATTTGTGAATAGTGAATGCCTGCCTTCCGGTAGGCAGGGTCAATAGTCAATTCGCTGCTCAAAAATTAATTCACCATTCACTATTGACGGCAGCGGATGCTCTGTGACCTGCACTAATCTGATACAGTCAAAAATACAAAAACTGAATCTGTTTTTAAAAAAAATTTTGAGCAAACTTTGTTACTGAAAATGTAACCCTTCAGCCATTCAGAATTGAGAGCTGAAAAAATAATTTATTAAATCAATTATTATGGAAATTATGACAGACATTAAAGTAACCAGGACAAATCACTCAAAGCTTGGAGAAGTCGATTTCAATCATCTTGAATTTGGCAAACATGTTTCTGACCATATGCTTTTAACTGATTTTTTTCAGGGTGAATGGAACCTTCCGCAAATTGTTCCTTTTGCCAATCTTTCCATGAGCCCGACAACGCTGGCTTTGCACTACGGTCAAACTGTGTTTGAAGGAATGAAGGCTTTCCGTATGCAGGATGGCAGGGTAAATATTTTCCGGATTGATAAACATCATGAACGTTTTAACCGTTCCTTGAGAAGAATGTGTATGCCGGAGATCCCTTTTGAAATTTTTGAAGAAGGGATGATGCATTTGATCGCAGTGGACAAGAACTGGGTGCCGGGACAGGAGGGAAGTGCATTATACATCCGTCCATTTATGTATGCCAGTGAAGCAAAGTTTGGAGTAAAGCCTTCGGATGAATATCGCTTTATCATTTTCACCGGGCCGGTGGGAAGATTATTTTCAAAGCCGATCAAAGTAAAAGTGGAAACAGAATATATCCGGGCTGCCAAAGGAGGTACCGGGTTTGCCAAATGCGGGGGCAATTACGGAGGTTCATTATATGCCACGCAACTGGCAAAACAATCGGGCTATGACAATGTGATCTGGACAGATGCCATTGAGCACAAATTCATAGAAGAATCTGGCGTGATGAACCTGATGTTTGTGATTGATGGAGTGCTGCTTACGCCGCCTACTTCCGATTCTATCCTTGATGGAGTAACAAGGGATTCTTTGCTGATCATAGCAAAAGACCTGGGCCTGGCAGTTGATGAACGTCCGGTATCTGTTGGGGAACTAAAGCTGGCGTTTAATAATAAAAAGATCACTGAAGCTTTTGGCGTCGGAACTGCCGCCATAGTAGCGCCAATTGATACAATTGGTATTGATGAAATTGATCATTTATTGCCGGTTTATACTGATAATAGTATAATGTTTCAATTAAAGAACCGCCTGGATGCGATCCGGCTGGGAACTGCAGAAGATATTTACAATTGGAATTTTGTTGTGGGTTAGTTTGAGTTTTTCAGACAAGTTAAAAAGGATCATTACGATGGGCCTTTTATATTTTCAGCTTCTTCATATATAAGGCATCTGCTGCCGCACTTTTCATGGGGGTTGAGTTGGGATAATGTTCCTGCTCAGCTATAAAATACTCCATCCCGTTTTTTTTGGCGGTCTTTAGTATCTGTGAAAAATTAATACTGCCGGTACCAAGGTCACAGGTATCTTCCCTTTTTGTTGTTCCTTTCACCCGGTCTTTTATATGGCAGAGCCGGAAACGGTTAGGATAATTCTTCAACCAAGTTTCAGGATCTTGCCCGGCGGTAACCACCCAATAAATATCCATCTGGTGGTCAACCAATGAGCTATCTGTTTCTTTCATCAATACATCATGCGGATAAACTCCGTCAAGCAATTGGAAAGAGCTTTCATAATTATGATAAGCGAAACGGATGCCTGCTTTCCTGCAGGTCTCGCCGCAGGTATTAAAAAGGGCAGCTTTCCGCTTGTATTCATCCATGGGTTGCTGCGAATAAGGCCAGTTGTAAATCAAATACTTCATTCCAATGGCGGCGGCTTCGTCAGCTTTCTTCTCAAAGTCTTTATCAATCTCGCAATGACTTGAGATAAAAGACATGCCCAGCCCATCCGTATATTTTTTAAACTCGGTATTCTTCATGCCCCAGAATATGCCAGGTGCTCTTTCATAGCCTTCTATTTGTTTGTACCCCATTGCTGCAACCTGCTTCAAAGTTCCCCCCGGGTCTTTTTCAAAAAAATCCCTTACCGTATAGAGTTGCAATCCAAAAGTCTTAAGTTTTCGGGCTTCTTCCCCCGCCAGCAAATTTTTTAAAGCAAGTGAAATTGCCATTGAACCGGCGAGACCGGCACTTAGGTTTAAAAAATCTTTCCTCGTATGCAGTATCATCTATTCTTTTTATTTCTCATAAAGAAAAACAAACCGGCAAAAGCAACAATAAGAATAAGCGGTATTATCAATGTTGTATTGATCACTTCCGGCCCTGCGGCTTTATTGGCTTCTGCAAGGGCTGCTTTCATTTCGGCTGTTGCCACGCCCGAATTGTATACTTTTAAATCAGCACCGGCTGGTAAATGTTTAACTATTTTATTGTCATAGACCCCACCCATGAACATCATATATAACGAAACGGCAAACATACCTGCGCCGCCCATAAGATTAATACCTACTGCACCTGTCTTTGGTAAATTCTCTGAAACAAATCCCAGCATAGTGGGCCAGAAATAACATACACCAATGCCGAAGATCAGGGCGCCGGCGAATAGCATATTGCTGGATGTGTGACCAAGCAGGTACAGGCCCAATGCAGAAAAAATTGCTGAACCTAATAATACCCCTGCAGGAGATAAGCGATGCACTACCGGACCGGCAAGACCTCTTCCGATCACCATCACACCGGTTGTTACTGTAAGGATGAGTATTGAGTTTTGCGTAACATTATTCAGCAGCACCTGTATCCATTGCCCGGTAAATAATTCTGTAATGGCTGTGCCGAACATACAGAAAATCAAAAAGAGGAAAAGTGGATTCAATAGTGACCGGTACATTTCGCCGGTGCTAACACCACTGGCCACTCTTTCGGTAACAGGAAATTTTTGTTTTGCAAACAGGAAACCATAAATGACGGCCGGAATTACCATCATCGCCACCTGTATCTGCCAGCCAATGGCAGCTTTATCAAAAAAGTAAACAATAAGAGTTCCGATTACAATACCTCCGGGAAACCACAAATGAAAATGATTCAGTTTGGTTGTTTTATCATTCGGGTATAAAGTCGCCACCAGGGGATTACAGGCAGCCTCTACGGTTCCGTTAGCAATGCCAATGCAAAGTGTGGAAATAAACAGGGCCCAGAAAGGGTTTCCGAATTTACCCGCAAAGATGGTTAGTAATATTCCGGCGATATGAAAAATAAAAGCCAGCATCAGTAACCGTTTCATTCCTATCATATCCACTACCATCCCTCCAATAACAACGGCCAGCGGAAAGCCCCAGAAAGCAGTGGCTGCAATGGTTCCTAATTCTGCTTTGTCCAATCCAAACTGAACACCGAGCCGGTCGAGAATACCTGCACGGATGCCAAAAGACAATGAGGTAACTAATAAAGCGAGACAACTGGCAACAAAAAGCCGGCGCCGGTGTACTGTTTGCATATCGTTAGATTTGTAGCACTGTTTAGAAAATTAAATGTACTATTTTTAGAATTCATGAAATACGGATTGAAATGCTGAACAGGAAACTTAGAATGGGAATGATCGGTGGAGGGCCGGGAGCATTTATCGGGGCCATCCACCGTATTGCCGCCAATATGGATGGAGAGATCGAACTCGTTTGCGGCGCTTTCAGCAGCGATGTGGAAAGATCAAAACAAACAGGAGCTTCGTTATACCTGCCAGCAGAAAGGTTGTATGGTTCCTATACAGAAATGATTGAACGGGAAGCAAAACTACCGGCTACCGAACGGATGGATTTTGTCAGTATCGTTACTCCCAATCATCTTCACTTCGAACCGGCAAAGCTGGCATTGGAAAATGGGTTTCATGTTGTGCTGGATAAACCCATGACATTTGACCTGGCTGAAGCAAAAGAACTGAAATCAATTGTTGAAAAAAGCGGGAAGTATTTTTGTCTCACTCACACATACACCGGTTACCCGATGCTGAAAGAAGCAAGGCAACAGGTGTTAAGCGGTAAGTTTGGAAGGGTCAGAAAAATATATGTTGAATATCCGCAGGGATGGTTAAGCACTTTATTGGAAAGTTCCGGTAACAAACAAGCTGAATGGAGAACCGATCCGGCCAAAAGCGGAGCAGCCGGGGCTATCGGCGACATCGGCAGTCATGCCTTCAATATGGCGGAATATATAACAGGCTTGAAAGTGACAAAGCTTTGCGCCGACATCAATATAATTGTAGAAGGAAGACAATTGGATGATGATGGTTCAGTGCTGCTTAAATTTGATAATGCCGCCAGTGGAATTTTATTTGTGACACAGGTTGCTCCTGGCGAGGATAATAATATACGGATAAGAGTATATGGTGAAAAAGGCGGACTGGATTGGTCGCATGAAGAAGCAAATACGTTATATCTTAAATGGCCGGATAAGCCAACTGAGATATGGAGGGCCGGAGAAAGTTACCTGGGTTCTTTTGCAAAGCACAATTCAAGAACGCCTGCTGGTCACCCGGAAGGATATTTAGAAGCTTTTGCCAATCATTATCGCAATTTTGTTTTATGTATAAAAGCGCAGATGAATGGAGAAAACCCAAAAGAAGAATGGCTCGATTTTCCGGGCATTGAAGATGGCGTAAGAGGGATGATATTTATTGAAAGAGTAATTGAGAGCGGGAAGAGTGAGAAAAAATGGATCGACTTTGACAAGTGAAGTTTCACGCAAAGGCGCAAAGGAATAACATCAAAGACGCAAAGATGACGGAAAACGAAATTGCAAAAATTGTTGTCGATATATGTTTTAAAATTCATACCATGTATGGGCCTGGTTTATTTGAAAGTGTCTGTGAACAGATATTTTGTTACGAATAGAATAAAACTTCAATTCCATATACGAGGCAACGTGGAATTAAAGTTTTTCATGAAGGAAATGATATGGGCATAGGATTTATCCCCGATATTATTATTGCCGATAAACTCATTCTTGAGTTGAAGTCTGTCGAAGTGCTGGCTGAAGTTCATTATAAACAATTGCTTACTTATTTAAGGCTTACAAATCTGAAATTAGGATTACTGATAAATTTCAACGTTCCTTTGATCAAAAATGGAATACATCGGATTGTTAATAATTTGTAATTTCTTCGTGTCTTTGCGAAAATCTTTGCGTCTTGGCGTGAAATAAAATGAATATATGACAACCCTCAAAGGCCCCGGAATATTTTTAGCGCAGTACATGAATGATAAGCCTCCGTTTCATGAACTGAAAGCTGTGTGCCTCTGGGCAGAGTCGCTTGGATTTAAAGGCGTACAGATCCCAACAACGGATTCAAGGTGTATGGATCTGAAAAAAGCGGCAGAAAGTAAAACCTATGCCGATGAGATAAAAGGAATAGTAAATGAATGTGGTTTGGAAATAACCGAACTGTCCACTCATTTGCAAGGGCAGCTGATCGCTGTCAATCCTGTTTACGATAAATTGTTTGATTCATTTGCACCAAAAGAAGTGCATGGCAATGCCAAAGCAAGAACAGAGTGGGCCATACGGCAATTGAAGTTTGCAGCAAAAGCATCACAGAACTTGGGTTTAATTGCTCATGCTACTTTCAGTGGTTCATTACTATGGCCAATGGTTTATCCATGGCCGCAACGGCCTGCTGGTTTGGTGGAAACCGGTTTTTCTGAGTTAGCCCGGCGCTGGCTTCCTGTTCTCAATTATTTTGATGAATGCGGGGTGGATATTTGTTATGAAATTCATCCCGGTGAAGACCTGCACGATGGAGTGACCTATGAAATGTTTTTGGAGAAAGTAGATGATCATAAAAGAGCCTGCCTGCTCTACGATCCATCTCATTTTGTTTTGCAATGCCTCGATTATCTTGCTTACATTGATATTTATCATGAACGGATAAAAATGTTTCATATAAAGGATGCAGAATTCAATCCAACAGGAAAACAGGGGCTGTATGGCGGTTACCAAAACTGGATTGACAGGGCAGGGCGGTTTCGTTCATTGGGTGATGGCCAGGTTGATTTTAAATCCATTTTCAGTAAGCTGGCTCAATATAATTACAAAGGATGGGCGGTGATGGAGTGGGAGTGTTGTCTTAAAAATGCTGAGGATAGCGCATCTGAAGGCGCATCTTTTATTCAACGGCATAATATTAAAACAACAGAAAAGGCATTTGATGACTTTGCAGCAAGCGGCAGAAATGAAAAAGAAAATCGTTCCCTTTTGGGATTGGAATAAATAGCCTGGAACAAATAAAATTTACAACATGAAAAAAATTGTGTTCAGATGTTTGGTGATTACTGCATTGTATGCCTGCGGTGGCGGGGGTTCAAAAGCTGATAAAAAGCCGGGGGACAACAGCGTTGACATAACCAGGAATCCGGATTACCAGAAAGGGCTGAACCTTGTGGCCCTAAACAAGTGTATGACCTGCCACCAGATTGATGATAAACTCACCGGCCCGCCATACCGGGAAGTTGCAAATAAATATGCAGGCATGCCGGATACCATTATTACATATCTCGCAAAAAAAGTTATTAGTGGTGGAAAGGGCGTGTGGGGAGAGATTTTCATGACAGCGCACCCGACCATTTCCCAGTTTGATGCAGAAGCGATGGTTAAATACATTCTCTTACTTAAAAAATAATTTGAATGCGAAAGTTACTTTCAATTGCTGCCATAACTGTCATTTTCATTTCTTGCCATGCGCCGAAGCAAACAACAGGAGACAATAAACTCACACTTGAGGAAGGGAAAAGCGGATGGAAGCTTTTATTTGATGGCAAGACGACAAAAGGCTGGCACCGTTATGGTGGCGGCGCTATTGATTCAGTTTGGAAAGTGGTGGATGGCAGTTTGTGTCTTGACACAAATGCAAAAAAAGAATTTAATATCAGGGGCAATTGGGATATTGTTACAGATGAAGAGTATGAAAACTATCAGCTGCAACTGGAATGGAAGATCAGCCAGGATGGAAACAGTGGCATTATCTTTAATGTGCATGAGGATAAAAGCAAACATAACTGGCCCTGGGAGACCGGCCCGGAAATGCAGGTGCTTGACAATAACGGCCACCCGGATGCTAAATTTCCAAAACATCGTGCAGGCGACCTTTATGACATGATTTCCTGCTCAAAGGAAACAGTAAAACCGCATGGTGAGTGGAATCATGCCGAAATAAAATGTGCCAACGGAAGGCTTGATCTTTATCTCAACGGGGAGAATGTGGTATCAACTTCTATCTGGGATGATAACTGGAAAAGAATGATTGCCGGCAGCAAGTTCAGGAATATGGAAGGGTTTGGCACTTATAAAAAAGGCCGTATTGGCCTGCAGGATCATGGCGACGGAGTTCGCTACAGAAATATTAAGATCAGGAAATTATGACCGGGGATAGTTTGTGCAGACCCTCATCTATAAATCAGGAAAATATTTCATACCTTTTCTCTCAATAACCAAAATTAAACATTATGGGCACTGAAATCTTTTCTAACCTCAACTGGCTGGCCGTAATAGTAGCAGGCCTTGCCTACTTTGCACTGGGTGCAATCTGGTATTCTTTTGTTTTCAAAAATGCATGGATAAAGCATTCCGGTGTGAATGTGAATGACCCGAAAATGAAAAAAGGGATGGCTCAGACCATGCTTGCATCACTGGTGCTGATGATAGTTGCAAGTCTCGGCATAGCTTTGTTTCTATCTAAAATTCCCGGGGCAACGACCTGGATGTCGGGGGCCAAAGTGGGATTAGTGGCCGGCGTTTGTTTTTCTGCTACCGGTATTTGTATCTCCTACCTGTATGAAAAGAGATCCTGGATGCTTCATATAATCAATTCGGGCTACAATGTGGCCGGATGCGTTATTGCGGGGATTATTATTTCTGTTTGGCCAAAATAAGTTTAAGGAGTTTCAGAAGTTTTATAAGTTCCAGGGGTTGTCCCAACCTTTTGAACCTGTTAAACTTTTGGAACCTTTTAAACCACTGGAAACAGCTTATTCCACTGTTGTAATCTTAATTATATTAGTGGGCAGGTGTAATGATACCGGAGTACTCCCGGTGCTGACAACAGTTTCACCCGGTTTCAGGAATTTTCTTTCCTTCAGAATGTCTATCTGGTCTGCAAAAATATCATCAAGACTTTCTTCTTCGTCATAATAAAATGCCCTGACACCCCAACTCAGGCTTAACTGGTTTACCAATGTCTTCTCTTTGGTAAACACATAAAGCGGGGCTTTTGGCCGGTAACTGCTCAGGACAAAACCGGTATACCCGCTTTGTGTCATACCAACCAGCGCATTGGCATTGACATCTTTAGCCAGTTTGCAGGCATTGTAACAAGTGGCGTCGCTCAGAAATGATGGCGATTGAGGCTGTGGTGTCAATTCATCTTCCCGGTTGTAATTGTAATCTGTTGCTTCCACTTCCCTGATGATCTTGCACATGGTTTCCACCACCAGTACAGGATGATTGCCGGTTGCAGTTTCCCCGCTCAGCATCACCGCATCTGCACCTTCCACTACGGCATTGGCCACATCAGTGATTTCACTGCGGTTAGGTTTGTTGAATTCGATCATGCTTTCCATCATCTGCGTGGCAACGATCACAGGCTTTGCCCGGTGCATGCATTTCCGGATGATTTGCTTTTGAAGCAGCGGAACTTTTTCCACGGGCAGCTCCACGCCAAGATCTCCACGGGCGATCATTACCGCATCAGATTCAACAATAATGTCACGAAGATTCTCCAAGGCCTCAGGCTTTTCAATTTTAGCAATGATCTTGGTCTTGCTTTGTCTATCCACCAGTTTTTTACGGAGAATTTCAATGTCCTTTACACTGCGGACAAACGAAAGTGCAACCCAATCAAGCCGTTGTTCAATAATAAAATCAAGATCGGCCAGGTCTTTTTTTGTCAGTGCCGGTAAAGATATTTTTGTATCCGGCAGGTTGATCCCCTTTTTTGATGAAAGAATGCCACCGAGGATCACTTCCACCTGCACATCATTATTCTTCAGGATCTTTTTCACTTTCACTTCCAGTTTGCCATCATTTATCAGGATGAGATTTCCCGGTTTTACATCATTATGAAGGTCTGGATAGGAAACATATATTCTTTCTTTGTTGCCAATCACTTTTTCATTCGTGAAAGTGAGGATATCTCCCTGTTTGATTTCCATTTCACCTCCTTCCATGTCACCAACCCTCAATTTAGGTCCCTGCAGATCACCGATCATGGCAATATTGAAAGGCTCTGTTTTATTTATCTTCCTGATATGCTCAATTATCCTTGCCTTTTCTTCATGAGCGCCGTGAGAAAAATTGAGGCGAAAAACATTAACACCCGCTTTTACCAGTGCCAGTAATTTATCATAGGTATCGCAGGCAGGTCCTACTGTTGCAACGATCTTGGTGCGGTGAATTTTATGAGCCAGCCCGGCATCCCGGTCCATGGATTCGTGATAGTATTTTGCTGCGTGTTTGGTCATTTTGTTGTTGGTTACTTGTTTCTGGTTGTTTGATTATGGATTCTGGTTTAATGGTTTTTCGAAATTGGAATTTGCAGTTGATCTTTAAACACCAGAATCCAGCATCCAGAATCCAGCATCCAGAATCCAGAATCTGAATTTATGATGCTAATATCTTTACGATCTTCATCCACTCCTCACTGATCTTTCCTTTATTTTTTACTGCATCACCCAGCGGTATGTAATGCATTTTATTATTCTGTATGCCAACAAAAACATTATACCTTCCTTCAACAAGGCATTCTACAGCATGATAACCCATGCGGCTTGCGATCAGCCTGTCAATGCAACTGGGCGAGCCACCCCGTTGTATATGCCCAAGAATGCAAACTCTTATTTCCGCCTGGGGTATTTTTTCTTTTAAAATTTTATGAACCTCCGCAGCACCGCCGAATTCATCCCCCTCCGCTACCACAATCAGGTTCACCAGTTTTTTTCTTCTTTCTTTTTCAAGAAGCGATTCAATGATATTATTTATATCCGTCTTTCTTTCAGGGATAAGAATATTTTCAGCGCCTGTGGCTATTCCGCTATGCAGTGCAATATAGCCGGCATCCCTGCCCATTACCTCAATGATGAAAATACGGTCATGGGCATCCATGGTGTCCCTTACTTTATCTATGGCTTCAACGGCTGTGTTTACCGCTGTATCAAAACCAATTGTAAAGTCAGTTCCGAGAATATCCTTATCAATGGTTCCTGCAATACCGATACAGGGTATATCAAACTCTTTGCTGAATTCCACAGCTCCACGGAAAGAACCATCGCCCCCAATAATCACAAGGCCGTTAATGCCTCTTTTTTTCAGGTTACTATACGCCTTCTTTCTGCCTTCGAAGTCATAAAATTCCTGGCACCGGGCCGTTTTCAACATCGTGCCGCCCCGCTGGATAATGTTAGCAACCGACCGGGATTCCATCTGGTAAATATCATCCTCGATCAGGCCCTGGTACCCCCGCATAATACCATATACCTCCAATCCATGATAAATACCCGTACGGACAACCGCCCTTATTGCTGCATTCATGCCGGGAGAATCCCCTCCTGAAGTTAACACGCCGATCCGGGTAATTTTTTTTTCCATTTCAGATATTAAGCATCAAAAATAAAGCTTTGTTCTTAGAAGTGTACTTTAGACACATTTATTATTTTGATGCATACAAATATAGGTCAGCCGTTCTGCCTGTTTTAAACTTATATTTTTGGAAACATAATCAGCCTTGAAATCTTCTTTCATCTTCTGCTATCGCCTTTTGTAAAATGAGTGGTTGCGCAGAATGCCAGGTGATTTTTTTAAAGGCAGTTTCGCCTAACTTTAGTTGTCACAAAAAATGCTGATCATGAAAAAGCTACTTTCATTTCTTTTCCTGTCGCTTCCCCTGTTGCTTAATGCCCAGTTACAATACCCTGAAACAAAAAAGGGAGATGTAGCGGAGAATTACCAGGAAACAAAAGTTTCGGATCCCTATCGCTGGCTGGAAGATGATAACAGCCCCGAAACAAAAGACTGGGTAAAGGCCCAGAATAAAGTAACTTTTGATTATCTCGCTGGCATTCCTCAAAGGGATAAAATAAGGAAAAGACTGGAAGAACTCTGGAATTATCCCAGATATTCATCGCCGTTCAAAAAAGCCGACAGCTATTATTTTTTTAAAAATGACGGTCTGCAAAATCAGGCGGTGATGTATCGCCAGAAAGGGCTTGCCGGCAAGCCGGAAGAATTTTTGAACCCCAATACCTTAAATAAAGAAGGCATTGCTGCATTGGGCGGCACCAGTTTCAGCAAGACCGGGAAATATTTTATGTATTCGATCGCCGTCGCTGGCAGCGACTGGAAGGAAATGTTTGTAATGGAGACGAGCAGCAAAAAATTATTAAAAGATAAGATACAGTGGACAAAATTTGGCAGCGCCAGTTGGAATGGCGATGATGGCTTTTATTACAGCGGTTATGACCAGCCTGATGAAAAAATAAAACTCAGCGAACAAAACCAATACAATAAAGTTTATTATCACAGGTTAGGAACTGAACAGGCAAAAGATATTTTGCTGTATGAAGATAAAACCAAGCCGCTGCGTTACTATGGGGCCGGGCTATCAGAAGATGGCCGGTTTCTGATACTCGGCATTGCTGAAGGCACCAGCGGCGGAGAAATATGGTATCGTGAAATGAAAGATCCGGCGCAGGACAATTTTAAACTATTGATACCGGGCTTTTCTACTGACCCTGACTTCGTTGACAATGATGGAGGCAAATTGCTGATCCGGACCAATGATGATGCTCCTAATTATAAAGTGGTATTGGTTGATCCCAGGCACCCCGAAAAAAAGAACTGGAAGGATATTATACCGGAAAGGGAAGAAGCATTGCAGGGAGTAGGTATTGGCGGCGGTTATTTATTTGCCAGTTACCTGAAAGATGCATCAACCAAGGTATACCAATACTCTTATGACGGCAAACTCGTTCGTGAAATAAAATTGCCGGGTATAGGGACAGCCAGCGGCTTCGGCGGTGAAAAAGAGGACAAAGAGTTCTTTTATTCCTTTACTTCTTTCAGCACAGCACCTTCTATTTACCGGTATAATATTGCCACAGGCCAGTCTTCTTTATTCCGCAAAACAAAGGTAAAGATCAGGACGGAAGATTTTGTGACGGACCAGGTATTTTTTACCAGCAAGGATGGAACAAAAGTGCCCATGTTCCTTACCTATAAAAAAGGGATGATACAGAATGGCAAGAACCCTGTACTTATTTACGGATATGGGGGTTTCAATATTCCTATCACACCGGGTTTCAGTACCAGCAATGCATTCTTTGTTGAACAGGGGGGTATTTATGTATCGGTGACTCTCCGGGGCGGAAGTGAGTATGGCGAAAAATGGCATAAGGCTGGTATGCTTGATAAAAAACAAAATGTATTTGATGATTTTATTGCTGCCGCTGAATACCTGATCAAAGAAAAGTATACCAACAACCAGAAAATAGCGATCCGGGGCGGAAGTAATGGGGGATTATTAGTTGGTGCAGCCATGACACAGCGGCCCGATCTTTTCAAAGTGGCATTGCCGGCCGTGGGAGTTATGGATATGTTGCGGTTTCATAAGTTTACGGTAGGCTGGGGATGGGCGGTTGAATACGGCAATGCAGATTCGGCCAGCCAGTTTCCCTATTTATACAAATATTCTCCCTATCATAACTTAAAACCAGGCTTAAGTTACCCGGCTACGTTAGTTACCACTGCCGATCATGATGACCGGGTGGTTCCGGCACATTCATTCAAGTTTGCCTCCCGTTTACAGGAGTATCACACAGGTACTAATCCTGTCTTAATCCGCATTGAAACAAATGCAGGCCATGGAGCAGGTAAACCAACCAGCAAGCAGATTGATGAAACAGCCGACATATGGAGTTTTGTAATGTATAATCTTGGAATGCCTTTCAAAGAGCCCGTAAATACAGGGCCAAAGAAAGCATTCTGACCCGGTATGAAATAAATTAATAGCAGGGTAAGGAAAAAAGATAGTATTCAAGCGCATTTCATGATAAATGGTTGCGCTTTTTATTTATATCTGCTATATATTTGCGACTCAAAAAATAACACATGAGAAAAAAGGGCGTACCCATGAAAAATTGTTTAATTTTTTTGTTCTTTTCTTTTATTGTATCTGCTTCATTCGGGCAGGGTGGTTCTCCTGACCAAAATGGCAATACCCAGGAAGCAGGTATGGCTGATCTCCAGTTAAAGCCTATCAGGCTGCCTGCCCTGCAGGAAGTGGGTGGCTCTCCTTTTTTGACTAACGATTATAAATTGGGGTCAGTGCATATAAGCAATGATAAGACGGTGACGAATGTTCCTGTCAAGTTCAATATATTCAGCAATGCGGTTATGGTGCAAAAAGACGGAGAAGAACTGAAACTTGAATCATTTGAGCTTGTTTCATATGATGAACCGGGCAATAACGGGGCGATCAAACATATTAATTTCAGGCAGGGATATCCTGAAATTGATAATCATACCGGCACCACAATTTACCAGGTGCTGGCTTTTGGCCCTAATATTCACTTCCTGAAATTCCTATCTCAAAAGGTGGAAGATGCACCTACCCTGGGTGATTACAGCCGCAGGGAAATTGTTACGACCCAGCAATTATATATCTACCTGCCTGGTGGAGAAATAAAAAAGATTAAAGCAGGAAAGCAATCCGTGCTGGATGCTTTGCCCGGAATGTCAGCAAAAATTGAAGAAGCCATCAAAGCAGGCAACCTGAACCTGAAAAGTGAAGGCGATATAGTTACTCTTGTGAATGGACTGAATCAGTAATGATCTGTCTTTTAATATCTGATTGATAAATCCTGTTCATTCAAACAGGATTTTTTATGCTGATAACTCTATTTTTGATGAATGAAAATCCTGGTTACCGGCGCCAATGGGTTCTTGGGATACTATCTCTCCAAACAATTATTGGAAAGAGAGCATGAGGTAATTGCCACCGGCAGGGGCAGGTGCCGTTTACCATTTAATGATCATAAACTCTTTCATTATGAATCAATGGATTTTACTGATCCATTTGCCGTGCATGATGTATTTGAAAAATACAGGCCCGGGGTATTGATTCATGCCGGCGCCATGACTAATGTGGATGAATGTGAACAAAACCAGTGGCAGGCTTATGTAACCAATGTGGAGGGGACGGTAACCATGTTGCTGAATGCAGAAGAATTCAAATGTTTTTTTGTTTTTGTTTCAACCGATTTCATTTTTGATGGAGAAAAGGGAATGTATAATGAAGATGATCTTCCAGGCCCTGTAAATTTTTATGGCAAAACAAAATGGGAAGCTGAGGCGGCGGTAAAAGAATATGACTATGACTGGGCAATTGTCAGGACTATTTTGGTTTACGGCAAACCAATTACAGGGAAAGCCAATATTCTGACAGTTGTAAAAGAAAAACTGGAGAAAGGAGAGGAGTATAGCGTCGTAAACGACCAGGTAAGAACACCCAGCTTTGTGGAAGACCTGGCCGCTGGCATTATATCAGTTATTGAAAGGAAAGCAACGGGTATTTATCATTTATCGGGCGAAGACATCCTGACACCGTATGAAATGGCCTGCAAGGTTGCTGATTATTTGAAACTGAATAAATCCCTAATTAAAAAAGTGACGGCAGCAGATTTTTCCCAACCCGCCAGGCGACCGCTAAGAACAGGATTTTCAATTGACAAGGCAAAAAAAAAATTAGGATTTCATCCTGTTTCTTTTGAAGAAGGGATAAGGCGAACTTTTTCCTGATCATTCATCAATTCATCATCAGCACATTCACACTCCGCTGGAGAATATTAAAAGCAATTTCCGCCATCAGGTTTTCTTTGTCCAATGTGGGATTCACTTCGGCTATTTCAAAACAGCACACTTTGCGGTTCTGCATAAATTTGCTGATGAGATCTTCGGCTTCTCTTTCTTTCAGTCCATTGCCCACCGGGGTTCCGGTTCCTTTGGAGATAGAAGAGTCCAGGCTGTCCACGTCAAATGAAATATAGATATCCGTGCAATCTGACAGGTAACGGAGAACCGCCCTCACTATGTTCTCGGCGCCTTTATTTCTTACTTCTTTGGTGCTGATCACTTTCATATCATATTTCTCAATCAGGTGCTTTTCTTCCTTTTCATAATCCCGCAAAGAAATAAACACAACATCTTCAGGCAAGACCTTCGGGCTTATTTTACCAATATTTTTTAAGTAGTTCCAGTATTTGGTTGTTTCGTCATCTACATCATGTACTGCACAGTCTTCATTATTTTTATTGATGCTTATAGACATCGGCATTCCATGCACATTACCACTTGGTGTGGTAAACGGAGTATGCAGATCAGCATGGGCGTCAATCCAAATCACCCCTAATTTACTTTTTGGCTTTGCCATTTTTAAGCCGGCAATGCTGGCACCTGCCGTACTGTGATCACCACTTATGATTACGGGGAAAAAATTATTTTTAATTGATTCACTTACCGCCTTGCTCACCCTTTCATACATAGTGGCAATGCCTTTGATCCTTTTTGCATAAGGTGATTCAATGGGTTCGTACAACAGCTTGTTTTCTGTCTGAATTTTTTCAGATGGGAAATGAATAAAGAAATTACTCATGAAATCCAGGGCAGCGATCTTAATGGCTTCAATACCAAGACTGGCACCACGTGTGCCGGCGCCAATTTCAGACGGCACTTCAATCAGTTTAATATTCTTCATAAAAGCAATCGTTAATGAAACAACCCGGCCTCACCGGTAAATAAAATGGGCAGCTAAGTAAGGGGGCGTGTCGGCAAATTAATCCGGGATGTAAAAATTGGCTGGTAATGACTTTTCAGCAAATGAATAAATGAATACCAGCTTTTTTCTTTGGCGGATCATACTAAAGACAAAGATAAATATTAGTTTCCGTGATGTCAAGTGGATGTTTAAACAGGAATGTTCCCTATTCATGAATAGCCAGCACCGGCACGCTGCTTTGATATATCAGCTTTTTTGCATGGCTTTTAACAAACAGCTTTGAGAAAATGGATTGTTCTTTTTGCACTATGATGATCAGGTCGATATTTTTATCCCCGGCAAACTGGCTGATGGCTTCATCTGTATCATTCATTCCCAAAAAATAGAATTCGGGATCAAAATCCCCGAACATTTTTTTAAGTTTCATTTTTTCGGCCTGGTATTCTTCTGTCAGTGAAACATAATGTTCGCTGTCAACATTTACCACATGCAGTTTTGGATGGAAGGCTTTCAAAAATTCCCGGATAGGCACCGAAGGTGTATTGGCCACTACATCCTGAAAGTCGGAGGTCAGTAACACATTTTTCAGATCGGAATAAACGCAGTCCGGCGGAATGACAAGTACCGGGCAAGCCTTTGTATTCAGCATTTTCAGTGTATTACTGCCAATTAAACTCTGGGCGATAGCTGAACGGCCTTTGATGCCCATAATAACAAGATCGGCCTGCCGGTGACGGGCCAGTTTTTCCAGCTCCCCGATAAAATCGTCACCTTCTTCAGCGAATATTTCCATGTTAACGATACCGGTTTTTCTAAGGTCATATTTCAGTTGCTCCAATTTCCCGGTTATTTCACCTGCTTCGCCGGATTTATCATACACATGATGGAGAATCATATTCACTCCGTAATGCCCGGTAAGCAGCCTGGTGGCATAACGGGCCGCATTCAATGAAATCTCAGAAAAATCAACAGGAACGATAACAGTTTTCATGACATTTTTTTTTATCGGCAGCAATTGATAAAAGCGTATACAAATGTAAGAATAATTTATCCTTTGGCTATAAAAGAGATGTTCCCCTCTTATTCATGAGCAGCTAATATCGGAATATGACTGTGATAAGCAAGGCGCTTGGTATGTGTGGTTTTGAGAAGCGAAGTGGCATTACTCTGATGCCTGGGGATGGTTATCAGGACATCAATAGCGTAATCTTTAATGAAATTATCAATAGCATCAAAGAAGTCGTTCCGGGTAATAAAATAAAATTCAGTTTTGAATGTGCCGAACATTTCTTTGAACTTTTCTTTTCCCAGGAGAATTTCTTCGCTCGGGGAAACATAATGATCTTTATTCACATTAACTATATGCAACATAGGGTTAAACATCTCCAACACTGAATTGATAAGGGCCGAAGGGGTGGTGGCTTCAATATTTTTGAAGTCTGATGCAAAGGCGACATTATTGATCCCTTTGTATTCGGCATCAGGCGGAATGATCATGACCGGGTAGAGGTTCTTATCAACCAGTTTCAGGGTGTTGCTGCCAAACATGGCCTGCCTTACAGCTGATTTACCCGTAATGCCCATGGCTATAAGTGTTGCCCGTAACGTATGGGCAAGCCTGGAAATATTTTCAATAAGGTCTCCGCCCATTTCTGATTCAAGTTCTATGGATTGAACACCTGTTTTCTGAAACTCTTTCTTCAGGGTTTCAAGATAATTTATACTGATATCATGATCGTCATGAGATTCGTAATTAGTATAAAGAATCGCTACTGCATCTTGCTTGCCGGCAAGCATTTGCGCAGCAAAACGTGCAGCCTTCAACGAAGTTTCGGAAAAATCAACCGGGATAATTACTCTGTGCATAAACGGGTCGTTGCTTCTGAAGATAAAAATACAGGATTTACCGTTCAGTCAACCAATACTTATTGCCGGTGAAATGAACTTTTGTAAAAAATGAAGGAAAGAATCATTTACCAGGAATTGATCTTCATATCCACGACAGCAAACATATCCCTGTAAGTTGGGGTTAGTTTTTCCAGGTTCCTGTTAATATAAGCGTAGGGTGTTTCGCCCTCCTGAGCAATTTCCGGGACTATTGGCTGATGATAAGGATTGGGATCAGTAACGCCATATCTGCCGGACCTGGCTCTTCTGAACGTAGTAGGCCTTATTGGAGGGGGCGAGTAGGAAGCAAGCGTAACCCGGTTGGACACTCTCCATATCTCATTGGTATCAACCAGTATAAACCGGGTAACCAGTACCCCTTTTTCATCCCTCAGCAGCAAGGAACATTCAAATCCATAAAGGGTTTGAATTTCCCAGGTATCTGAAGGTCTTCCGAACTGGTTATTGGTATAAGTTGAAGAAATATGATTGGAAAAATATTCAAAAATGACAGGGTCAGACATTTCAAATTCGAAAGTGTAACCGGGGTTACAATCATCACCGCAAAGTTCTTTATCTTTTATCTCATCACAAACAAGCGGCAACTTGTCTGTTAATATTTTCCACACCCTGTTACCAGGTTTCCAGTACTCCGGAAGATCAATCCGGTATTTATTTGATTCAACATTTGGAAGACGCTGACCAGTTGCCCCGGCCAGGCAGCTTACTGAAAGAACAAAGCAGCATACTATGTTTTTCATCCCACTGACTTTACTTATTAAAGTTAATCGGTTTTTCCCATAAGTAAGTTGCCTGAAAGAAGTGAGAATTCCGTCAGGTGATTCTTTTGCGATGACTCCGGATCAATAAATAGATTCAAACGTCTGTTGCTGCTGCAACCGGGAAAAACAGGGTTTTATTCCGCAAAGTGTTGCCAACTGCTCAATGTATTCCCTGAAAACAGCCGACCGGAAATGATGGTTGGCCACCGATTCTTTTTTAAAACTTTTGATGTGCACAAAATTGCAGTCCTTATCATGGTCGGCATAACACTGGCTTCGCATGCCTCCGGGTCCATGCTTTTGCAATTCATTAAAATACCCGTCAATTACTTTTTGTGCTGTGTGTTCCCGGCCTTCCGGAACGGAAAAGGACATAATATACCTTACCATAATGCATACAGTTTTGGTTTTACAGCCGGTAATAGTATGGCAGTATGGGATCAAAAAAAGCTGCTTGTCTTTTAAAAACGCGGTAATTAATGGATAAGCGGCAGGAATCCTTTATTTCAGTACAAAAACTCTCATGTTATCTACCCGGATAAGACCAATTACCTGATCGGGCATAAACATTTTTTTCATCAGTTCCTTATCATGTTCATACACATCATCCCTGAAGTTGAGTTGCCCGTCTCCGTCCACCCAGGCCGTGTAATAAATAATGAATACGGGGACAGGTTCCTTCAGCTTTACAGATGTTTCATGTGTCTGGTTCATGGCCCTCACAATTTTTTCTTTGGGCCAGGCCTGGTCGTTTCTCAATAACCACTCCGCCATTTTTTGCGGCTCACTTAGTCTTACACATCCATGACTGAAGGCTCTCTTGTCCTGACCGAATAAACTTTTGGCCGGGGTGTCGTGAAAATACATGTTGAAACTGTTGGGAAAAATAAATTTCACTTTGCCCAGTGCATTACCCGGGCCCGGTTTCTGCCTGATATTAGCGCCAATCTGTTCCATATTTTTATTGGCCAGGTAATTCGGGTTTCTTTTTATGGCCGGCATTATCTCACTTTTAATGATGCTTTGGGGTATATTCCAGTAAGGGCTGAAAATAACCTGGTTCAGATCGCCGTTAAACATCATCGTATTATGACCGACCTGTCCCACCACAACTACCATATCAAACACTTTCTTTTTTCCGTCCATTACATGTAATATGAATTCAGGAATATTTACGATGATCAGGTTGCCGGTTGGCTTTTGGGGCATCCACCGCATCCTGTCCATATTGAGCAGTATTTCTTTTAGCCTCTCTTTCGCCGGCACATTCATGTCCTTAATCAATTGTCCAGTAATTACCCCGTCTGCCTTGTAGCCATGTCTTGTTTGGAATCTTTTTACAGCCAGTTCCAATGTATCCGTAAAAAAAGCTGTGCTGTCATTCCCCGCCATATCCTCTGTTAGCTGTAATCTTTTTTTAATAGCAGGAACAGAAGGCTGGCTGTCACCTTTTTTTAATGATGCTTTAGTGGGGGGTATAACAGGCCATCCGCCTGCCCTGGCAACCGTGTAATACAACTGAAGGACTTTTTTCAGCCCGGCATACATATCATTTACTTCTTCATAGTATTTATCATCACTGTGCTTTTTATTCAGCAGTGAGTCCGCCATTTCAAGCGGCGCTAATTTTTTGATCGGGATAAATTTTTCCTGCTCTTTTCTTTTCACATAACCTTTTTCATACGTGCTGTTGATGTAGCGGATAAAGTTCTCGGTAAACGCAAATTCGGAGTTCAAAAGATTTGTATCTTTTTTATTAAAAGTGATCTCTTCCTGGTTTACCAGTTTCTCGGCGTGTTTGTAAAAATCACTGTTAGCCAGTGTAGTATCTTTTAAATGTGTTACAGCATAATCATACTGGTTCCAGAAAAACCGGGTTTGTTCTGTCAAACCTTTCGAAGAAAACCAGGCATACTGGTAATTCCTGGCATTATAAAAGCTACGTATGCGGAGGCCAATTTTTTTATCCCCGAGCTCATGACCGGTAATATACTTTTCCATGGCAAGACTGTCCAGGAAAATATCGTTATAGGCATTTTCAGCAGTAATGCTGTAATCCCTGTCGGTGACTTTTTTCGCCTGTTTAGTATCTTTTACAGGTTCATCTACATCTTCCATGACCGGTTCACGGGTCTGTGTTTTTTCTTTTTTGGTGTTGCTGCTGCAACTCAAAAAAAATAATACAAGAGTTGTAATACAAATATTTTTCAGTTTCATGCTATAATGTTTGCCGTATGGGTTGGCTAAAATACAATAAACTGCAGCAGGTAATTTAAATTATCTGGGAGAAACATATTTTTTCCCGTTAAGTATTAGTCCTGCTGCTAAATCACGGGTAATATGATAGGCCTTATGTCCTGCCCAGTAAAGTGTGGGTAGTTTAAATGTGTTTTCAGCCGTTCCCACATTGATTGAATACTGGCCGATGGTAGCCGCCAGTGCAATGGATGCCTGGGCTTTTTCTTTTGGAAGTTCCTTAGTAGGGGAGAAAACAAATTTAGCCGGTTGCTTGCCGTCAAAATGATTCAATACGATGGAACTGGAGGTTAGGAAAGTGGCATCCAGGTTTACCAGGAAACGTTTCAGAATCATATCATTTTGAATATTGTAAGCTTTTAGTTCGGACCATGGAACGGTAATAACGGAATCCATTAATCTCTTTACCCAATCAATAGAAGCTCTTTCTGCTGTTTCCACCGCTTCTTTATTCAAATTTCTTGTTGAGCAATCCTTATTTAAGTCTGCATGGTTTTTATGTGTTGATGAAGATCCGTCCGGATAAGCGCCTGTAAACAGGTTTAGTTTTTTCCTGTCACTCACTGCTTCATCGAACCAAATGGGCACCGGACTTATGTTCATGGATGTATGCAGGTTTACCCAATTGGAGTGAGAATAAAAATCCTGGATGGTATGCAGGCTGGCCCCGATAATGTTGAACAAAACAGGCAAACGATAACCGGGTCTTACACCGCCTCCATTTGCATACTTTCTTAATGTGCTGATGGTGTTATTCAGTAACAGTTCCCAGTTTTTTTCTATATCAGCTTCTGAATAAACCGCATCAAAGTGCATGAAATCATACGACAGGTCACCAGCCAGCTGCAATTGACCGATACCTGCTTTTACCAGTTCTTCATTGGCCATGTTAAAAGCAGGAAAAAAATCTGTGAGATAATTGGAAAACTGTGTGGCCAGTCTTGCATCGGCCGAAAATCCATTGGCAACCATTGCTTTCCGGGTGCACTCGGCATGCCACCATGTATCAAAAGCAAAAGTTTTTAAGGTAGCTCCTGTAAAAAGAAAACACAGGAAGCTCATTTTGAAAAAACAGGAATTCTTTTTCATGTTATTCTAAAGGTATTACTTTTATTGAACGACGGCCTGTTAGTTTTTTTCTGCAAGCCAGGCAGCTACTTCTTTTTTAATCGCCTCACCGATTATATTCTGGTTAGCCGGGTTTAGCAGAAATTCATGACTGGCTGCATTATCGCCTATTTCAAGCAACACACGGTAGGGAGCTGTATTAATATTCTCATCAAGACTATAAAAACCAAGCTTACCCGTCACACTGCAGCGATAATCATTTCTTCCTGTTGTGCTGTCGAGTAATACACCGCGGTTCTCCAGGTCAGTCACAGCGCAAACAGCTTTGACCAGGCGTCGGGCTAATTCCCTGTTTTCTGCCTCAAATTTATCACCGTAATGAATATATCCCCACATGGCATGTCGCCTGGTGCCACCATTATTATGCACGGCAATAAACAAATACGGATCTTTTTTATTCGCCTGCATTAGTTCATAAGCATAGCCGGAGATTTTTCCGTCAATCACAGCCGTGGTATGAAGAATTTTGGTGTTGCTGCCGGAATCTGCATGATGGAATTGTTCCTTGCCGAGGCTCCAAACTTTATACTCCTTTAATGCCGGCTGCGCTGCCATAGCTGCCATCACAATGCCATTGCAGGTGGCTGCTTCGCTGAAATCTTTACCGGTATCAGTTTGGTGCGAAGGTTGCCAGACCACGGTCCATTTCTTTTTACTAATTGAATTATAGCGGCTGCAGGATTGATGCAGGATTACAAGAAACAGCAACAGAATTGAAGTCTTTTTCATGCCGGGATGCTTAAAAAGAATGTAGGCTAAAGTACTGAATATGTGGGAAAATACGATCGGTATTGATAGAACCGGGGCGGGTTATCACAGGCAGGCAATTTTCTTTTTTGAATTGCGTTATAAAGATGTCCGATCCTTGTAAAACCAATATCCGTCTGTATGAAAAACCAATACTACAATGATACGGCATATATTGCCCAATCATTTCATTTGTCTGAAGATTACACCGCACAAACAGCCCGGCTGGCTTTTTTTAAGATCAATTCTTATAAACTCTCCCTCGTTAAGACCTCTTTCAGCAAAAGCAGGAAAGAACTGGTGAACAATTTAAAGGACGGCCTGCTAAACTACACAAGCCCGGAGATCATCCTGGCAGACCTTGGTTTTTTTGGGTCTGAGTTCGATAATTGATTTTGTGAAGAATTTTCAACGCTAATCCTATTTCCACTTATGCTTGATTTCCCGGTTCACGGGCTGCAACGTAATGTATTGCACCATTCTTGGTTTGTTGGTACTGTTGGCCGGCTTCCATGTGGTAATGCATGGTGCCATATTATAAGATCGCCGGCTTTACCTGCCAGGGGTTTGGAACCAAGGCATGTATATTTTCTATTCTTGGATCCGAATGTTCAGGCAAATGCTGAATCCATTCAGCAATACGGTGTAGAAAACCCGGCACCAGGTTAAAAGCGACTTGTTCGGCATCGGTGTCTGTCAGGTACAAGATTCCCTGCAAACCAAAAGGAATGGGCAATTTGAGACTTACATCCCAATGAAGATCAGGTCCGGGAAAATTAAATACCACTTTGTCGGTATTGGCGGAATGAAATACCCGGTCTAAATTTGGATTCAAACAAAGCTTATCTTATGGCACTTCCAAGAAAACTTACCGCAGCAGAAAAAACAACCTTTCTCAGTGCTTTCCCGTTGCTGGATGTTGATTTCACGATTGTAACTCATGAACCCTCCTTTTCTTATAATTGCATTTCATGGACTGTGGGTGTAACAAATATCTGGCATTGGCCGGGAGGCACATTGGCTAATTTTGACAGCTTCTATGCACAGTTTGGGCTGCTGCGGAAAACAAAGGGGCATGTGGCTGCCTGGGGTTTTGCGAATAATAACATGACGCATGGCTGTATTTCCGGACCCACTCATGGCTCCTGCTGGGAATCCAAATGCGGAAGCCTTGCCCGCATCCGGCCACTGCCTGAATGAACTGAACGGACCCGCATACGGGCATGTAATTGCTTATTATGCGTGGAAGAGAATAATTGTTGTTCCTTTACCAAAATATCTCCTGAAGTATATGAAAGAAAGAAAAGAGTTCAGCAAGGAAGAAATCAACCGGCTTAATGCATTGATAAAAGAAGTTCCCCGTGAGAAAGCGGCGGACTTTGAAAAGAAATTCGGCGCCTGGAAAAAAATATGGCATACCGGAAGTCTTGCTTTCAGTTCTGATCCTTATACCCGGACAAAGACTGCTGAATTCCGTGAGTTGAAGGCATTAGGAAAAGAAATATTGCCTTTACTCGCCAGTAAACTGATGGATGAAACCAATTTCCTTGCCCTGCCTGCCTTTGAGGAACTGGCAGGTAATAAGAAATTGATCATCCGGATTGATGCAGCCGATGAAAAGGTACTGGAAGGGGAGCAAGGGCGTACATTCCGCACTGTAAAAAAATACCTGGCCAGTTTATAAGATTGATTTACGCTTCTGTTGGAACCTTTTAAGGTTAAGTTTTTGCAAACCCTGAAACGGCAAAACGTTTATTCATTGTTGAATATTTAATATAAATGACGGAATTTCACTTTTAACTTATAAAAAATACAACTATGTCATTTGTTTTAACATTCACCCCTGCCGGCATGACTGTTGCCAGGTACGACGAGTGCATTAATAAACTTAACGCTGCCGGTGCGGGGGCTCCCAAGGGTAGAAGTTACCATGTATGCTATGGCGATCCTAATGGCGTGTATGTAACTGATGTATGGGATAGCATGGAAGATTTCCAGGCCTTCGGTGAAACACTGGTCCCTATCCTGCAATCATTAGGTGTTGATGCCGGCCAACCTGAAATACAGGAAGTACATAATATTATAATTGGGTAGTCCGATCATATCAGGTTGTTGCTTGTGGGCTCATTTATTATTTGCAACAGTCCCCAGGTAGAGTATTTTGCCTTCATCATCCAGGATGTAGAATCCTTTTGATTCTGATACGGTTAGCGGACCATTTGTCCATTTTGAAGGTTCCCCCTCAGCTGAACTTTTCCGGTTAACAATGGAATTTAGCTGCCTAGGTAAAAAAATCTCCACTCTTACCTTATCATTTGTAAAAACAAGATAGGCAGGCTTTGTCTTATCCAAAGCTGCATCCTGCGGATCTAATTTTATACCCGTTTCAGAAAGACGGATACAACTGTTTCTGACTTTGGACCAGGTCTCACCATCAGCAGTTTTGCAGCCATGTTCATCTGTATTGGTTGCAGGTTTGGTTACAGGAACCGTGTCATTGGAAACGGTTTGAAGGTTATCTTTTTTTGCGGGCTCGTCAGTCTTGGCTGCATTGTTGCAGGCGCTGAGAAACAGGAAACTGAAGAGCAGGCTGGCAATTGAGTTGAACATATTCTAAAGTTTTAAATGAATAATGTATCAATTCTTGTTCCCGGGTAATGAATTATTGGCTGATCATTGTTATTCAAATATAGTTCATCTGCAGGGCAGGACGCTGAACAGCATGCAACGGCGGAATTAATATACAATTAATTAAGACCAGTTTACATAAAGGGGTTTGTTCATCCACGGGTAGTTAATTAATGAAAATGAAAAAGGAAAGGTATTAAGCAGTACATCATGTGTTTTTCTTTCAACCGTTAATTCCCATTTATCATCCTGTTCACTCAATATTCCGTCTCTGGCTAAAAAGCTTGTCCTGAATCCATCTACTGATGTTTTTCCAATAGATGGCCAATAACCTATTATGGCTTTGATCAACTCTTCGATCAATTCAATATGGCTTTCCGGTATTTCAATGCCGGCAGGGACAGGTTGCTGCGGCGGCAAACCGCAAAGCAAATTATACAGTGGCAGGAAGGTTTCATCCGGATTGCTTAAGCCGGTTACCAAATATTGCAAATAGTGAACAGCATCGCCCTGCACAGTTGCATTCAGAAATTTATTATCAGCAGTAATCCCTGAACTTTCAAACAATATTTTAATAAAATTGTTTGCCAATACCAGGCCTGCATTGTTTATGTTAATACCGTGCCGGGAAGCTGTTATGTTGTATTGCTTTTTCATTGTTATCTGCCTGTTTCATAAATATCGCATTTTCTTCCTCAATAATCCTTCCTCAGTTATCGGGTTCCTTGATATATTTTCCTTCGATGAGTCTTCTGTCTGAGCTTTTGCGAAGCGGTTTCGGTGTTGGTTTACCATTCAATTGATTGACTGCTTTCAGGCTGCTAATTTCAATGAGTGAATTGAAACTGCTTGCGGGGACATTGTCTTTGGCTATTTATTTTGTGCGCCGGATGGAGGAGGAGGATTTATAAAAAATATTTCTCATCAGACCCGATAGCTATCGGGTCAATCTTATATTCCTTCAATAACTCCCTGTACTCATCTTCAAATGTTTTGGTACGGTGATGTACTTCCTGTTTTTTTACATGCACTATCAGGTTGTTTTTGGCATCAATATGATAAGTAAACCCTCCGTAGCCCTGCCTACCGGCAGCTTATCGTTACCTAGATTTTTTATTCATTATTTCAAAAA
>CAZGGQ010000026.1:0-62976 GCA_964525285.1 uncultured Chitinophaga sp.
CTGGCATTCATCAGCTCACCTGATGGCTGAAGCTGTCGAATCCATGTTCCCGGGAGTAAAATTCTGGGTGGGGCCACCGGTGGAGAATGGTTTTTACTACGATATGGACCTGGGTGATAAGAAAATGAGTGAGGAAGACCTGGCAGCATTAGAAAAAAAGATGAATGAACTGGCCAGGCAGAACAGCAGTTACATAAGAAAGGAAATACCCAAAGCCGAGGCTGTAAAATATTTTGCAGATAAAAGAGACGAATACAAACTGGATCTGCTGAGTGGCCTCAATGATGGCGAAATAACTTTCTACACCCAGGGAAATTTTACCGATCTCTGCCGCGGTCCGCATATTCCAAATACATCTTTTATTAAAGCGATAAAACTAACCAGCATTGCCGGCGCCTATTGGAAAGGGGATGAGAAAAATAAAATGCTGACAAGATTATATGGAGTTACTTATCCATCACAGAAAGAACTGGACGAGTACCTGCAGATGATGGAAGAAGCAAAGAAAAGAGATCACCGGAAAATAGGTAAAGAGTTAGGTATTTATACCATGGATGATGATGTGGGGCCAGGACTGATCCTCTGGATGCCCAATGGAACGATCATCATTGAAGAACTGGAAAAGCTTGCCAAAGAAACTGAACTGGCCGGGGGATATAAAAGGGTAGTGACTCCGCATATTGCCAAAGAAAGCATGTATATCACCAGCGGTCATTTGCCCTACTATGCCGACAGTATGTACCCTCCCATGGAAATGGACGGGGAGAAGTATTACCTGAAATCAATGAATTGTCCGCATCATCATAAGATATATGCAGCAGAGCCAAAAAGCTACAGGGATCTTCCTTACCGCATTGCCGAATACGGAACTGTTTACCGGTATGAGCAAAGCGGTGAATTATTTGGCCTGATGCGGGTTCGCTGCCTGCACATGAACGATGCTCATATTTACTGCACCAAAGAACAATTCAATGATGAGTTCAGGGCAGTGAATGATATGTACCTGAAATATTTTAAGATATTCGGTATTGAAAAATATGTGATGCGGCTTTCACTACATACACCGGAAAAACTGGGAATAAAATATGTAAATGAGCCGGAACTATGGAAGGAAACAGAAACGATGGTGAGAAATGTGCTTACGGAGTCAAACATTCCTTTTGTGGAAGTGAAAGATGAGGCAGCATTTTACGGGCCAAAGATCGACGTACAGATATACAGTGCAATAGGCCGGGAATTTACATTGGCCACCAACCAGGTTGATTTTTCGCAGGGGAGAAGCTTTAAGCTGGAGTACACAGATCAGTCAAACAAAGTGGAAACTCCATTGATCATTCACCGGGCACCGTTGGGTACTCATGAACGTTTTATTGGTTTCCTCCTCGAGAAATATGCGGGCAAATTTCCCCTCTGGCTGGCGCCGGTGCAGGTAAAGCTGATGCCCATCAGTGATAAATTCCTGGAATATGCAAAGCTTGTTTCCGATAAGCTGAAAAAAGCTGATATTCGTAGTGAAGTTGATGACCGGAATGAAAAGATCGGTAAGAAAATAAGAGATGCGGAGTTGCAGAAAATTCCTTACATGCTGGTAGTTGGAGAAAAAGAAGTGAGTGTAAATAAAGTGGCCGTAAGAAGGCATGGAAAAGGAGATGCGGGGGTGAAAGGAGTGGAGGAGTTTATTGATGAAGCGGTGTTGGAGATTCGGGAAAGGAGAAGTGAATGATAAAGGTCAAATAGGTCAAATGAGTCATATATATCAAACAAGGAAATGTAATATGACCAATTTGACTATTATGACTGTTATGAATTAAATGATAACCTCAAATCCTGTATGAGGAATTTCTAATTTAAAACAAAATTGCTCCACTTCAGGGAATGGGGCTTAACTAAACAATTTAAATGGCAGTACCACAAAAACCCGGAGGCGGGTTCAACAGACCATCAGGCGGAGGTTTTAAACCCGGCGGTGGCGGATTCAACAGAGGCGGTTTCAGGGGCAGGTTTGCTCCCCGTAAGGAAGCAGAACATCGTATCAATCATTTTATCAGGGTTCCCCAGGTTCGGTTGGTGGGCGAAAATGTCGAAGTTGGAATTTACGATACCCCGGTGGCCTTGAAAATGGCGCAGGACCAGGCGCTGGACCTGGTTGAAATTTCCCCCACAGTTGATCCCCCTGTTTGCAAGATCATTGACTACAACAAATTCCTCTACGATAAGAAGAAGAAAGAAAAAGAGATGAAGGCCAAGAGCAAGGTCTCTGAGGTAAAGGAAATACGATTCACACCTAATACGGATGATCATGACTTTGACTTCAAAGCCAAGCATGCCGAAAACTTTCTGAAAGATGGCAACAAAGTAAAGGCCTATGTACAGTTCAAAGGCCGTGCCATCCAGTTCCAGGACAGGGGACAATTATTACTCCTGAAGTTTGCAGAACGCCTGGCCGAAGTAGGTGTATTGGAGAGTATGCCCAAGATGGAAGGCAGAAGAATGCTGGCGATGTTTGCACCGAAGGGAAAGAAGAAACCTCAATGAGTGAAAATTAATTTATTATAACCCGGGAATAAGCACCGGGTTTTTTATTGCCATTTATTGATATCTCATCATTCAATTCTGACCGTTGATACAATATTTTTAGATGATGGCTTCTAAAAGGCTGCTTTCCGTATCTTGAGCCAATTAATAAATCACCAAATACACTTATATGTTTAATTTTTCAAGGCGTTTCATCGTTCTTGCCATAGCTGTCTGCATTGGTACAACTGTTATGGCTCAGCAGCCGGTAGCCCCGGTAATGGCCAAAACAGATACCAGCAAAAAAACTACTGGCCCCATTAACGGTCCCAAACCTTATAAGGAGGTCATTACTTCAAAAGCTGTTTCTGACGGCGGTTTATTCTGGGTGCATAAAGTAGAGGACAAATATTATTTTGAAATTCCGGATTCATTATTCAACAGGGACATTCTGGTGGTGAACCGTATCTCAAAAGCAGCAGCTGGAATGAGAGTTGGCGGTTTCTTTGGTTATGGCGGCGACCAGATAGGTCAGAATGTGATACGTTTTGAAAAAGGACCCAATAATAAAATATTCCTCCGAAATATATCTTATGCTGAATATGCCAAAGATTCCACTTCTCCCATGTTCACAGCAGTTAATAAATCTAATGTGCAGCCCATTGCAGCAGCTTTTGATATTAAATCATTGGGAAAAGATTCAACCGGGGCGGTTATTGATATCACCGATTATATTAATGGCGATAACGATGTACTTCATTTCAGCAGTTCTTTAAAAACCTTTTTACGTTTTGCAGCTATCCAGGCAGATAAGTCATATATCATAACGGTAAAATCTTATCCTATCAATATTGAAATAAAAACGGTGAAAACTTATGCCCGTTCAGCTGCTCCCGCTATCGGTGGTGCAGGAGGTGCAGGACCGGCAGGTAATATGACACTTGAATTAAACAGCTCACTGGTATTGTTACCCAAAGTACCGATGCAATCAAGATACTTTGATCCGAGGGTTGGTTACTTTGCTGTGGGCTATACTGATTTTGATGTCAACCCGCAGGGGGTAAAAAACATTGCAGTCGTAAAACGCTGGAGGCTGGAGCCAAAAGATGAAGACATGGAAAAATATAAAAGAGGTGAGCTGGTTGAGCCGAAGAAACCTATCATTTTTTATATTGATCCTGCTACACCCAAAAAATGGATCCCTTACCTGATGCAGGGAGTAGATGACTGGAAATCTGCTTTTGAAAAAGCAGGGTTTAAAAACGCCATTATGTCTAAAATGGCGCCTACAAAAGCGGAGGACAGTACCTGGAGCCTGGACGATGCCCGAAATTCAGCCATCGTTTACAAGCCATCTGATATTGCTAATGCAAGCGGCCCGAGCATTGCTGATCCACGTAGCGGTGAAATAATGGAGAGCCATATCAACTGGTATCATAATGTAATGCAGTTGATACATGACTGGTACATGGTACAGACATCAGCCGTTGACCCAAGGGCAAGGAAAATGACCTATGATGACGAATTGATGGGCCAGCTCATTCGTTTTGTTTCATCGCATGAAGTGGGACATACGTTGGGCCTTCGTCACAATTTCGGTTCCAGTTCAACAGTACCGGTTGAAAATCTCAGGAACAAAGCCTGGGTGGAAGCCAATGGCCATACACCCTCCATTATGGACTATGCCCGTTTCAACTATGTGGCTCAGCCCGAAGATAATATCAGCCAAATTGGTTTGTTTCCCCGCATTGGTGATTATGATAAATGGGCTATAGAGTGGGGCTATAAACAATTTCCGCAGTATAAAGATGCTGAAGCTGAAAAAGGGCATTTGAATGGCTGGGTAATTGACAGGTTGAAAGATCACCGACTTTGGTTTGGCACCGAGATCAACCCCGACGATCCCCGTTCGCAAAGCGAGGCGATCGGAGATGATGCCATGAAAGCAAGTATGTATGGGATTAAAAATTTACAGCGCATCGTACCCAACCTTCTGCAGTGGACAAGAGAGCCCAACGAAGATTATTCTGATCTGTCAACTATGTATAGCCAGGTTTCAGGACAATTCGGCCGTTATATGGGCCATGTGACAAAATATGTAGCTGGCATCATGGAAACACCAAAAATGGTGGAGGAACACGGAGCTGTTTATGAAATTGTGCCTGAAGCAAAACAAAAGGAAGCGGTTGATTTTTTAAACAAACAATTATTCAGCACACCCACCTGGTTGATCAACCAGGAAATTTACAGCAGGACAGGATCAAATGGTTTGACAGTAATTGGAAATATCCAGGATAATATGCTGAACAGGATGCTCAGCAGCCGCAACTTAAATAAACTGGTGGATGCAGAAGCGGCAGTAGGCAGCAATGCATACCAGGTTATCGAATTACTCAACGACCTGAAAAAAGGAATATGGAGCGAACTGGCAGCAAGAAAGCCCATTGATATCTACCGTAGAAACCTGCAGAAGTCATATGTAAACATATTAAGCAACATGGTAAAACCTTCCCAGGGGCAAACGATCTCATTGCCCGGGGTAACAATTACTACTACTTCAGGCAATGAAAAGTCAGATGTATTAAGCGTGATACGGGCGCATTTGGCAACATTAAGGAACGAAATAAATGCTGCGGTGCCGGGCATTGCTGATCCCATGAGCAAATACCACCTCCAGGATGTTTCAAAAAGAATTGATAAGGCGTTGAATCCGAAAGATTAAGCCGGAGTAAATTTAATATTGTTTTAAAAGCGGGAGAAGTCCCGCTTTTTCTTTGCTCCTGGCTTTGCCGGTTAGCATTTCAACCCTATCTTTGCTGCCCGTTTAAAAAACGGTAGTTCTTCTACATCGATAGTTCTTCGTAGGCGGCATAGTTCCGGGTCTCACGACTCACGACTATCAAACTATTAACCGAAGAGGTTCAATAAGGATCCTGCCTGTGCAGGAACACCTCAAGGGTAAAAATTAAATACTGGGTAAAATGCCTAAAGTAAAAACAAACTCCAGTGCCAAAAAACGATTTAAAGTTACCGGCACCGGAAAGATCATGCATCAGAAAGCTTTCAAACGTCATATACTGACGAAGAAATCCAAAAAACGTAAACGTAACATGCGCAAAGACGGAGAAGTTCCGGCTTCACATTTGCATTTTGTAAAACGACTGCTGCGATTGAAGTAAGTCATAGCTGTCAAAAAAGTCAAATAGGTCAAATGGAGACCAGACTGACTTTAGTGACTCATTTGACTGTTATGACCAATTTGACTTTCTGACTAACAACATTTTCAACTTTAAATTCCTTATAATATGCCTCGTTCAAAAAATGCAGTGGCCTCCAAAGCACGCCGCAAAAAAATATTAAAACAAGCCAAAGGCTTCTATGGCAAACGTAAAAACGTTTTAACCGTCGCTAAAAACGTAGTGGAAAAAGGAATGACCTACATGTTTGTAGGACGCAAACTGAAAAAAAGAGAATATCGTTCATTGTGGATTGCCCGTATCAATGCTGCCGTCAGGGCAGAAGGAATGAACTACTCCACATTTATGAAAAAACTACAGGATAAAGGGATTGAACTGGATCGTAAAGTACTGGCCGACCTCGCCATGAATAACCCTGAAACATTTAAGAGCCTGGTTGATTCCGTGAAATAAATTTTGATCCTAAATAAAAAAGAGGCTGTCCAATGGGCGGCCTCTTTTTTATTTAGGTCATTGACCAAAACTCTTCTTGATTTGCTCAGAAGCGCAGTCACTGAGAACCTTGTTAAAGTCATCAGTTTTTTTTGGGTCATCTTTTACTTTATTCCATGCCTCTACCTGTTTTTTCCCGCAATCATTTTGAGCTTCAGACCGTTTGGGGTCGGCAGGATCCATTGCATTGGCTTTCTTGGAACAATCACAGACTTCTTGTCCTATTTCCGTACCGCTTTTACTTTTGCTGCAGGCAGCAAACAGGAATACCGATAAAGCAAAGAGAAATAATTTTTTCATACGGTCATTAGTTTTAGTTAGCACACAATATACCCCGATTATTCTAATTAATCGACTGTCCGTATTTTTTTAAAAGTGGATCCTGCACGGTAAATAACAAAATATGTCATTTCAAAATATTCCATATTAATGCTATCACCATTCAGCTTTACCTTTCCCCCTCCATACCTTTAATAGCAGATGCAGGGAGAATTTGAATTGTATTTAAAGGGAGATAATTTTTTTTGGCCTCATCATTTCATTTCCGCAGGTTGTCAGACAGCCCCTGTCGTCACTTGCGGCACTCAGCGTTTCACCCCGTTGTAAAGAGTTTCATTTAACTGCAAACTCAGTATATTGTTTACTGATCTTGTCAATGATATAGCCGCTTATCCAGCCTACATAGGCATACCGGGGAAAAATAAATTTCTTATTGGGGTTCACGGTGTTCACCTGCTGTATCAGTTCATCCAGCAAGATGGAACCGGCCAGCAACGCTTTCTGATCATAGGTATTTACCACCCGTTTGATATTCGCCAATGATGCTGCTGCATCGTCGGGGTTCATGATTTTGCTCAGATCAGGTTTCACCAGTTCATTGTAGTTGCTGTACACCAGTTTGCGGAAATCAGTAATATCCTGCCTGGTAAGCTCCACGTGGTTTTGCCGGATATGTTGAGGGTGGATCAGGGAAGCAATTGACCAAACAATACCACCGGAGAGATACAGCACATCCCTTGATTTAAAATCTATTTTATCCCTGAACTGGTACACCAGCATCCTTCCCAGGCTGTCAATGATTATTTTCTCTGCTGCCCGCTGGAAATCTTCCAGGTTCAGGTTTCCCGGCATCCTGGCCTCCACCAACCGCTGAAAAGATTTGGTACCCAGCGGAAAGGTGACAGGGATAAATGTTCTGCTGGCATTAATATATCCGCCTTTTGTGTTGCCACTGCCCATATCCAGTTGGTTGGCCGTCAGCCGGTTCATTTGGGGCACAATGCCTTTAAAACTCAATTGCGCTTCTTCTTCCACGGTGATGTAACGGATCTTAATCTGTGGGTCCAAATCCAGCGGCCGTACCACGGCAGCAAAAAATTCGACTTTGTTGTATTTGTCCAGTTCTTGTTTCAGCCCGCTGCTGATAACGATATGTATCCTTGAAGAAGGTATCTGGTATTTATTCCGGATGATATCATAAAAGATGGTAACCGCATCAAAGGTTTCTTTTTCACTCTGGTAGGATAAAGCGGCTGCATCTGTATTGATTGCGGTATCGGTTTTCAGGATATAATCATTTTCGCCATTGGTAGTCTTCACTTCTATCACACTTAGTTTAATACCTTTTGCGCCTATCTCGACACCGGCATACAGTTCTCCAATGCCCTGCAAATTTTTCACCTGTCCGGCAAGTACGTCCGCTATTATTGTGATCCCAAGTGCTTTGTAAAGTTTGATAGCTTTCTCGTAGGAGTCCACCGCCAGTTGCTTTTGTTTGGTCTTGCTGTAAAGGTTCCCGAGACCTTCATACGCCTGTGCCTGGTAATAGCTGCTCTTTGAAGCTTTTGCATTTTGCAGGGCTTTGTTGAAATATTCTTCTGCCGCCTCAAATTGCTGCGCCTCGAGCAGGGTGTTGGCTGTTTTCAGAATACGGGACGTTGGCTGATTCCTGGTTTGTTGTGCAACTACTGTATTGCAAACAAAGACCAATACGAGGAGGGGTAATAATTTCCGGAATGACATGTTCATTCGTTTAAATTTTAATGAGTGCCGTGTGCGTTGAAATGAATGGCAACATGAACTGCCGGAACAAAAATAGAATAATCAATTGCCGGCTTTGGCAACAGCCTTTGTCAATTGTGAACAGCTTTTCAACATTTTCCCCGTTGGTTTTGATTTGCAACTAAGGCTATAATGGTTTTTCTTCCATATTTTTTCCTCACAATTTCTCCAATCCTATACTTTTGTGCGGTTAAAAATAATTTCTTGCCAGACTAACCCATTTAGTTGACATGACAAATTCCTACTATGACCTCGTCAAACAAACCTTTAATTTTCCCCAGGAAGGTATTGAAGTGGACGAAGGCAATCTTTATTTCAATGGTCTTGATCTGAAAGCCCTTATTGCCAAATACGGCACACCCCTGAAACTTACTTACCTGCCCAAGATCGGTATGCAGATAAAAAAAGCCAAGACAATGTTTGCCGCGGCTTTTAAAAAACACAAATACGAGGGTAAATATTTTTATTGCTATTGCACCAAGAGTTCACATTTCAGTTTTATTGTGGAAGAGGCGCTGAAGAGTGACATTCACCTCGAAACTTCCTATGCTTATGATATTGAAATTATCAAGAAACTCTACCAGAGGAAAAAGATCAGTAAAGACACTCATATCATCTGCAACGGGTTTAAGCAAAAAGGCTACACCCGCCGCATTGCCAACCTGCTGAATTCAGGGTTTAATAATGTGATACCGGTGCTGGATAATAAAGAAGAACTGAAAGAGTATGCCAAAACAGTAAAAGGGCCGTTCAAACTCGGCATCCGGGTGGCGGCAGAAGAAGAACCCAATTTTCCTTTTTATACATCAAGGCTCGGCATCCGTGCCAAAGACATACTGGAATTTTATGTGGACAGGATAGAAGGGTATGAAAGCAAGTTCCAGTTGAAGATGCTGCATATCTTCCTGAATAAAGGGATCAAGGATGATATTTATTACTGGAGTGAATTAAGTAAGGTGATCAACCTGTATTGCCAGTTAAAGAAAATTTGCCCGGAACTGGATTCTATCAATATAGGTGGAGGGTTTCCCATCAAGCATTCATTGGGGTTTGAGTATGATTACCAATTTATGATCAATGAGATCGTAAGAAATATTAAAACGGCCTGCAAAAAAGCCAAAGTACCGATGCCCCATATATTTACCGAATTTGGAAGTTATACGGTAGGGGAGAGCATGGCGCATATCTACAGTGTGATTGCCGAGAAAGTGCAGAATGACCGGGAAACATGGTACATGATCGATTCATCTTTCATCACCACCTTGCCCGACACCTGGGGCATTGGTGAAAAATTCCTGATGCTGCCGGTCAATAAATGGGATTCAGATTATCAACGGGTCGTGCTGGGCGGTATTACCTGCGACAGTCATGATTATTATGATTCAGAGGAGCATATCAATGAAGTATTTCTTCCAAAAATAAATAATGGAGAACCGCTCTATGTTGGTTTCTTTCATACAGGCGCCTACCAGGACCAGATAAGCGGCTATGGCGGCATCAAGCACTGTCTTATACCTTCACCCAAACATGTTATTGTTGGCTATGACCGTAACGGTAAACTGGTTGACTGGTTATATGCAAAACAACAGACTGCACAGAGTATGCTGAAGATCCTCGGGTATAAATAAAGAGGCACTAATGCTAAAAAGATGTGTCTCGCAGTCTACGTCTGACACTTAATCAAATATTTTCAGAGCAAATAGACCTGTAATCTTACCAGAAAAATGTTAACGATATCTCCGTTGGCGGATATTCCCGTTTTGTTTACTATTCCGCTTCCATTCATTGTACTCCCGTTGATCATAACGCACCCGGCCAATATATTTTCTGTCAAGGTAAAAACGGTTGTCATAGCCCTGCCAGTACATATAACCATGGGCTGAACGGTGATAATATCTTCCATCGGGATACCTGCTCATTGTAAAACCCGGGGTTGGAGCAATGATCAATGAAAATGTAGTTCGGTAACGGGGAGGAGGAGTTTTCGAATAATATTCCCGGCTCGAACCACAACTTGCAACCAGGATGGCTATTGTAAAAATAAATAACGCAGATAAAATAGATGTTTTTTTCATAACTGTCATTTTAGTTTAATGTTGATTTTTTTAAAATGACGATGCCAGGCTTCCGTCAGGACGTTGCTGTATTGTTAATCTCTTGTTTTTTTATTTCTTACTTCTATGGGGTCGTAATTCTTTGCTATCGGTTGATCTGCTGCCGGTAACGGTTTTGTTTCCACTATCACCGGGATTGTTTTTCCCGTCTCTCCCGCAGGCAGGTCTTCCTTGCTTGTTGCAACCGTATCTCTTACTGCAGAAACTGCAGGAAAAATTTTTGCCAGTTTGTCTAAGGCCAGCGTTCTACTGGAAGTATCCCTGCCCATAATAATATCAGTGGTTACCCAACCGTCTTTTTCGGATTGCAAACTATCCAGTTCGAGAAACCGGAGAACTGTTGCCTGGCTGTCTTTAACGTTTTCATTTCGCGGGCTGAACAATTTGCTGCTGTATTCTTTACTGGCGGCACAACTGGCAGCTACTGCCACAATCATCATCAAAACGACCGCTTGTAATATTCTTGTTGTTTGCATGGCTATTGATTTTATTTTTATCACTCACATTTCAACGCATTATTGATTCAATTCATTTGCCATAAACTCTTAAAATCAATCAATATGAAATATTTTTTCATTGTCTTAACAGTAATGATGTGCGGAACAATTGCCAAAGGACAACTTGTCCCGGCCAATCGGGAAACGGCTGAAGATTCTGTGAAGTCTGTTATCAACAACCTGTTCACCGGAATGAAGACTGCAGATGCAGTGTTGCTGAAAAGCTGTTTTGCTGACAGCATGGTACTGCAAACGATTTCAAGAAACAAAGAGGGAATGCTGATCGTGAGAAATGAAGCCCCGTCCGGGTTTATAGATTTTGTAAGCAAAGAGACGCCCGGTAATGCAGATGAAAGAATAACATTTGATGTGGTAAAAGTAGACGGTCCCCTGGCCATTGCCTGGACACCATATAATTTTTATTATAAGGGCCAGTTCAGTCATTGCGGGGTCAATTCATTCCAGTTAGTTCGCTTTAATGGCCAATGGAAAATTCAGTATTTGATAGATACGAGGAGGAAGCAGGGATGTGTGGAATGAGTCGGGAGTCAGGAGTCAGGAGTATTGAGAGTCTTTAAAGGCTTTAACGATTTTTATATAAGTAAGGGCCGTGTATTGGTTAGTAGTGAGTAGGTGAGTAGTGAGTAGCGTCTTGTTATTCTAATTGCGACGAGCACCAATATTCCTTCGGGAAACTATTTTCTTTAGAGTTCTAAAGCCCCGCCTTCGGCGGGGTTTGGGGAGGCTTCAAAAAAGAAACCCTCCGTAGAAACGGAGGGTGTAAACCAAAACCAACTGCTTATGAGAAACTTTTCGGATATTTTTATTTAATCACAATTTTTGTTGCTGATGTTTTGACTGTTTCCTTCTTCGGAAGGTTTAATATCAACACACCATTGATGTAAGAAGCTTCTATGTTCGTTGCATCAATTTTTTCATCTAATGTGAAAGATCTCTTAAATGACCGGTAGTTGTATTCCCGGCGGATCTGTTTTTCCTGCGAAACGGAGACGAAACAATCTTCCTTCACTTCTTCTTTCTTTTCAGCCGAGATGGTCAGCAGGTTCTGATCAAGGTTTACGGTGAAATCTGTTTTTTCAAAACCCGGAGCCACAACCTCTAACTGGTATGTCTTTTCTGTCTCTTTGACGTTAACCGGAATAAATCCCTTTCGTTCACCATTGTTAAATTCATTTTTAAAAAATGCAGGTAGCCCGGTAAACAGGTCATCAACTAAATTGTTGAATGTCCCTTCAAAAGGCTTACGGTTGAATTTTACGTTTGTCATTGTTTTTCAGGTTTATTTTTTAAAATATTTTCCAGATCAATCAGGTGTCAAACCATGTACCATTGGGATATCTGAACTCTTTTTCTGCCAATAGCGGTATAATCATAGAAAAGTTAAAGACAGAATTTCCGAAAAAAGGAATTTCTGCTGACAGAATTTCTTTGAACAGGTAAGTGTCATGATTCGGTAAACATTTTCTTTATTTTTGTACTTCATTAAAAAAGTATAACACATGTATCCTGAAGAAATAGTAGTACCTATGAAAGAGGAATTAACTGAAAACGGGTTTACCGAACTCCTGTCTTCAACCGAAGTTGAATCCCAGTTAGCCAAAGATGGAACCACACTTGTCATGATCAATTCTGTTTGTGGCTGCTCTGCCGGCACGGCCAGACCGGGTGTACTGATGGCCATTGCCAACGCCACGTTGAAACCTGATTTTCTGACCACGAGTTTTGCGGGCTTTGATGTGGAAGCTGTCAGAACATTGCGCCTGCATTTAATGCCTTACCCACCTTCCTCCCCGGCCATTGCATTATTTAAAAATGGCCAGTTGGTTCATTTTGTGGAACGGCACCAGATAGAAGGAAGACCTCCGCAGGTTATTGCTCAAAACCTGATCGGGGCTTTTGACCAGTATTGTAATTGAAAGAAAGCCGTTAGCCCTTAGCTAATAGCTTTTAACTGTTCGGCTGGAAATTTTGAATGATAATTGCTTTTGCTTTTTCAGCCTTATACAGGCATGTTTTGCTAATTATTTAATGAGATTTCGAATAAGCACCCAAAGCTAATGGCTAACAGCGAACAGCTAATGGCCATTAACTAACAGCTTTCTTAGTATCTTCGCTGCTAACCAACCAACTATTCATGTATCCCAATCTTTATTACGCTTTCAAGGACATTTTTGGCGTTGAGTGGAAGTTTCTCCGGTTTGTAAACTCTTTCGGTTTTTTTGTAGCTATTGCATTCATCATCTCTGCAATAATCCTGGCTAATGAACTGCGCCGCAAAAGCAAGCAGGGCTTGTTTCAGCCCACTGAAATGCAGGTAATGGTTGGCCAACCTGCTTCATTTTTTGACCTGGCGCTTAATTTTTTACTTGGTTTTTTACTAGGGTACAAAATTGTTGCCTTATTTATCATGAGCAGTTCGGCTACCGAGGACCCGCAACAGTTTATTTTTTCTACCATCGGAAGCTGGCCGGCCGGTATTGGCCTGGGCTTATTGTTTGCTGGTTTGAAGTGGTGGGATAAGAACAAACAAAAACTGGCCAAACCCGAAAAGAGAACCATTCGGATCTGGCCACATGACAGGGTGGGAGAGATAACCATCCTGGCTCTCGTTTTTGGATTATTGGGGGCCAAAATTTTCGACATATTTGAAAATTGGGGCGATTTTTTAAAGCATCCTTCTGAATATCTTTTTTCTGCCAAAGGGCTGACTTTTTATGGAGGATTGATTTTAGCCGCCCTGGCAATCTGGTGGTATGCCAAAAAGCATAAGATTGGTTTCTGGCACCTGAATGATGCCATGGCGCCCACGATGATGCTGGCTTATTCACTCGGCAGAATTGGCTGCCAGGTCTCCGGTGATGGAGATTGGGGAATTGATAATACGAATCCAAAACCTTTTAGTTGGTTGCCTGACTGGATGTGGTCGTACAGCTATCCGCATAATGTAAACGAGGTGGGAGAACCAATCCCAGGATGTATAGGGAAATACTGCAATGAACTTAAAACCGGGGTATTTCCTACCGCTTTTTACGAAATAATAGGTTGTTTCATCCTTTTCCTGGTAATCTGGTCGCTGAGAAAGAAATTCAAGGTGCCTGGTACACTTTTTGGCTTTTACCTGATGTTAAACGGCCTTGAAAGATTTTTTATAGAAAAGATCAGGGTGAATATCCGGCTGGATATTTTCGGCCTTCACCCAACACAGGCCGAGGTAATATCTTCGCTGCTTTTCCTGACAGGCCTGCTGATCTGGATTGTTTTGAAAAGAAAGGCTATACCTACCGTGAAATCTGACCTGGGTTGATGCCCGTTGTCTGTTATTTTTATAAACTGACATCCTAAAACCCTTTACAGGTAAGCACTTGACAGCTTTTTCACAAGCCGGGACATTTGCGTGGATAAGTAACCGTAATTATTTATGGCAAAACACTATGAGAAACGGGGGTTAAAATATACCTTTGCAGACAGACCTTGACGGCGTAATTAACTTACCCTTTGCAACTTTCCTTGAACAAACCGACTCTTATTTACGTTTATTAATTTATAATATTTAAGTATTATGAGGCAGCTCAAAATTGCTACCCAGATAACGAACAGGGATTCACAGGCGGTCGAGAAATATTTACAGGAAATTTCTAAAATTTCGATGATCACGCCGGAGGAAGAGACAACTCTTGCCCAGCGCATCAAAATGTTCAACAGGAACCCGGTAGATTCTCAGCGAGCTTTGGATAAATTGGTACAGGCCAATCTCCGTTTTGTAGTATCTGTAGCAAAACAATATCAACACCAGGGATTGTCACTCAGTGACCTGATCAACGAGGGTAACCTCGGCTTGATTAAAGCGGCACAACGCTTTGATGAAACAAAAGGGTTCAAATTTATTTCATACGCTGTGTGGTGGATTCGCCAGTCGATACTGCAGGCGTTGGCAGAGCAGGGCAGATTAGTCCGCCTGCCACAAAACAAAATTGGCACTTACAACAAAGCTAACAAGGCTTATATGGCTTTCGAACAGGAACATGAGAGGGAGCCATCAACAGAGGAATTAGCAGAATTACTGGAGATGAGTGAAACAGAGATCAACAATATTTTTCAGAGCAACACCCGGCATACTTCCCTTGATGCACCCGTGCATGAAGCAGAAGATGTAGCCATGGGTGACCTGCTGGAAGGTGGTGATGATACTGATGACGATGTGATGAAGGATTCATTGAGAAATGAGATCCGACGTGTACTGAAATCATTATCTCCGAGAGAAGCTGAGATCGTAAATGCGTATTTCGGACTGGATGGTGAGAATGGTGTTACCATCGAGCAGATCGGGCAGAAATATGACCTGACAAAGGAGCGTATCCGCCAGATAAAAGAAAGAGCTATTAAACGGTTACAAAAAGCAAGGTATAGCAGCGCATTGAAAGCTTACCTGGGCTAAACAAATAATAAATCTGCCTGTTACAGGCAGGATGTGGGTTTAAGTAAAACAGTCCCGACAGAATCGTCGGGATTGTTTTTTATACAACTGCTTTCAACTTTTTTCATTGTGAGTGGTTAATTTTGCAACAGCTATGAAAATGCGTTTTCTTTTTCTTCTTATTATTTCTTCCTTGTTTATTTCATCCTGTGAAAAAGCGGTCAGCTTTAAATTATATGAAACAACGCCTAAACTCGTAACAGAAGCCACGATTGAAAACGGGCAGGCGCCGCTGGTCTATCTTTCTAAAAGCCTGGATTATTTTTCAAAAATCGATCAGGGTATTTTAGCTAATAGTTTTGTACACAATGCCGAGGTCTATGTTTCTAACGGAACACTTACCCATAAGCTGAAAGAGTACATGGTGCCGGTAGGCGGAGGATATAATTTCTACTATTATTCCAACGACCCGGCAAATCCTTCCACTGCTTTTACCGGGCAGTTAAACAAACAATATTCACTAAGAATAGTTTCAGAAGGAAAAGAATACACTGCAGTAACAACTATTCCCAATACCACACGGCGGATTGATTCTCTTTTTTGGAAACCTGCCCCTCCGGGAAATGAACCGGAAAAAGTAGCTGTCATGGTAAGGGCTTATGATCAACCGGGTTTTGGAGACTATATCCGTTATTTCACCAAACGAAATAGCGAACCTTTTTACCCGGGACTAAGTTCTGTTTATGATGACCAGGTAATTGATGGCAGCAGTTATGAAATACAGGTGGACAGGGGGGTGGACAGGAATGAAAATCACCCGGAAGGATATGTGTTCTTTGATAAAGGCGATACGGTTACATTGAAAGTCTGCAATATTGATAAAGCCACTTTTGATTTCTGGAGAACGATGGAATATACCTATGCCAGTGTTGGCAATCCCTTTTCTTCACCCACAAGAGTTATCAGTAATATTCATGGGGGGGGACTCGGATATTTTGGCGGTTATGCTGCCCAGTACCGTACACTGATCATTCCCCGGTAAGAACCGGACTCTCCAAGAGTTGTGATTTATAAAAAAATCACCATTACTGCAATCAAATTTTTGGAGAGTTAAAATTTAGACCTGTATCTGGCGATACCATAATTTATTTACAGTTAATTTTGATGCAATATAAATTCTCTTGTTAATGGAAACAAATGAAAGGACTCATTGCCTGATTATTGGTTCCGGACCTGCCGGATATACCGCTGCTATTTATGCATCAAGGGCAAACCTGAAGCCGGTTTTATACCAGGGCATTCAACCGGGAGGACAATTAACGATTACAACTGAAGTAGAAAATTATCCGGGCTATGCCGATGGAATACAGGGTCCGGAGATGATGGTACATTTTGAAAAGCAGGCTGCCAGGATGGGTACTGATATTCGCTATGGCCTTGCAACGAAAGTTGATTTTTCTTCCCAGCCTTATAAAGTGCAGATTGATGAAGAAAAATGGATAGAAGCTGATTCAGTTATCATTGCTACCGGTGCATCAGCTAAATGGCTGGGATTGGAAAGTGAGCAACGGCTGAATGGTTACGGTGTAAGTGCCTGTGCCGTTTGCGACGGATTTTTCTTCAGGGGAAAGGAGGTGGCAATTGTTGGGGCAGGAGATACGGCTGCCGAAGAAGCATTGTACCTATCCAAACTTTGTACCACCGTCCACATGTTCATCCGCAGGGAGGCTATGCGGGCCAGCAAAGTAATGCAGGAAAGAGTGTTGAATACTGCAAATATTAAAGTGTATTGGAATTCCGACACGGACGAAGTGCTGGGCGATAAGCATGTAACAGGCGTGAGAATAAAAAATAATAAAACAGGAGAAACAAAAGAAATCCCCGTTAGCGGCTTTTTTGTTGCTATTGGTCATCAGCCCAATTCGGATATTTTTAAAGGAGTAATTGATATGGATGAAGCCGGTTATATAAAAACTTTTCCCGGAACTTCAAAAACAAACGTTGAAGGCATTTTTGCTTCCGGTGATGTGCAGGATAAAATTTATCGCCAGGCAGTAACAGCAGCCGGAACCGGATGTATGGCTGCACTGGATGCGGAACGTTATTTGAGCGCCAAAGGTATTCACTAAATTCATCTTTTCTGTATGACCGGTTTAATAACTATTGAATTAAAACGACTTCGTTTCCTGGCTTACCATGGATTGTATGCAGAGGAAAGAAAGACAGGCAATGAGTTTGAAATAGATATTTCTGTTTCTTATCAGCCATCATCAGGTACCATAACAGGTATTGCTGATACGGTTAATTATAGTGAGTTATATGCATTGCTGAAAAAAGAAATGCAAAATCCCCGTCACCTGCTGGAAACACTGGTGATGGAATTGGCGGAAGTTATTCATCTGGCTTTCCCGGCAATAAAGAAAATAGAGATCTCTATTATCAAACTGCATGTACCCATTGCAAAATTTACAGGCACAGCAGGAGTCAGGTACCGGGCGGAATATTAATAATTGGGGCAGGAAGATTCATCTTTTCATCTTATTTGCAAAAACGTGAGATTAGTAAACGCATAAGAAAACAGAAGGATGAACGGGGATCTTATACAGGGGTGGCCGTTACAACTTCAATATAAGGTTTCATTATTATTTTTGATTTCACTGAATTAGAAATAAGGCAGGCTGCTTCTGATTTTTGAATCACTCGGTCCGCTTTTTCCCTGTCTTTTTCGTTAGCTATAGTTACTTTAGGTTCAAGCAGTATTTCGCTCATCAAAAACTTTCCGTCCACCTGCTCCAGTTTCCCTGTTGACTGGCATTGAAACGAAATAAATTCAAGTTTGGAATTTTCTGCAATGGCCAGGAAGGTTGTCATCAGGCAACTGCTGATGGAGGCAGTGAATAAATGTTCGGGCGACCATATTCCCGGGATCCCCTTGGGAAATTCCGGGGGTGTTGCTACTTCAATGCATCCTCCTGTTCCGGGGGATGACACATTTAACTCCGGTGAGCACATCATTCCTTTTCGTTCTTTACTCCAGTTGATGTTTACATGATAATAATGAGGTTCCATATTGCTTTTTTATTACCCGCAAAACTAAAGCTGATATAAAATGCAAAAGATGACAATGGTCACCCGGAAGGATGAGTTTGCCAATTCATAACTGTTCCGCTGTTTGTTTCTTTACGGATCCGTATTGATTTTCCGCATTATAAAACTGATCAATATAAACCCTGAAAAAAGATTCAGGTATCTTATCCATTGAAACAGGTCGGCATACAGGGTATCAACGGTTGCATAAACCAATATTCCTGTTGGGACAAACCAGCACAATAAGGAATACTTTAATAGTTTTTCAATAAAACTTTTTGACGGCATTAAAAAGCCAAGCATAAAGAATGCTAAATAAGCCAGGTGCCATTTCATCATACTTTCCGAGGATTGCCATTGGATACTCTGTGCGGTAACAGCGATGCCTCCATTGGCCTGCTGCATCATTGAATAAATATGGAAGTTCTCCAGGAAATCAAGCAGTCCTACCGCGGCGATCAAAATGTATGCTGCCAGCGAAACAAATGAAGGAGCGTTTTTGTTTACAGTTTTTATGGTAAAAAAAGCTGTACAGGTGTACAGGATAATAAAAATATTATCTAAAACAAAAATGATGTTGAGTTCGCTGGTATGTTCCATTAATTCTTCCGTATATTTTTCCGGAGCATGTACCAGCTCAAAATACTGTTGAGAAATGCCATGCAGATGTACAACGCCCAGCAGCAAAAAAAATACGACTGCGGTAGCTGCTGCCAGTAACGAAGCAGTTTTTGCGGTTTGCATTGGTTAAAGATTGAACAGGGAATGTACAAAAATATTTTTTTGGTTACCCCGGCCTGGTTTGGTTTCTGCTCTCCTTTGTGTACGCAGGATAAGGAAGTTATTTATTGAGAACCTGTCAGTAAAGAATAAGGCAGGAAAGGGGCAGGGCCTTTAGGTTGTCTCAGAATAATTTTATTCCAATTGAACCAATCCGTTTAATAAATCTTCCATTTCTCCAACATACCTGTCGAAGAGGCTTTGTGCTGTGTAAGTAATAAATTGCAATGATCCTTTTTCATTAGAAAAGTAATATCCGTAGTATGTAAATTTTATTCCTTGCATGGTCCCATTCATCTGCATGAAAAAGATCTTGTTATTATTAACCATCCGGTATTCCTCTTTTACAACTCTGATATCCGGTGCCGCATCTTTTGCATTATCGAGAGCAATACTTTTTAATGACTCAAGCGGAATTTCTATATTCTCTGATATAATCATACCATACAGATCTTTTCCTTTTAAGGTCAGTTCATATTCGCCATCTTCATCTTCGGCTGTTTTTTTAAAACTCCATTTTTGAGGATTGATCCATATACCAATGTTTAATTTGGTGCTTTTTAACAAGAAAGTTGAGTTATTGCTTTTTTTAAAGAGTTTAGGATTAGTGCTTATTTCAACGTCCTTTTTTACAGAGTCATTGCTGTATTTCCAGGTTCCATCATCATATAATATTACCACTTCACCTGTTTCAGTTACAGATTTTTTTTGCCCATATGATGAAATGACAATGAAAAGAAACAGGGATGGAAGGAGAAACTTTTTCATGTGTTAGAGGGTTGGAAGTTCATCAACAATTAGCGTGTAAACTAAAGGTAAAAAGTTTTACTGTAATGTGGTTGAGTCTTCCCGGATGTTTTAAACCGGGATGAAAGAAACAACGCATATCTTATCTTTGCTCTCTTATGTCAGAAGAAAAATCCCTCAATTTTCTCGAAGAGATCATAGAAGAAGACCTGAAAAGCGGTAAGTACAAAAGTATCGTTACCCGTTTCCCCCCGGAGCCGAATGGTTATCTGCACCTCGGGCATGCCAGCAGTATCTGTCTCAATTTCGGGCTAACCAAAAATTTTCCCGGCTATACCAACCTGCGCTTTGATGATACCAACCCGGTGACGGAAGAAACAGAATATGTGGACAGCATTAAAGAGGATATCCGCTGGCTGGGTTTTGAATGGAAGAATGAACATTATGCTTCTGATTATTTTGATACACTGTATGAATATGCACTGAAACTGATCAATAAAGGACTGGCCTATGTGGATGACAGTAGCAGTGATGAGATGGCCGGAATGAAAGGCACACCGACAGAACCGGGGAGGAATAGCAAATACCGGGAAAGAAGTGCAGGGGAAAATCTTGATCTGTTTACAAGAATGAAAGCCGGCGGGTTTCCCGATGGCAGCCGCACATTGCGGGCTAAAATTGACATGGCTCATATCAATATGCTGATGAGGGACCCGGTCCTTTACCGTATCAAACATGCACATCACCATCGCACCGGCGACAAATGGTGCATTTACCCGATGTACGATTTTGCACATGGACAAAGTGATTCAATTGAAAATATCACGCATTCCATTTGCACACTGGAGTTTGTTCCTCATCGTGAACTATACGACTGGCTGATTGAAAAACTGGAAATTTTTCCATCACAGCAATACGAGTTTGCAAGACGTAATATTAATTATACGGTTACAAGTAAACGAAAACTGTTGCAATTAGTTCAGGAAAAATTTGTGGATGGATGGGATGATCCGAGGATGCCAACCATCAGCGGTCTGCGCCGCAGGGGATATACTCCCGAAAGTATAAGAGAGTTTTGTGACAGGATCGGGATTGCAAAACGGGAGAATATTGTGGATGTGGGCTTACTGGAATTTTGTGTGAGGGAACATTTGAACAGGATTGCTTTAAGAAGAATGCTGGTTTTTGACCCCATGAAGATTGTTATTACAAATTACAACGGTGATACTGAAATGCTGCAAAGTGAAAATAATCCGGAAGACCCCGAAAGTGGCACAAGGGAGTTACCATTCAGCAGGGAGTTGTATATTGAAAGAGAGGATTTCATGGAAAACCCGCCGAAGAAATATTTTCGTTTAGCTCCCGGTCAGATGGTTCGCCTGAAAAGTGCGTATATCATTAAATGCGAAGATTTGATAAAAGATGACCAGGGAAAAATCACCGAGGTCCGGTGCTCCTATATTCCTGAAAGCAAAAGCGGGCATGATACCAGTGGCATCCACGTAAAAGGTACACTGCATTGGGTAAGTATTCCACATGCCATCACTGCCGAAGTGAGATTATACGATCGTTTATTCAGGGTGGAAGACCCGGGCGGTGAAGAAGGCGATTTCAAAGAATATATTAACCCGGAATCATTACAGGTTGTTACCAACGCCTTTGCTGAACCGGCGCTAAAGGATGCATCAGCAGATGAAAAATACCAGTTTATCCGTAAGGGTTATTTCTGCCTGGATAAGGATACAACTGATGGGAAAATGGTCTTTAACAGAACTGTGGGCCTGAAGGATGGCTGGAAAAAGCCCGCCTGACCAGATTGCTTTTAAATGAAGTGGTCAGTCAGGCCCGGTTAATGAATTCCAATGCTACTCCAATACTTCAGATTTATTGGCCTTAAATTCTTCGTGCAGGAGGTGATCATACTGATGGTTTCAGTTGATGATGTTAACACATAAGTTATACACATTTTTGGCATACAATCCAATTAAAAATCAGGAAAATCCGCCTGAAAGGATTTATTTTTTATATTTATGAATCATTCTTAATTTTATCCGGTCAACCAAAAATTAACTTTTATGAAAAAATTTACTACTCACTTTTTGTCTATTCTTTTGGGAGTTTTGGTTCTGTTTGGCTTTAGCCTTGAAAGCAAAGCCCAGCAAACACCTGACGTTTCCTCTATTACAGGTAGGTTGGTAAGAATTACCCCAAAGCTTGCCGATATTGACCCTAACACTATGTACGGTGAACCATTGCCAATCATGCGCGACATGAATGGAATTATCGTTAATGGTAGCGGTGATTTTGCACGTAATAAAAGGGAGACAAAAAGAAAATTAGAAGAGGAATTGAGAAATTCTGCATTAGGCATCAAGACCGAAGCTATACAAGAGGAAAATTTAATTTTCCCTAATGTTCCGGGTACATCAATAGGTACAACTATTGTTGGACAAACCTCACCCGGTCTTTCCCCAACCGATAACAATATTGCCGTGGGCCCTAACCATGTTATTCAAATGGTAAATAATACTTCCGGATCATTTATTAAGATCTGGAACAAAGCAGGCGCCGTGGTTCAGAATTCTATTACTTTGGCATCTATTACAGGGTTTGCTGGTTCCGGAGATCCGATTGTTTTATACGATCAACTGGCTAACAGGTGGTTGCTGTCAGAATTCGGACCTAATTTCGCCTCCTGCTGTAACCAATTGATTATGGCAGTTTCTACTACAGCAGACCCGACGGGAACCTGGAGTGTTTATCAGTATATAGACGTTTCTTTTTTCCCGGATTATCCTAAATATTCTGTTTGGCATAATGCATATTATGCAACAACGAATGATTTTAATGCTTCAGGAACCAGTTACCTCGGCTCATCGGTTTGGGCATTTAACCGCACAGCCATGTTAGCCGGTGCTGCAACCGCAGTTATGGTAAGATCAAGACAAACTGGCGCCGGCAATATGTTCTATTATATGGGTACTGTTGGTTTAGAAGGGAATACCACTTCCAGCCAAAATGGCCTTTTTATAGTACCTAGCCCACCAACCACATTGAATATTTTTGAAGTCACACCTGATTTTGTTACTCCGGGAATTACTGTTGGACCATTATTACCTTTAACAATTGCGGCTTTTTCATCACCCCCGGTTTCTGTGGCACAACAAGGTACAGGTACAATTATTAATACCCTTGGCCACCGCATGATGTTTAAATTAAACTATCGTAATAATTCCGGCACAGAATCTATAGTTCTTACCCATACAGTTGGAAACGGAGCTCTTGCGGCAGTACGTTGGTATGAACTCAGGCGTGTAGCGGCAGTCTGGACGGTATTTCAACAGGGAACCATTACCGGGGCAGATGGTAATAGCCGGTTTATGGGTGGAATTTCAATGGATGGTTGCGGAAATATAGCCCTGATGTATGATAAGTCCGGTACAACATCCTTTCCTTCGATAGTATACACAGGAAGAAACGCTGCCGATCCTCTGAACACAATGACATTGGCAGAGGCAACAATTATTAATGGTACTACTTTCCATACAAATTCCCGCTGGGGAGATTATAATACAACTGTTCAGGATTATCCTAACAATAATTCATTCTGGAGTACTTCTCAACATTCAAACCAACAAACTTATATTGCTAATTATAGCCTTACCGGCGGATGTGCCGCTGCACCAATTATTACATCCGGAACAGCAACACTGACCGCTGAAGGTTGTGTTCCAAATAATGCTGTTATTGATCCGGGAGAAACAGTGACAGTTGATTTTTGCGCTTTAAATACCGGGTCTTCCAATACTACAAACCTTGTTGGTACCATGCAGGTTTCCGGTGGTGTAACACCTATCAGCGGACCTCAAAACTATGGAGTTCTGCTTTTTGGCGGACCAGCGGTTTGCCGCAGCTTTAGTTTCTCTAACACTTCTGGCACTTGTGGCGGTACTATAACCGTTACAATACAGTGGCAGGATGGAGCAATTAACCTTGGCACTACCACATGGACATTTACTCTTGGAACTACAGTAGTTGCATCGAGTCAGAATTTTGATGCTGTTGTGGCTCCTGCTTTACCTGCCGGATGGGTAGCTACCAATCCAACCGGAGGTGGTGCCCTTTGGGTGACTTCAACTGCAGGTACACCTGCCCCACCGGTTGTTTCTGCTCCTAATGCTCTTTTCATTGATGATCCTTCTATTATAACTGACAAACAGATAGTAACTCCATCTTTTGTACCAGGTTCTGGTGCAAGAGTTTCTTTTGCCAACAATTACAGCCTTGAAAGCACATTTGATGGTGGAGTACTGGAGATCTCAATTAATGGTGGGGCTTACCAGGATATTATCACTGCGGGCGGCAGCTTTGTCGCAGGTGGTTATGTAGGTTCAATTAGTGCTGCTTTTGGTAACCCCCTCGCCAATCGACAGGCATGGACTGGTAGCAGTGGTGGATTCATCACAACCACGGTGAATATGCCTCCTGCATCTGCAGGTCAGCCTTGTCAATTAAAATTCCGCATGGGATCAGATAACAGTGTGTCAGGACAAGGTTGGAGAGTGGATAATTATTCAGTTTCTCAACCAACTTGTTGCGGAGCTGCTTGTACAATTACATGCCCGGCTAATATAACGGTAAATTCTTCTCCTACAGCTTGCGGAGCTAATGTAACTTTCCCAGCAGCAACTACAACTGGCCTTTGTGGTCTGGTTACATATTCACCTGCAAATGGTTCATTCTTCCCGGTTGGAACAACTACGGTTACTGCTACAACTGCCGCAGGGCCAAGTTGTACATTTACAATTACTGTTGTTGATAATGTTCCTCCAACTATAGTATGTCCGGCTAATATTACGGCAAATAACACTCCGGGCTTATGTTCAGCAGTTGTCAATTATGCGTTGCCTACAGTAACAGATAATTGCGGTTTACCCGGACCTTTAACTCTTACTCAAACTGCATCTCAGGTACCAACGGCCGGATCAGTTGCTTGTAATGCAGGCGGGTTCCATACGCTTAACAGCTATTGGAGAGCTTATAACCTGGCTCCTTTGGCCTTACCAGGACCGGTTCAGATTAATTCAGTTCAATTTGGTATTGAGTTAGCGGATGCAAATGGTACAGGAACAACACAACCAGTAACTGTAAATGTTTATACCAGCGCTGGTGCATTCCCGGGTGGTGTCCGTACACTGGTAGGCACATCAGGTGTGATTCAGATTCCTGACCAGACGCTCTCAACATTTACAGCAAACATCACTGTTCCTCCAACTGTTCCTGCCAATGCTATCCTGGTTCTTGAGCTACAAACTCCGGATGGAAGGGCTCCTGCAAATAACAGGTTCTTTATTGGTAGTAATAATTCAGCTCAAACCGGACCAAGTTATATACAGGCGGCAGATTGTGGCATTGCAACTCCAACGAATCTGGCTTCCATCGGTTTCCCGAATATGCATATTATCCTGAATGCAAACGGTGTGATTACTGGTCCTTCACCGCTGGTTCAGATAGCTGGCTTAGCAAGCGGCGCTATTTACCCGGTTGGTGTAACAACCAATACGTTCCGTGCAACAGATATAGCTGGAAATACTTCAACTTGTTCATTTACTGTTACAGTGGTAGATAACCAGGCACCTACAATTACCTGCCCGACAAATATTACCGCAACAACTCCTATCGGCTCTTGTACAGCAGTAGTTCCTTATACTGTAACTTCTTCTGACAATTGTCCGGGAGTTACACAGGCTTTAATTGCTGGTTTGGCCGGCGGTTCTGCTTTCCCGATCGGAGTAACTACCGTAACCTGGAGAGCAACTGATGCTGCAGGTAATATTTCTACTTGTTCATTTACAGTGACAGTACTCGATGGACAGTTACCTGTTATATCCGGACAACCAGCTAATAGCTTTACATGCGTAGGCAGCAATGCGGTATTCAGTGTTACAGCTTCGAATGTTGTTTCTTATCAGTGGCAGGCCTGGAATGGCAGCTCTTGGGTGAATATTGCCGGAGCTAATGCTTCCACACTGCCATTGAACGCTGTTACATTCAGTATGAACACCAACAGCTACCGTGTTGTCATTAATGGTTTATGTACGTTCAATATCATATCCAATTTTGCAACCCTCTATGTCAATCCATTGCCAACGATCAGCCTGCTGGCATCCCGTCCGCTATCATTGTTACCGGGTCAGTCTGTAACGTTCACAGCAGTTGTTAATCCTGGTGGTGGTTCATATGTATGGCGTAAGAATGGTGTAGTGGTAGCTGGTGCAACCGGCGCAACACTTGCTAATCTTACAGTTGATGATATTGGCAGTTACACATGTACATACACAGACCTCAATGGTTGTGTAGCCACATCAGCAGCCATGGTAGTAACCGGCCATCCTTCCGATAAGATATGGGTATACCCGAACCCGAACACTGGTGCGTTCCAGGTGAGGTTCTATAACTCGGCTAACGAACCGGTTAATGTAAACATATTTAATTCGGCAGGACAACAGGTGTGGAGCAAGGCGTTGACCACAAGCGGCATAACTTACTCAAAAATTGATGTTGATATCAGTAACCTTGCTGCAGACGTTTACACAGCACAAGTAGTCAATTCTGCTGGTAAGATCGTAGGAGCGAGGAAGTTTGTTATGGTTAAGCTTTAGAATAATAGTTTAGTGAGATAATTCCACCCCCGGCGTTTAGTGCCGGGGGTGTTTTTTTGAATGCTGGTAAAAAGCGGGTCAATGCATGAACGGGACGGGAGTACCTGTTTTTAGATCCTGGTTTTTTATGGCAGGACCAGCCGGGAATCGTATTTCCCTTATGACTTATGAATTAAGGGGGAAATGCATGGAAATTATCTTCAATTTTGAACGGTTTGTTTGTTTTAAATTATTTTTATTACCTTGTATTTGCATTACTCTCTTATTAATCCCCCCTGTTTAATCGTTCATTTATGTTCAGACTTGTTTATTTAATAAAACCTAAAACTCGCTTTTATGAGAAAACTGTACATTCTTATTCTGATCTTAGCAATTGGAGTATTAGCTGAAGCTCAACCAACACATTATAATCATGCAACTACTACAGGAGGGGCAAATGTTTTTCCTTTCGGTATAAATCCTACCACCGGGAAAAAAGTGCAATGGGTTATAACTGCAGCCGGATCATCAGGAGGATTCAATTTGCCTGCACCAGCCCCGGCAGGAAATAATATAACCAGCCTCTGGTTTTGGGCAAATTCTTCGGCTAATGCCACATATACTACCCTGACGATCCGTATGGCAACCGTTTCTCCAACTACTTTTTTGGCTACCGGTGCCTGGTATGCGGGACCGATGACAACAGTAAGATCACAAAACACGACAATAGTGTCACCGGGAGCAAATTCATGGGTAAGTATCCCACTGACAACAATATATCCTTACGACCCGACGATGAACCTGATCATTGAGGTTTCCCAATGTGGTTACACAGGAACAGGTTTTACGCTGCGTCAGCTTGGTTTTGGAGCTGCTCCGGACCGAAGGAGGCAATATAGTGATGCTTCATCCCCTTGTGGCGTTACTGTATTAGCAACCGGTGGAGACCAAAATGTTGCAGGAATTGGAATAAGTGTTATTCCCGCTGTTCCCTGTCCAACACCAACGGCACAACCAACCGGTTTGAACTTAACCGCAGTATCACAGACCCAGATCGATGGCAGTTTTACTGCCGCGGCACCTGCACCTACTAATTATCTTGTAGTAAGATATCCTGGCGGAGCTGTACCGACAAATCCGGTAAATGGAACGAATTACGTTGTTGGTGCTGCATTGGGTACCGGAACTGTGATTTCGATAAGCAATGCGACAGCTTTTTCATCTACAGGCCTAACCCCGGGAACTACCTATGATTTTTATGTTTATTCTTACAATATGGGTGCATGTGGTACAGCTTATCTCACAACTGCCCCGCTTTTTGGATCAATAGCTACGCTTCCATGCCCGGGACCACCGACGATCACCTGCCCGGCAAATATTACGGTTAACAATACACCCGGTCTATGTGGGGCTAATGTAACCTATCCGGCTGCAACAACGACAGGCACTCCACCGCCTACAGTTACTTATTCCCAGGCGTCAGGTACTTTCTTCCCCCGGGGAGTAACCACTGTAACTGCAACGGCAACCAGTGTTTGCGGTACTGCTACATGCACCTTCACCATTACAGTGGTTGATAATCAGCCTCCAACAATTACCTGCCCGGCAAATGTCACAGTGAATAATACTCCGGGGCTTTGCAGTGGGGTGGCCACATACCCGCAGCCAACCGCATCCGATAATTGCCCGTTCCCCGGGAACGTTCCTTTATCAATTACACAAAACAGTTCTAACACCGTCACAGCAGGATCAGTTTCCTGCAATGCAGGCGGGTTACATACAGATAATAGTTATTGGAGAGCTTATGATCTTGCTCCAATGGCATTAACAGGACCGTTTACGGTTAATACCGTAACATTTGGAATAGAGTTGGCCAATGCATCCGGAACAGGCACAACACAACCGGTAACAGTTAGGATACATACAAGCGCAGGTGCATTTCCGGGGGGTGTTCGAACATTAGTCGCAAGCCAAACCTATAATATTCCGGATCAAACACTCAGTCTCTATACGGCCACTTTAACAACAGCACCCACTGTAGCTGCCAATGCTATCCTGGTGTTAGAAATTTTTACACCAAGCGGCCAGGTGGCAGGTCATTCATTCTTTATCGGAAGTAATGCGCTGGCAGAAACTGCGCCAAGTTATTTATCAGCAGCAGCCTGCGGCGTACCGAACCCGGTAACTGTAGGTTCTCTTGGTTTTCCGAATATGCATACCATAATAAATGCAGCCGGGCAAGTTTCAAACCCATCCAGCTCAATAACACAAATTGCTGGTTTACCAAGTGGTAGTGCATTTCCTGTTGGTGTAACAACCAATACATTCCGTGTAACTGATATTGGAGGAAATACAGCAGACTGTTCGTTTACGGTTACAGTTGTAGATAACCAGGCGCCTGCAGTTACCTGCCCGGTAAATAGGACAGTTCCTACAGATGTTGGCGTATGTACTGCGACTATTGCAACTCTCAATCCAACAGTATCTGATAATTGTGCAGTGACCACGGTTTCATGGGTAATGACAGGAGCTACAACCGGCGCTTCGCCTCTTACAGGTATTAATTATGCCGGAACCCAGACTTTTAATTTAAATGGACAGACAGGTTCAGGGGTTACAACGATTACATATACGGTGAAAGACGCAGCGGGGAATACAACCACCTGTTCTTCTACTGTAACTGTTACTGATGCCTGGATACCAGTGATCAGCGGGCAACCCAGCAATCAGTTTGTATGTGTTGGCAGTAACGGGGCATTCACCGTAACAGCAGCTGTTCCTGCCGGTAATCCACTTACCTACCAATGGCAGTCATGGAATGGCAGCGCTTGGGTGAATATCGCAGGAGCTATTGCTGCAACACTTCCATTACCCGGCGTTACTTTCAGTATGAATACCAACAGCTATAGATGTATTTTAACCGGAAGATGTTCAGTGGTGACATCTGGTTTCGCAACTTTATATGTAAATCCGTTGCCAACGATCAGTTTGCTGGCATCCCGTCAACTGGCACTGTTGCCGGGTCAGTTCCTGACTATTTCAACAGTTGTTAGTCCCGGAGGCGGTTCTTATCAGTGGTTTAAAAATGGGGTTGCTATTGCCGCAACCAGCGCATCATTGGCAGGTCTTACAGTAGATGATATAGGCAGTTACACATGCAGATACACCGACCTCAATGGTTGTGTGCAAACATCAGCAGCTATGGTTGTAACTGGTCAGGCTTCTGACAATATATGGGTGTACCCGAATCCGAACACAGGAATTTTCCATGTGAGATTCTTCAATGCTGTCAATGAACCGGTAACCGTTAACATATTTGATTTCAAAGGAGCCAAAGTCTATAGCAAAGCTGTAATAACAACGCTGTCTTACACAGATATTAATGTGGACATCAGCAATGTGCCGGCCGGAACTTATGTTGTAGAAGTTATCAACTCTGCAGGAAGGAGTATTGGAGCGAAGAAGGTTAGTGTGCATCTTCCAGAGTAATATCTTTCTCTGAAAATAAAAAGCCATCCGCCAGCCGGCGGATGGCTTTTTTATAAAATGGAATTTATCTTACAATTATTCCGGCAGGATCTTTTACAAATAAATAGGCATCGCTTTCTACAAAGTCATTTACTTTGATCTCAACCGCTACAGGCTTTCCATCTTTCAATGAAAATTTTGCAGGAAATATGCCATAACCAATATTGGAATAGGTAATGCGGAATTCATTATGGTCCATATAATCCATATACCCGATCAGGTCAGGATGATGCTGGAAACGGCAGATAAGCATATTGCTGCCCTTGCTGATGGTTATTTTCCCGTATAGTGTATTGAAATAATCGCCGGTAAAATCTTCCGTCCCGATCTCAGGTTGATTCTTTTTGTCCACTCTTGCTTTTAACGCAGCCAGTTCATCTTCTACTGTTTTTTTGCCCTGTGCAAAGAATCCTAACTGAAACTTGCTGCGGTCAACGTACGGTATATTCATATAAGCATCCAAAACCTGGTAACGAAGCGCTTCAAAAAAACTTTGATTGTCGTTATTGGTAAGGATCGTAATGCCCAATTTTTCTTCCGGAACAAAACAGACATTGGTTACATGCCCGAAAGCACCGCCTGTATGCCAATATACCTGCCTCCCGGCATAGTCGGTCATATAAACACCCAATCCATAGGCCCGGAAGTGAGTGGGAAAAGCTGCCGATTTTCTGCTGCCGGTAAGAATATTGGCATCTCTTGTTTTCTGCAACACCTGCCAGGGTATAATTTGTTTTCCCTCATACCGGCCGCTGTCTAATTGCAGCATCAGCCATTTGGTCAGATCTTTTACATTACTCACCATACTTGTTGCCGGGCCAAGATTGTCAACGTTATCGAAAGGAATTTTGCTGATAGAACTGTAAAGGTTGTTATACGGCGATGCAACATTCAGCCTGCTGGCCAGGCCAGCCGTATTCATATATGTGTTGGTCATGCCGAGAGGGTTGAGGATATTATCCTGTACATAGTTTTCCCAGGTCTGTCCTGTTACTTTTTCCAGTATTTGCCCTGCTACCAGGAAAGCGGAATTACAATAGCCATAATCCTGGCGAAATTCACCGGGTGGTTTCAGGTATCGCATTTTCCAGATGATCGAATCTTTGGGAAGAACGGAATCCCAGAAAGTAAAATCTCCCTGGAAGGTTTTGAGACCTATGCGATGACAAAGCATATCTCTGACATTGGCCAGCCGTGTTGAGTTGCTATCATAAAGTCTGAACCAGGGAATGTATGTTGTCACTTTGTCGTTCAATGATAGTTTCTTTTCATAATCCAGTTTGGCAATGGAAGTGCCTGTAAAAAGTTTTGAGTTGGAAGCAATGATGAACAGCGTATTCTCATCCACTTTAATTTCTTTGCCTAATTCATTGACACCATAGCCTTTTGACAAAACTACTTTACCATCTTTTACCACGGCAATGGCGAGCCCGGGTATCTGCCATTGCCGCATACCGCGTTGTATATAGCTGTCAAGGCTGTCGGTGAGAAAGGTTGGGGTTTGGGCAAAGGAGAAAAAAGAAAATAAAGAATAAGAAATAAGGAATGAGGAATGAAGAAGGCTTCGCTTCATGCTGAATGCTGTCATATATCAGGTATTTGTTGATGAAAGTAAGAAAATAAAATTTGTAGATGCTGAAGTAATTGATAGATGGGTTATTTGTACTCTCCGTAAACTTCTCGCAGTGTATCAGCAATTTCTCCCAATGTGCATTTATTTTCTACGGCCTCCACAACGGAAGGCATGATATTTTCCCCGCTATTGCATTTGTCATTAAGAATCTGCAGGCACTGATCAATTTTTGCATTATCCCGGTTTGATCTCAGCTTATTCAGCTTCTGGATCTGTGCATCCCTGATATTGTCATTGACTTTCAGAACAGGGATAGCACCTTCGTCATTTGACTGGAATTTATTTACACCTACAATTATTTTATCGCCGGTTTCAATATTCCTTTGATATTCATAAGCGCTTTTTGCAATTTCATTCTGAATAAACCCCTGCTCTATAGCAGCCACACTGCCACCCATGGCATCAATTTTTTGTACCAGTTTCCAGGCCGCTTCTTCCACTTCTGCAGTCAGGCTTTCGATAAAATAACTTCCTCCAAGCGGATCAGCGGTGTCCGGAACTCCGCTTTCAAAAGCGATGATCTGTTGTGTCCGCAATGCAATTTTTGCTGCTTCCTCAGATGGTAAACTCAGCGCTTCGTCAAACCCATTCGTATGTAATGATTGCGTGCCGCCCAACACAGCGGCCATTGCCTGGATGGTAACCCTTGAAATATTATTCAGTGGTTGTTGAGCCGTCAGTGTGCTGCCGCCGGTTTGCGTATGAAAACGTAGCATCATGGCTTTGGGGTCCGTTGCGCCAAGCTCTTTCATGATTTTTGCCCACATTCTTCTGGCGGCGCGGAACTTGGCTACTTCTTCAAACAAATTATTATGGGCATTAAAAAAGAAGGAGAGACGTTTGCCAAATACATTTATATCGAGACCTTTTTCCAGGGCCGCTTCCACATATGCCTTCCCGTTGCTAAGGGTAAAAGCAATTTCCTGTACGGCCGTACTGCCTGCTTCCCGGATATGATAACCGCTGATGGAGATCGTATTCCATTTCGGCAGCTCAGCACTGCACCATTCAAAAATATCGGTGACGATACGCATGGAAGGTTTGGGCGGATAGATATAGGTTCCCCTGGCTGCATATTCTTTCAGGATATCATTCTGTATCGTACCGGAAATCTTATTCAGGTCGGATCCCTGTTGTTTAGCCAGGGCCACGTAGAAAGCGAGCAATATAAACCCCGTCGCATTGATCGTCATGGATGTGCTTACTTCTTCCAGTTTAATTCCATGGAATAATGTCTGAATGTCTTCAAGGGAATCAATAGCAACACCAACCTTGCCCACTTCACCTTCGGCTAATGCATGGTCACTGTCATAGCCTATTTGTGTTGGCAGATCAAAAGCCACACTCAGTCCGCTTACTCCCTGTGATAATAAATAGTGATAGCGCTTGTTACTTTCTTCAGCTGTAGAGAAGCCGGCATATTGCCGCATCGTCCAAACTTTGCCGCGGTACATGTCGGGCTGTATGCCACGGGTGAAGGGAAAGGTTCCGGGTTGCTGGTTACTGGTTGCTGGTTGCTGGTCGCTGGTCGTTGCTGTACCAGCTGAGGTATAAACTGGCTTTATTTCTATCCCTGAATCAGTATATTTTTTATTGTCTGGCATATAAATCAGAATTGATAGGTGAATCCGCCGATCAACCTGTACCCGGCTTTTATGTCATGAAAAGATTCTGAATAAATTTGATTTGCAGTGCTATTCCTATAGTATTTTATCCCTTTTGCAAAAATAAGTTTAGGTCCGGCTTGAGTTTCTATTCCCCATTTTTTTCCAAGAAGTAACTGAATACCTAAGCTTGCGCCGGGATTTATTTCAAATAGTTTGGTCTTTTTTAAAATCTTTTCAGGAATATAGGGGACATGACCGGGACTTTTATCCCTGCTTCCGGCTTCTGTGAAAAAAGAATAAGACCATGTAATTTTTTTTGCAATTGTTTTCCTGTAAAATGTTTTCTCAATAGTTCCCCACTTTCTGGTTTCCGTACCAACATCACTTGCAATGGCACCACCCGAGGCGCTGAAATGCAATTGCCATGACGAATTTAGCTCCTTGTTAAGTCTTTCAAATCCTATATCACCAATGCCAAAACCAGATTGCGAAGGGAAACCGATAAAACCCAGTTTAATCCTGTTTTGCTGTGCTGTAAGTGCCAGGTTCATAAACAATATCAATATAAAACAGCAGCTCCTCATCATTTCATCAGTTTTTTTGCTTCAAAATTCAATGCCTGCAAAACCATTTCGTGCAAAGCTCCCTGCGGCTGCGACATGACCACTTCCAGTATCTTTTTATTGAGTTCAGATGCGGAAGCGGTTGGAAGCATGGAAGCTGAGACCTGGTTGATGATCATAATATTCTGTTCTTTCAGGTTGCGTACAGAATCCCAGCTAACCTGGCTTACATATAATTGCTGTGTACTGTTATATTCAAATTCATGCCTGATATTTTCAGTCAGAATGATTTTCATTTCCACTGCAGAGATGCCGGGTTGGTTCAACCGGCTGATCAGGTTCGGCAGGGCTATCCTTTCTGTGAGAAGCACCAGCCGTTCATATGCTTGTAATTGCAGTGATGTGCTTTCAAATTTTTCACCCCCTGGCAGCAAAGTTGCCTGTTGTGTTTTGTGAAAAAGAACATATAGAGCAATGATGATAGCTAATCCCGATATGGCAAGGCTTGCTATAGATAGATCCATGAATAGTAGTTTGATAGAATTAAGCAAAAATAGGAAAGGAAAGGCGAGTGGCAAGAATTGAGTCGTTAGTCATGAGTCGTTAGTCATGAGTCATGAGTCGTTAGTCGTTAGTTGTTAGTCGTGAGTGGAGAATGAGGAAGTACTTAATTTTCCTTCATCGAAAATCGACCAGTCGGTTCGCTGCAAAATAATATTTAGCTTTGCTGCATGGAAACAACAATGACAATGCCGGTTACCTTAACAGCAGGAGCAATTGCTGAAATAAAAAGACTAATGGCTGCTGAGGGGTTTGATACCACGCAAAGACTTAGAGTGGGAGTGAAGGGTGGTGGATGCTCCGGCATGACATACATTCTCGGCTTTGATCATCCTTGCGAAAATGACAGGCATTTTGAAACGGATGGTATTACCTGCATCATGGATAAATCTCACGAAATGTATTTATATGGTATGCAGGTGGACTGGCAGGATGGATTGAACAACAGGGGCTTTGCTTTTAAAAATCCCAATGCAGCTACAACCTGTGGGTGCGGAACAAGTTTTGGGGTTTAAAGCCTCCTGTCCCCCGAAGGGGGAACTTAGGTTTATCATACTTTATAAACAGTAATGCCTCCGAAATGGAGGCATTACTGTTTATGACCTTAAGCTTTTCTTATTAAATCTTTGTTGATTTGATCATCCCGGGTTTTATTTTTTCTACTACCGCTTTTCTACCCAATCCTCTTTTTCCGCCAAGGTCAACCAATATGGGTGCGGCCACAAAGATGGATGAATAGGTACCTGTGATAACACCGATCAGCATAGCGAAGGCAAATCCTTTTGTTACTTCACCACCAACCAGGAACAGGATCAGGATAGTAAGGAACACTGTCAATGAAGTCATCACAGTCCGGCTCAATGTTTCATTGATGGCCCGGTTGATCACTTCGCCTCTTGGTGCATCAGGCATCAGACGGCTGTCTTCCCGGATCCGGTCAAATACAATTACCGTATCGTTCATCGAGAACCCGATCACAGTCAGTATGGCTGCAATAAAGTGCTGGTCAATTTCAAGCGGGAAAGGAACAATAGTTCTGGCAAAGGAGAACACAGCCAGCGTGACCAGCACGTCGTGCAGCAGGGCCACGATCGTACCGAGTGAATATCGCCAGTCGCGGAAGCGGATAAAGATATACAGGAAGATCACAATTAGCGCAAAGACAGTTGCTTTTATGGCACCGGCTTTTAAATCATCCGAGATGGTTGGTAATACCTTCTTTGACTCCTGCTTATATTCTTTATCAAATTTTTCAAAAGAAAGATTGGGGGGCAGGTGGTTTTTTAAACCCGCCATTAATTTGCTTTCCACCACTGAATCTATTTCCTGACCTGAATTAGTAATAAGGTAAGCAGTAGTAATATCTAAGGTGGCATTATCACCGATTGTTTTGATCACCGGGCTTTCACCTCCAAAGGCTGTTCTCAGATCATTCCGCACCTGTTCTACATCCACTTTTTTTCCAAAATTAATTTTATAACTGCGGCCTCCTTTGAATTCAACACCCTGGTCGAATCCGTTGAAGTAGGCTGCAATACCCAGCGCAAGTACGATCATGGAAATTACATAAGCGTACTTACGGTATTCAATAAATTTGAATTTGGCATGCTTGAAAATGCGGCGTGATACGCCGGTGAAATACTCCAGGTGTTTCTTTTTACCGGTAAACCACTCAGTGATCCAGCGGCTCACGAGAATTCCGCAGAATAATGAAAGAACTATTCCAATCATCTGTGTAGTAGCAAAACCCTTTACAGGGCCCAGTCCAAAATAGAAAAGAATAGCCGCTGTTAGGAATATAGTGACGTGGGCATCCAGTACGGGGGGCAAGGATCGTTTATAACCTTCATTGATCGCAGGGATATATCCTTTTCCTCTCGCCAGTTCTTCCTTGATCCGTTCATAAATGATTACGTTGGTATCAACCGCCATACCGATGGTCAATACCAAACCGGCAATACCCGGGGCTGTTAACGTGGCGCCAAGTCCGGCTAATATACCAACAGTAAAGAGCAGGTTTAATATTAAAGCGATATTGGCAATCCATCCGCTGGTATTATAATAAACCAGCATCAGTAAAAAGATAACAACGAATGAAATGATGAATGCTTTGGCGCCTCCGGCAATAGCTTTACTTCCCAGTGTGGGCCCGACCTGCTGTTCCTGTACGATTTTGGCCGGTGCAGGCAGTTTACCCGCTTTCAATATATTGGCAAGGTCTGCTGCTTCCTGTTGCGTATAGCTTCCGGTGATGACGGAAGTTCCGTCAGGAATTGCGCTGATAACATTGGGAGCAGAATAAACGATATTATCCAATACAATTGCAATAGGTTTACCCACATTTTCTTCTGTCATTTTTTTCCAGACAGTAGCGCCAAAATTTTTCATATCCATTCTCACTTCCACTTTGCCGTACTGGTCAAAATCCTGGGTGGCATCTGAAATCGCATCACCCTCCAGCTTAGCCTGGGTCCGGCCAAACGTTTTTAGTGCATACAATGGAACTGCGCTGATCTCCTTGCCTTTTTTGTCTTTGGAAGGAATGCCATAGGCAAAAACCGCATCTGAGGGAAAATAGGGGCGGAGTTCATTTAGGTAGTCTCTGAATACGGCTGTGTCTTTAATAGCAACCAAACCAATGGCTGCAGGATAATATACTTCTCCCTTTTCATCCTGGCGTGGCTGATCGAACTGTAAGAATTTATCAATAGTAATTTGTGCAGTAGTTATTTCGGGCCTGGTTTGGCCGTTGCTGTCTATTGTGTTTGTGTCAGGTGTTCCCAGTCCTTCAGCAAGTCCATTCTTCCCGGTTGTATCTTTTATTACAACAGGTTGTTTTTTCCCCGCGGTATCCTTTATTGCTGCTGTGTCTTTGAGGACAGCGCTGTCTTTGGCATTTCCATACCTGGCATTGAAAACATCGATTGCCTTTTGCCAGCCGGTCGCATAGTTATTGTCCCTTAGTGTATAAACCTCCCAGAACTGAAGGTTGGCGGTTGTCTGCAAAACTTTTCTCGCTCTTTCTTTGTCTTTTATGCCCGGCAATTCAACAGTAATGATCTTTTTGTCAGGGTTGGCATTGATATTCGGCTGCGCAACGCCAAACTGGTCGATACGGGTACGCAGAACCCTGTGTGTTCTTTCAAAAGCATCCTGGGCCTCTTTCCGGATATAAGTTTCTACCTGGTTATCGGATGACTTAATATCAATTTTATTTCCACTGCCAGCAGAAAACAAAGTAGCCAGCGGCCGGGTTGCTTCTACTTTCCTGTATTCTTCAATAAAGAGCGTAATAAAATCAGCGCTGCTGTTTGCTTTACGTTTATCTGCATTCTGGATAGCCTGTAAAAAATTCGGATCCTTTGATTTATTGGAAAGGGATATCAGCAATCCGTTCATTTCCACTTCGAGGGTCACATTCAAACCACCCTGCAGGTCAAGACCAAGATTCAATTCTTCCTCTTTGGCTTTCTTGTAACTCATTGCTCCATTGATACCATAGGTAACAGTAACATCCTTGGTGCTATCCAGTAAACGTCTTAACCTGTCCTGGTAAGCCTTATCCAATACCTCCTGGTAAAAAGCCTGTGAATCTTTATTCGTGGGATATTTTGCAAGAGCAGTTTGAAAATTGTTTTTCACATAAGTCCTTGCACGGGCCTCCATCTTTTTTTCATGGTTTCTTACAAACCAGGTAAAAGAGAGTTGATAAAGCGAATAAACAATCAGCAGAACAGTAAAAAAGCGAACCAAGCCTTTCAGTTGCATATGATGAACGATTTACATTTTTAAGCCCGCCCGGTATTTAATAAAATACAGGGAAGGCTTTATACAAATTTTAGCGACCTCTTTCGCAAAAGCGAAACTGGTCAAGGGCGGCAAAGATAGCAGTTTCCCTTTAATTTCAGGCAACTAAAAGGGGGCTCTTGTGGGCTGATTTATAAAAGCTTAACTGGCGGCAATCTGTATCTTTGAATGACGATGAATGCTTCGGTCAAAACAGGTTTTGCAGCCACTTTTATGCTGTTTGTTTTTACCGGCTCTGCCCTTTTCCGCCAGGAATCAACACCAGGAAATAATCTCTTTGCAGTGGATAAAGATCATTTTATTTCCGCGGGTAAAAATCCTCTTGACACTTTCATGGCCAGCATTTTAGCAAAATATCCTCAATTTTTTGATGCAATAATGAAAAAAAAGGAGGAATTGAGAATCCAGATAATTTATACACAAATTGACCGGGGGAAAAAGAGAAAAATAAAATTCACTGACCATTTCTTCAACCTGGACCCGGATAACTATTTCTACCCGGCTTCAACCGTCAAACTGCCTGTTGCTATACTGGCCCTTCAAAAGCTGAATGAACTTAAAATTCCTGGGCTTAACAGGAATACAATCATGATCACGGAGTCTGATGGAAATGGCCAAACCAGGGTGTGCAATGATCCTTCAACGGCAACGGGAGCTCCCAGCATTGCACACTATATAAAAAAAATACTTTTAGTAAGTGATAATGATGCTTTCAACAGGCTCTATGAATTTTTGGGACAGGAGTACATCAATAACTCATTGCATAAAATGGGCTATACCGGTGTCCAGGTCATTCACCGGCTCGATATAAGCCTGACCGAAGATCAGAACCGGCATACCAACCCGGTTGAGTTTTATGACAGTAGCGGCCAAATTATTTATAAAAAGCCGGCAGAAAAAAGTAAACTGGTTTATGCCGGCCGGAATACGAAATCCGATAGCTATCGGATAGGAAAAGGATACTATAAGGGAGGCACACTTATCAACGAGCCTTTTGATTTTTCAAAGAAGAACCGTCTTTCATTACAGGATCTGCACCATATTGTCCGGGCGTTGATGTTCCCGGAAGCTGTTCCGGAACAACAGCGATTCAACCTGGCCAAAGAAGACTATGATTTCCTTCGAAAATATATGTCCATGATGCCGCAGGAATCAAGGTTTCCTTTTTATGGTCCCCCGGACTATTGGGATACTTACGTAAAGTTTTTATTGTACGGGGCTGAAAAAAATAAAGCTGAACCTGCTATCCGCATTTTTAATAAAACCGGGGATGCTTATGGCTTTATGATTGACGCTGCGTATATCGCAGATCAAAAAAATAAGATTGAATTCCAGCTCAGCGCTGTTATTTACTGCAACAGTGATGGCATCTTAAATGATGACCAATATGATTATGCCGGAGTGGGGTTGCCATTTATGAAAAATCTCGGCCTTGTTATTTATGAATATGAATTGAGCCGACCACGAAAAAAAATACCTGAACTTATATCATTTAAAATCAACTACACCAATTAAAAAAAATATTGTATCATTATGTGAACCTATGCCGTCCAATATTATAAAAAACGATTAATTTTATTTTGAACCACATAGGATCATAGGTACATAGATTTACACATAGAAAATGTTAATAACCAAGAAATATTTGAATGAGCTTACCTATAAAGTAATTGGATGTGCAATCGAAGTTCATAAAATTCTTGGCCCGGGTTTATTGGAAAGTGTTTTTGAAAAATGTTTTTTGAAGGAATTGCAATTACGAGGAATCGCCTTTAAGAACCAGATTTGGGTGCCTGTGCATTACAAAGGTTTAGAACTTGATACAGAATTGAGACTGGATGTATTGGTGGAAGATATTCTTTGCGTAGAATTGAAAGCACAGGAATGTTATTTGCCAATTCATGATGCGATTCTGCTCTCTTATATGCAAATGCTGGAAAAGCCCAAGGGCATTCTTATAAATTTTCATTGTGTAAATATTTTTAAAGAAGGTCAAAGGACCCTATTCAATAATCTTTTTTCTCAATTGCCAGATGAATAACAAAAACCTATGTGGTGGCCTATGTATCTATGTGCCTATGTGGTTCAAATATTCATTATAAAGAACTTGCCAAACCAACCAACATGCATTTATCTTCTTTTTTAGATCGTTTCAATGAACCGGAAACATTAAAGATGGCCAAACTGGGCCGTGAACTGAGAGCAAAAGGTATTGATGTGATTGACCTGAGCCTCGGTGAGCCCGACTTCGATACTCCCGCTCATATTAAAGCGGCGGCGATACAGGCTATTCATGATAACTGGACTCATTATACCCCTGTACCGGGCTTCCTGGATCTGCGGGAAGCCATCTGCTTCAAATTTAAAAGGGATAATAACCTTGACTATAAGCCTGAAAACATTGTGGTATCAACCGGCGCCAAACAAAGCCTGGCCAATGCCGTTCTTGCATTGGTGGACGAAGGGGATGAAGTTATTATTCCAACACCTTTCTGGGTAACATACAGCGAACTGGTTAAAATCGCCAGGGGGAAAGTGGTAGAAATTAAAACGACCACTGAACAGGGATTTAAAATAACGGCCCTGCAATTAGAAGCTGCCATTACGCCAAAGACAAAAATGTTTTTGTTCTCATCTCCCTGCAACCCCAGCGGTGCTGTGTACAGCAAAGAAGAACTGGAAGCATTGGCAGTTGTATTTGAAAAGCATCCGGATATTTTTATTCTTTCAGATGAGATCTATGAATATATCAACTATGTCGGCCATCACCAAAGTCTTGCCCGGTTTGCTGATATTAAAGACAGGGTGATAGTTGTAAATGGTTTAAGCAAAGGATTCGCCATGACCGGATGGAGGCTTGGTTATATTGCTGCTACTACAGAAATAGCAAAAGCCTGTGAAAAAGTGCAGGGACAATTTACCAGTGGCGCAAATTCTATTACACAAAAAGCGGCGGTTACTGCATTGACCACTGATCTTCGTCCATCCATGGAAATGGTGAAGGAGTTTAGAAGAAGGAGGGCAAGGGTGCTGGAACTGGTAAAAGAAATTCCCGGTTTGCCCTGTAGCGAACCGGATGGCGCTTTTTATGTTTTCCCGGATGTGAGTGCTTATTATGGCAGGTCAGACGGGGAGACAATTATAAATAACGCTGCTGATTTTTCAATGTACCTTCTGAATAATGCCCATGTAACTTCTGTGATGGGAGATGCTTTTGGGGAATCAAAATGTGTCCGGTTTTCTTTTGCCAACAGTATGGAGAAGATAGAAGAGGGATGGGAAAGGATTAAAATATCATTAGGTAAGTTGCATACTTAACGCTAAGTCCGAAACTTCTTATCCAGTTCCAGCACCTGCGGTATCACCAACTCCTGTTCATCATTGGTGATCACAAAATCACAACGTTTCATTTTCTCTTCTTCATCCATTTGCCGCATGATACGTTTCATTATTTCTTCTTCTGTCACCCCATCCCTTGCTATCACCCGTTTGATCCTGATTGGCAGCGGAGCATATACGCCAATCACATAATCAAGAATTTTGCCGGCGCCGCTTTCAAATAATAAGGCTGCTTCTTTAATGATGTAAGCTGATGTTTGTTGTTTTATCCATTCTTCCGCATCCCGGATAGTGGCGGGGTGGGTGAGGGAGTTCAGTAATTCTAATTTCTTTTCATCGTTAAAAACAATGGACGCTATATATTTCCTGTTCAATTCTCCGTTCGTGTATGATCTTTCACCAAAATTTTTGATGATGGCAGCTTTCAAACCAGCATTCGTGTTCATGAGCATTTTGGCTTCATCATCGGCATAGTAAACAGGTATGCCCAGTGTTTCAAAGACTTTTGCCACGACAGATTTGCCGCTGCCAATACCGCCGGTCAAGCCGATCCTGAGAACCATGATTAAAAGGATTAATGTCAGATTAAAAGGAAAGTTAGTAAAGTTGAATTGGTTGGTAAAGCGATAAGAAAGGAAAAGAGGAAAATTATTTCAATCTCCTCTTAATCATTTTTAATCAAAGAAATCCCGGTTCTATTTTTTATCTGCTACTGCTGGCTTGTTCAAAGCAGCTGTCCAGTCCATGCTGATTGCACTCTTTTCAATTTTCAGGTAACTGCCGGGACTTACTTCTATATTCAGCGTTCCGTCATCATTCACTTTATTGATGGTGCCGTGAATACCAGCAATGGTAACAATCTTGTCGCCTTTGCCAAGGTTTGTGATAAAAGTTTTCTGGTTCTTGGCTTTTTTGGCCTGTGGCCTGATGAAGAACATCCAGAATACAAGGATCATTAATCCTAAAAAGACAAACTGGAAACCGCCAAAGCCCCCGGATGATTTTCCATCCTTTCCTCCTTGCTCGGCGCCCGGAATGCAGGAAGAAAAAGTGATGGCAACAAGAAGGGCAGAAGTAAGATATTTAGTAATTGATTTCATGTATTGTAGTTTAATTGTAAATGATATGATTTTTATTCAACGACAACCTCAAACTCAAGTTCATATACCCGGGAGGGCTTTGTATTTGCTTCCACGTGGATATTTTTGCGGTTATTGCCTTTGCGGCCTTTGCTGTCAAATTTTCCTTTTATAACTCCTTCTTCGCCGGGTGCGACGGGCTCTTCGGGTTTTTCTGCCACGGTGCAGCCACAGCGGGCCTCCACCCTGGAGAAGATCAGCGGTTTGTCACCGGTATTTTTAAAACGAAAAACTACTTCCACCTGTTTGCCTTCTTTCACGTTACCAACATATATAAAGGTAGAATCAAGCCATCTGATGGAGGTATAGTTGAGGGTATCATTGATCACCTCCTGCATTTTCACGGCAGCAATACTGTCCTTTGCGGATTTCTGCCCTGGCCCTTTTTTATCTGAGCTACTGCAGGCGGTCAGCAAAACAGCAACTATTACAAAGTGGATAATTTTTTTCATCATCAGAAATTCAAGAGTGCAAATGTAGAGAAAAAAAAGCTGTTAGCCTTTAGCTATTAGCAGTTAGCAAGAAAACAACTTATTGGCGGAAAGAGAATTACTAAAAGCGGTAAGCTTTTTCCCCTTTCTGTCATCAACGCTGAGGCAATAATTCTTAAAGCTAACGACTAAAGACTAAAGACTTTTCCTATACTCCACTTTCTTCATTTTCCCTTCCTGCAGCAATTCTTTATGAATATTATCAAGAATACCGTTTACAAACTGGCCGCTTTGCAATGTGCTGTAATCTTTGGCCAGGTCAATGTATTCGTTAATAGTTACTTTAGGTGGAATGGTTTCAAAATAAAGAAATTCAGCCACCCCCATTTTCATCAGTATCATATCCAGCAGGGCAATGCGTTCGGAGTCCCAGTTCTTCAGTTTGGGGATGATGAGGCTTTGGAGCTGTTCGCTTTTTTCTAAAACGGTCTGCAATAAATTTTTTGCAAATTGTTCTTTATCGTCGCTCATCATTTTGTTGAAATGATAGCTGCCCGGTTTTTGAAGATAACCTGCAAGCAGTTGTACGATCATTTCGCCATCATCATCCCAATTGGAAAAATTATCTTCCACATGCGCTACAAATGTTTCGTTGGCCAGCATCAGGTCGTTCAAAATAAATTCGATGATCTTTTTTTCCAGGGCCTTATCTCTTAGCGGCTGTGCAGTGTAGGCTTTGTATTCGGATGATTCCGCCAGGCTATGGTAAATTCTGCGGAGCAATTCCTTATCGCAGATCAATGCCGGTTTTTCCCTGGCAAATTGTTCTTTCAATGCCGGGTCTTCCAGCATCTTCAGCAACAATTCATTGCCGGTAATTTTTGTATTTACATGCAGATCCTCGGCAGAGGGTAAATGTTTGGAAGCCCTGTGATGCGCATCCGTTTCTGCATAACGTGTAAGCTCTGTCAAAAAATAAATCAGGTAAATGAATAAGGAACGGGTCTGGTCGAGATGCTGCTGCAGAATTTTTTGTGGTTCACCGGCCCCGGATGTATCCAGGATCAGTTCCTGTTCCAGTGTATTCACCGTATAGATCGTCTGCATCACTTTCACCCGGATATTTCTTCTGCTGATCATTACTTTAAGAACTTTGAGGGGGCGAAGATAGCTGAATTTTGGAAGGGAGTGAGAAACAAAAATGTGGTAGTGAGTCAATTTAACCGCAGCGGCGCAAAGAGCGCAGAGCTATTAAGCGCTGACTGGCGTTACGCTGCGCTTAAGCGCCTGTGGGTTATATATAGAATTCAATCAAAGCTACTATCAAAATGCTGGTAACGTTTCAGCTTCAATTTGTCAACCAGCAAGAACACAGACTGGCCTGCCGGTAAGCAGGGAAATTTCAATTGATTATAAACGTTTTATGGACTGAGCTTTCCGAAGTATTCGTGCGGCAGCATGTCGCGGCAAAGAGGGGTTGGAAACTTCTTTTTACCCTGTATGAGGCATACCAAAATGTGACGAAAATCATTTCATCAGGTTTCAGCTATTATTTAAATTTATGTGCCAATCAGTTTTCTTCACTAAATGCTGCTTACATGAAAAATCCACTTTCTAATTCCGGCTTGCAATTTTTGCTTTCATTTTTTTTGGCAATGCTGCTGATGACCTCTTGCAAAAACAAAAATGAAGTAAAAAAAACCGGCAACCTTATTCAAAAAGAAAAAGACCCCAATGCCCGGATGACAGATTTCCTGGGCGCGATGGAGTATGAATTCAACATGCTCAAGAATCCAACGACTGGAAAAATTCCGGAAGGAATCCGTGATGCTGAGCTGCTACAGGCCAGGCAAATATTGGCGCAACAGTTACAAGACCCAGAACCCAATTTGCCTAATACTTATTCTTTCCAGGGACCCAATAATCTTGGAGGACGCACCAGGGCGCTAGCTTATGATATCAGGAATGGCACATCAAACAGTGTGATCATGGCAGGAGGCGTAAGTGGTGGTGTTTTTAAATCAACTGATGATGGTGCAACATGGGTAAGAAAAAGTTCGGTTGGTGATTTATATAGTGTAACCTGCCTCGCTCAGGATCCAAGAGTTGGTTTTAGAGATATATGGTATTATGCAGGCGGGGAAGCAATAGGTAATAGTGCAGGTGCTACAGGAGCATTTTATAGGGGGAATGGTGTATATAAGTCAACTGATAACGGTGAGACATGGGCATTGTTGCCCGCATCAAATATAGGAACTTATGAGAGTCATGACAATGTAGCCGACTACGCATATAAGCTGGTAGTTGACCCTACAACCGGCTATGTTTATCTGGCTTGTACAGATGCAATAATACGTTCGACTGATGGAGGAACCACATGGAGTACAGTTTTGTCTTCTGGTTCAGGTTCTTTAAGCTCGTCCTATAATACAGATATTATTGTCACCTCTACCGGCAGATTTTATGCTGCATTTTCGGGGCTTAGTCCAACAGCTCCAACAGTTGCACCCGGTGTTTGGACTTCACTTACAGGGGCATCAGCAAGTTGGACAAAAATAGCTGGTGCTGGAGCGGGCAGCAGCCCTGCGGGCTGGAATGCCAGCGGAGCTTACGGTAGAGTTGTTTTGGCTTATGCACCCAGTCTCGAAAGTAGGGTATATGCATTATATTGGAATGGGGTATCATTTACATGCGGCGCCCCATCACCTGAAGCAGAATTTTATTACTGGACCGATGGGACATCCACCTGGACCGATATATCAGCTACGTTACCAGATGAAGCGAGTTGTTTAGCAGGCAACGATCCATTTGCTTGCCAGGGTGGTTATGATCTGGTGGTAGCTGTAAAACCTGACGATGCAGCTACTGTTTTTATCGGAGGAACTAATGCTTACAGATCTACAGATATAGGAGCTACATGGACAAGAATCGGCGGGTATGCAAGTTCTTTAACTTATGCTTTGTATACCAGTTCACACCCGGATGTACATGCATTTGCTTTTATGCCTACCAGTTCTATTACCATGCTTTGCGGAAATGATGGAGGTATTCAGCGAACAACGGATAACCTCGCAGGCACGGTGGCATGGACACAGATCAATACCGGGTACCGGACTTATCAATATTATTATGTGGATATTGATCCCCGGTCTGGTGAAGGTAAAGTAATTGGAGGGGCACAGGATAATGGCTCGACAAGAAATATAGGAGGAAGCGGAAGCGATTTCGAAATGGTATGGGGCGGGGACGGGGTTTCCGTTGGCCTTAATGACCCGGCCTTAACTAGTAGCACTCAATATGAATATGTGGGGTCGCAATTAGGCGCCATTAATCGCAGAACTGCCCCAACAGCGTTAGGCTCTGTAACTACTATCACCCCGACCGGGGAGGCAGGCACCGGGTTATTTGTCACACTTCACAGGTTGGATCCTGATAATTCAGAATTTCTTTATTATGCAAATGATGATAAAATATACCGCACTCTTTTTGCTTCTAGTGTCACTTCGGCAACCTGGACAGATATGACAGGCATAAGCGCTGCGGTTACTACAACCATCACGGCTCTTGCAGTTACCCGGGGGTTGTATAGTGCAGCTACTGCAAGCCTGTTTTTTGGAACTTCAGGGGGAAAAGTCTATCGTCTGAATGACCCTATCGGTGTTGCTGCACCAACTGCACCCGTTGATATTACAGGCGGCAGTTTTCCGGCGGGTTACATAAGCAGCATTGCTGTAAATCCCCGCAATGATGATACTATATTGGTAACTTTTTCCAGTTATGGAGTAAGCAGTTGCTGGTGGACCGGGACAGCCAATTCTGCTGTACCAACATGGACTGCAGTGGAAGGAACTTTAAGTCTTCCATCTTATCGCAGTTCAGCCATTCATGCAGTTCCTGGTTCTCCGGAAGTGCATTACTTTGTCGGAACTTCAGTTGGATTATACAGGGTGGTTGGGCTTCCAGGCGTTACCACCTGGTCGCAGGAAGGAGCAGGGTCTTTGGGTAATGCCGTAGTTTCAAGCATGGCATTCCGGCCTGCCGATGGCAATTTATTGGTGGGAACACATGGGTATGGCATGTGGAAAACGGCATTAAGTTTAACCCCATTGCCGGTTCAACTGACAGAATTCAAAGGCACATTGCAGAATAACAAAACAGCCTTGCTGCAATGGACTACTTCGGCCGAGTATAACAGCAAACATTTTGAGTTGGAAAAATCTTTTGACGGAACTAATTACAGAATTATAACAACCATTGCTGCGGCGGGTAACAGTACGTCGCCCCGACAGTACAGTTATATTGACAGGGAGCCACTCACCGAGAAAAATTATTACCGGTTGAGATCTGTTGATATAGATAATGACAGTAAACTGAGTAATATCGTATTGCTTAAACTTACCGGCGCAAATCAGGATATGCAGGTGCTTGGTAATCCTTTTAAAAATAATACCCTTGTTGTCCGGTTTGTGAAATCGCCTGGTGAAAAAGGTGAGCTGAGGCTGCATGATATTTCAGGGCGGTTGGTAGCAAGAAGAACCATCGGGCCGGGAGAACAACTGGTATCATTTACTATCCCGGCTGCTGCGGCAGGCACTTATGTATTACAGGCTGTAATTAACGGCAAGACTTACACTGCAAAAGTGCTGAAAGAATAGAAGAAATTATTATCCGGATCTTTTACCAGTCCGTCCCGAATCCAGAGCTTGTCGAAGGATCGGGGCGGACTTTTTAACAGGCATTAAGGATATTAGAGCGAAGTAATAATTCAGGGCTAAAGCCCTTTTGATCTTTGTTAGTTAACAATCCATCCGCCAGGGACGGATTGACTTATTCAACAATCCTTCTCTTCTGACAGTAACTCCGCCCTTCAGGGCAGGCAGTACTACTGTAGTGAACCCGGTTTTAGCCATGAAAAATTTTCATTATTTAAAAAATACTGAAGACAGGAATAAATCCGGAGGCTCTTCTAAATGAAATTTTGTCCTTTTGCCTGACAATCGGAGCAGCCATCACTGACAATTAATTCAATAAACCATGTAAAATTGACTTTAATTCGCCATGGCACGGTATTTCCTGTACCTTTGCAGTCCCAAATTAAAAAACAAAAAATCAATAAAACAATGGCTAAAAAAGTAAGTGTTACCCCACTTCATGACAGGGTAATTGTAAAAGCGGCGGCTGCCGAAGAAAAAACAGCAGGCGGCATCATCATTCCAGATACTGCAAAAGAAAAACCGCAACGTGGTGTTGTGATCGCTGCCGGTCCGGGCAAAAAAGATGAACCGGTAACTGTAAAGACAGGCGATACGGTACTTTATGGCAAATATGCCGGTACTGAAATACAGATCGAAGGTCAGGACTATCTTATCATGAGAGAAAGTGATATACTGGCGATCGTGTAAGAAAGCCGTTAGCCGCAAGCCATTAGCTATTAGCTGCTGACAAGAAATTATTAAAAGCTAACAGCTAATAGCTAGGAGCTTATTCAAATTATAAAACAACTTCAAATTAAAAATTATGGCAAAGCAACTCTTCTTCGACATTGAAGCAAGAAACAGAATGAAAAAAGGCGTGGACATTCTGTCCAACGCAGTGAAAGTAACACTCGGTCCCAAAGGCCGCAACGTGGTACTCGAGAAAAAATTCGGAGCGCCTTCCATTACCAAAGATGGCGTTACCGTAGCTAAAGAAATTGAACTGGAAGATCCTATTGAAAATATGGGCGCCCAGATGGTAAAAGAAGTAGCTTCCAAAACGGCTGATATTGCTGGTGATGGTACTACTACTGCTACGGTGTTAGCCCAGTCTATCATCAGTGAAGGTTTGAAAATGGTGGCTGCCGGTGGCAACCCGATGGACCTGAAACGTGGTATTGACAAGGCCGTTCACAAAGTGGTTGAACACCTGAAAGGACAATCCCAGGCCGTAGGAAATGACAGCAGTAAGATACAGCAGGTGGCTTCTATCTCTGCCAACAACGACAACGAGATCGGTAAACTGATCGCTGAAGCGATGAAGAAAGTGGGTAAAGAAGGTGTGATCACGGTAGAAGAAGCAAGAGGTACAGAAACCGGTATTGAAGTAGTAGAAGGCATGCAATTCGACAGGGGTTATATCTCTCCTTACTTTGTTACCAACAGCGAAAAAATGGAAGCTGAACTGGAAAATCCTTATATCCTGATCTATGATAAGAAGATCAGCAATATGAAAGACATACTCCACATTCTTGAAAAAGTGGCACAGGGCGGACGTCCCTTACTCATCATTGCAGAAGACCTCGAAGGTGAAGCATTGGCAACCTTAGTTGTAAATAAATTGCGTGGCACCATTAAAGTGGCGGCTGTAAAAGCTCCCGGTTTTGGTGACCGCAGAAAAGAAATGCTGCAGGATATAGCAGTACTTACAAAAGGAATTGTGATCAGCGAAGAACAAGGCTATAAATTAGAAAATGCTGACCTGAGTTATTTGGGTGTGGCAACTACAGTTACCATTGATAAAGACAATACCACTATTGTTGGTGGAAAAGGAAAGAAAGAAGATATTACTGCCCGCATCAACCAGATCAAAGCGCAGATCGAAACAACGACTTCTGATTACGATAAAGAAAAATTACAGGAACGCCTGGCTAAATTAAGCGGTGGCGTTGCCGTATTGAATATCGGTGCTGCTACGGAAATGGAAATGAAAGAAAAAAAGGACCGCGTTGACGATGCATTGCATGCAACAAGAGCTGCTGTGGAAGAAGGTATTGTTCCGGGTGGTGGTATCGCTTTCATCCGTGCCATTGAATCTTTGGAAAAAATGAAAGGTTCCAATGAAGATGAAACAACCGGTATTGCTATCGTAAGAAGGGCATTGGAAGAACCGCTTCGCCAGATCGTGGAGAATGCAGGTATTGAAGGTTCTATTGTGGTACAGAAAGTGAAAGAAGGAAAAGGGGATTACGGTTTCAACGCCAGGACTGAAGTGTACGAGAATCTTTACAAGGCCGGTGTCATTGATCCTACAAAAGTTACCCGTATTGCTTTGGAAAATGCAGCTTCTATTGCCGGTATGTTGCTGACCACTGAATGTGTGGTAGCTGACAAACCCAAGAAAGAGGAAGCCCCGCATGCACATGGAGCACCTGATATGGGTGGCATGGGCTATTAATACAATTTCCCAGCCTGGAAGGCAACGAATTATAAAACGATCCCGTTTCTTTATTGAAACGGGATTTTTCTTTTTCTGTTAAAAACTTCCGATTGACGGTTTAAGAAATAATCCTAATTTTAACAGCTTTTTTGCGGGCTCAGATTTCTTTATCCATAAGCTGCTTTTATTTACTCTAAAAAAATAATATGAAAAAATATTTACTCCTCGTTCTTACGGGTATGTTTTGTTCGGCCAGCTTCGGTCAACAAAGTTATTGGTCCTCCCGCGGCGACAAAAGCGGAATAACTGCTGACAAAGCTGTAGCGAGACTTGCTTATCCCAAAGTGTTCAAACTATTTGATCTGAATATTGAACCATTAAAACAAAGATTGTTCACCATTACAGACAAAGCCGGGCAATCAACGGTGATCTCATTACCAAATGCCGATGGTAACCTTGAGCAGTTTGAGGTATATGAAGCTTCCAATTTTGATCCGGCTTTGCAAGCCAAATTTCCTGAGATCAGGGCATTTTCCGGCCGGGGTATTACGGATAGGTATTCAACCCTGAAACTGAGTATTTCCCCGCAGGGAATTCAAACAATGGTTTTCAGGACGGAAAAGGAAAATGAATATATTGAACCTTATTCACAGGATCATACTGTTTATTCAGTATTCAAATCGCAAAGAGAAAAAGGGAAATTGCCATGGGTCTGTTCTACTGTTGATGAAAAATTAGCTACCGATTTAAACGTACAGGTTTATAAATTAAACACACCTGCAAGTAATACAGGAGAATTAAGAACCATACGTTTGGCCCAGTCCAATAACGGAGAATATGCCAACTGGTTTGGAGCGTTTTGCTCGAACCCGGCCACTCCGGGTTGTGGTACCGGATTACCCGGAGTTTTGGCAGCATTTAACGCAACGCTTACCCGTTGTAATGGATGTTATGAAAGAGACCTTGCATTACATACCAATCTTATTCCAAATGACTCCTTAGTTATTTTTTATGACCCGTTAACAGATCCTTATACAACAATGGGGAACTGGAATAATCAGTTACAGGCAACCTTAACTGCGATCATAGGCGAGGCGAATTATGATCTTGGGCATATGTTCGGCGCTTCCGGCGGTGGTGGAAACGCCGGATGTATTGGTTGCGTTTGTGTTGACAACCAAAAAGGGAGAGGTATTACTTCGCCTGCTGATGGAATTCCAATGGGAGATAATTTCGATATTGATTATGTAGCGCATGAGGTAGGGCACCAGATAGGCGGGAACCATAGTTTTACATTTTCAAACGAAGGAACTGTGGCGCAGAAAGAAGTAGGTGCTGGTATCACCATTATGGGTTACGCAGGTATCACCAGTTTTGACCCTGCACCACATTCCATTGATATATTTCATGAAGCTAACATCCAGCAAATTCAAACTAATCTGGCTGGTAAAACCTGCCCGGTACTTGTAGTGATGACAGCTAACGGTCCTCCCGTTGTGGCTCCGGTCAGTAATTATACTATTCCTATCAGTACTCCATTTGCACTCACCGGTTCTGCAACTGACCCTCAGAATGACCCGATAACTTATTGCTGGGAACAAAACGATCTTCATGGGGGTCAAACAGGATCAAACAGCGTTGCCTATGCAGCCAAACTGGTAGGACCGAACTGGTTGTCATTACCTGCCACGGTTTCAGGAACCAGGCTGATGCCCAGGCTATCCACCATACTCGCCGGTTTATTTATAACTCCTCCGTTCCCCGGTGGTGATGCCATTTGCAATATAGAAGCATTAAGTTCAGTTTCAAGAACATTGAACTACAGGTTGACAGTCAGGGATAATCGTCCATATGTTCCAGGGTCAACAATTGGTCAAACCCAGTTTACCGATATGACTGTTACGGTCACCAATACTTCAGGTCCCTTCATGGTAACATCTCCTAATACGAATGTATCATGGCCGGGTGGTTCATCTCAAACCATAACATGGGATGTAGCTAATACCACCAATGCTCCCGTTAGTTGTGCCAATGTCAAGATATCATTATCTACAGATGGCGGAACAAGCTTCCCCACTGTACTTGCGGCAAGCACAGCCAACGATGGTACGGAAGTACTCACAATACCTGTTGGAGCTACCACAACAGCAAGAATAAAGATCGAGGCAGTAGGTAATATATTCTTTGATATCAGTAATTCAAACTTTACGATCACTGTTCCGGCAGCAAGCTTTACCCTGAATGCCATTTCACCAGCCCCTGTCACTTGTCCTGCCCCGGCTTCTATGCAAGGATCATTGAGCGCTACTTTTAACGGCGGTTTTGTTAATCCAATTACACTATCAGCCAGCGGCAACCCGGGAGGTACTACAGTTGTATTTGGAACCAATCCATTAACAACCGGTACACCCAATTCGACTGTTACATTGACCGGCACTAATACTTTGTCTTTCGGTACATATATGATCACCATAACAGGAGTTGCCAGTGGTGCACCGAACCAGACAGCGAATATTACTTATACTATTAATCCGGGTACAGGCCCAACTATTAATACACATCCAGCCACCCAGGTTCTTTGCCAGGGAGGAACAGTTACTTTCACTGTAGCTGCAACAGGCGCTTTAACATATCAATGGCAGAAGAGTACAGATGGTGGGGTAAACTGGAACAACATTGGAGGCGCAACAGCAACATCATATACAATTGTGAATGTTCAACCATCCGATGCGGCGCAATATCGTTGCGCAGTTACCGGTCAGTGTAATATCAGTAATTCCAATGCAGCTGTTTTAACGGTGAATACAGCGCCAGCCATTTCTGCACATCCGCAGGATGTAACCTTATGTGTGGGCAGCAACAATACATTTAGTGTGACTGCCGGTGGCGCCGGTCTTACATATCTTTGGCAGAGTGCTCCCAATTGCACAGGCCCATGGACAAATGTCCCGGGCGGAACATCAGCAACATTAAATGTAACTGCATCTGTCACCACATCTTATCGTTGTATTGTATCCGGAACCTGCACGCCACAAGCCACATCAAACTGTGCTACATTGACCGTAGTTACATCTGTTGTTATCACTACTCAGCCTTCCAACGCTACAGTGTGTGAAGGAAGTAACACCAGCTTTACTGTTGCCGGCAGTGGAACAGGAATTATCTACCAATGGCAGGTTAGTACAGACGGTGGTGGTAGTTATAATAATGTAAGCAACGGTGGTGTTTATAGTGGAGCTACAACAGCTACACTGACAATTACAGGAGCTACTTTCTCCATGAACAACTACCGTTATCGCTGCCAGTTATCAAATGCTGTTTGTCCCACACCGGGAATATCCAATGCAGCAATACTCACTGTAAATACATTACCGGCCATATCATCACAGGCTTCGGATGCTACCATTTGCGTTGGCGGCAGCAATACCTTCACAATCAGCGCTACAGGAACCGGTATAACTTATCAATGGCAGGTAAGCACGGATGGGGGCGCAAACTGGAACAATATTGCCGGAGCTACTTCAACAAGCTATACTTTAACCGGAGCAGTTATAGGGCAGAATAATAACAGGTATCGTTGTGTTGTAACCGGAACATGTGCTCCACCCGCTAATTCTACAGGGGCTATTTTAACAGTCATTGCACCGGTAAGCATTACGAATCAGCCAGCCAATGCAGCTGTTTGTACCGGCAACAATACCAGCTTTACCATTGCGGGCAGCAGTGTTCAGACAATTATTTACCAATGGCAGGTAAGCACTGATGGTGGAGCCAATTATAATAACGTAAACAACGGAGCTGTTTATAGTGGTGCAACCACTGCAACCCTGACCATAACAGGCGCAGTTCTGACTATGAACAATTATCGTTACCGTTGCCTCCTGTCCAATGCTACCTGTGCAGTGCCAACGATATCCAATGCAACGGTATTAACGGTAAATGCATTGCCGGTTGTAACCTGGCCAAACGCTTTGCCGGAACAATGCAGTAATACTACTTCATTTACTCTCACAGGTGGCACACCTGCAGGTGGCGTTTATAGCGGAACCGGTGTAACAGGAACAAACTTTAATGCTTCAACAGCAGGAGCAGGAACCTTTACATTGACATATACCTATACAGATGTAAATGGTTGTGTAAATTCTGTAACTAAGACAATTACAGTTCGTCTTCAACCTACAATCGGACTCACAGCGTCATTGTCCGGTTTATTACCTGGTAAGACAAGTACATTAACAGCAACACCTGTTGGTACCGGTGGTGTTTTGGCAACTGCATGGTTGTATAACGGAATTGCAGCTGCGCCGCCTATTACCGGTAATTCGTATATTGCTGATGTCGAACATGTCGGTATATACCAGGTGGGTATCCAGGAAACATGGCCCAGCGCCCTTGTTTGTTCAAATCTGTCCCCTGTTGTTACAATTACAGCAACAGCAAGTGATAACCTGTTTATCTTCCCAAGCCCGAGCGATGGAAGATTCACAGTTTCCTATTACAATAACGGAGGCAGCAGCACAAAGCGAACGATTACCATATTTGATTCCAAGGGAAGCATGCTGTTTAACCAGCAGTTCAATATCACAGGGGCATATACATTGATCCCAATTGACCTGAGAACTGGTAACACTGGAATTTATTACCTGGTTGTAGGAGATGTCAACGGCAAAAAACTGGCTACCGGCAAAGTGCATGTGAGATAAGATGATATTAAAGATCAATTTTGGTATCCGTCCCGACTAAATCGGGACGGATACATTTGTAAAAGAGATTGAACCCTGAAATCAGAAAAAATAATACCTTGCTGAACCGGAAATTGTCCGGACATATATAAAGAAACATACATTCATTAAGTTGTTATTTAGAATCACCATCTATAAATTTCAATTAATATCTTTCCGCCATCATCTTTAATAAATTACTTGTATGAAAAAACTTCTACTCCTTTCAGCAGTTTTCGCTTGTGTTTTTGTTGCAAAAGCACAGGTTAGTGAAAATGACAGGAACACTGCACTGCAATTAGTTCAAAAGAACAGTTCTGGGATCGGGCTTTTACAGAATGACCTGGACAATTCTATAATTACCGGAACATACATCATTCCCGGGTCGGCCATCCGGATGGTTTACTTGCAGCAGAGTTTCCGGAATATTCCTGTGTACAATCAATTACACGTACTTGCATTTAAGCAGGATAAACTGGTTTCCGTCGCCGGTAGCCGCATTGCCGCGATTGAGCAAAAGGTAGGTAATGACCGCAGCACACCGGCCATTACAGCCATAGATGCCGTGCAGACTGCCTCAGTTGAAAGTAAGGTAGTGATCCGGGAGATGATAATACCCGCCAGTATTTCAAGGGGTGGTCAGAAATTTGAATTTGGGAGATTGGGTGTATCCATGGAAAATATTTTTGCAGAACTGATCTGGCTTCCGCTTGGAGAAGGGGATGAAGTAAAACTGGCATGGCAGGTTTTTATAGCGCCGCAAATTACTTCTGATTACTGGTTGATAAGAGTTGATGCCAATACTAATAAAGTTATCAGTAAAGAAAGTCTTACGATCAGTTGTAACTGGGGTGATGGAGATCATTCTCCAAAAGAACATTTTGCGGCAAAGGAAAAAACGAATCAAAATTCAGTTGCTTTACAAAGTGATAATAAAGTAAAAGAAGAGAACAAACCATTGGTAGTGAACAATGCCAATTACAGGGTAATTAAATATCCTGCTGAAAGTCCCATACATCCGGGTGGCGGACATCAGTTTCATTTAAATCCATGGACCATGTCACCAGGTAATGCAACGACACATGGCTGGCAATATGATGGAAGCATTTATTATGACAGCACCAGAGGTAACAATGCATTTGCTTATGAAGACAGGGATGCCAATAATCTTCCGGGGCGTTCCGGGCTGAGTTCAACTCCACAACCGGACCTTACATTTGATTTTGTCCCTGATTACAACCTCGAACCAACAGTAAGAACTCCTGCACCCAACCAGCAATTTAATACCACAAATCTTTTTTATTGGAATAACCTGATGCATGATCTTACCTATATCTATGGGTTTACCGAACCATCGAGGAATTACCAGAACGATAATATGGGACGAGGCGGCAACCAGGGTGATTATGTACTGGCTGAGGCCCAGGATGGCAGTGGAACCAACAATGCAAATTTTTCTTCGGGAGTTGATGGAGTAAGGGGCAGAATGCAGATGTACCTGTGGACGGCGCCAACTCCTGACCGTGATGGTGATGTAGATAATGGAATTATTGCTCATGAATATGCACATGGTCTTAGTAATAGAATGACAGGAACCGGCTCTGGTTGTTTATCCAATGTGGAACAGATGGGTGAAGGCTGGAGTGATTATCTGGCTTTGATGATTACACATAATTGGGCAACTGCAACTCCCCCGGATGGGTTTAATAATCCGCGGGGGATCGGAACTTATGCATTGAATCAGCCTATTACCGGCCCGGGCATACGGCAATACAGGTACACGACCAATATGGCGATAAACCCAATGACCTATGCAAATCTTCCTTCGGTCGCTGTTCCTCATGGTGTAGGCACTATCTGGTGTACTGCATTGTGGGACATGACATGGTATATTATCCAGCAGGCAGGTATTAATCCAAATCTTTTCAACCCTGCCGGCGTTGGTGGTAATTCCATTGCATTAAAATTAGTAGTTGAAGGTTTGCGTTTGCAACCCTGCAGCCCCGGTTTTATCAGTGGACGTGATGCTATATTAAAAGCAGATACTTTATTTTTTGGCGCCCAATATAGTTGTGCAATTATGGAAGCTTTTGCCAGGAGAGGTATGGGTGTCGGCGCTTCACAGGGTTCATCTTCTGTAAGAGGGGATGAAACAATCACCTTTGTTGATGGCAAACCTGTGATTACAGCTCAGCCGCAGAATGTAAGTGTCTGTTCGGGCAATAATGCTACTTTCAGCGTAACTGCAACCGGTCTTAATGTTACCTATCAATGGCAATTAAGTACTGACGGCGGCGCTAATTATAATAATATCGGCGGAGCAACTTCTTCAAGCTATACAGTAACTGCTGTAACATTAGGTATGAACAATTACCGTTACAGGTGTATTGTTTCCGCATGCCCTCCATCCGTTACTTCCAATGCTGCCATCCTGACTGTTGCTACCGGACCAAGCGTAATAACTCAGCCTAATAATTCTACTGTATGTGAAAATGCAAATACAAGCTTTACTGTTAGTGGAAGCGCCGGAGTTACCTATCAATGGCAATTAAGTACTGATGGTGGAGCAAATTATAATAATATCGCCGGGGCAACCAGCGCAACGCTTAACCTGACTGCTGTTACTGCATCCATGAATAATTACCGCTACCGCTGTGTATTGACTTCTGCAGGTTGTGGGGTTCCGGCTGTTTCAAATGCTGCAATTCTTACTGTCAACTTGCTGGCTGCAATAACTTCCCAACCAACGGATGCAACGATATGCACCGGAAGCAGCAATACATTCTGTGTTACCGCTGTTGGTACTAATCTTACTTATCAATGGCAGGCAGCACCTGTTTGTGCCGGCCCATGGACAAATATACCCGGTGGCACATCATCATGCCTGACGATAACCGGGGTTATTACTACCAGCTATCGTTGTATGGTAACTGGCACCGCCTGCAGTAATACTGTTACTTCTAATTGTGCAACACTTACTGTGATCAACCCGGTTGCGATAACAGGTCAACCATCCGATGCTCAGTTATGTTCAGGAAGTAATACCAGTTTTTCAGTAACAGCCAATGGTACCGGGATTAATTATCAATGGCAGGTAAGCACCGACGGCGGAACTAACTGGAACCCTGTAACCAATGTTGCCCCATATTCAGGAGCAACTACTTCAGCCTTAACCATAACCGGTGCAACTACAGCAATAAGCACTTATCGTTACCGCTGCCTTTTGTCCAATGCAACTTGTATAGTTCCGATCGTATCGGGTGTTGGGATCCTGACTGTACGTCAATTACCAACAGTGGGCTTGAGCGCAACTCCATTGACCAGCTTGTTACCGGGACAGACAACAACATTAACAGCAACGCCAAGTCCTTCAACCGGCGGAACATTAACAACAAGCTGGTTCTTAAATGGTACTGGCATTACCAATGCAGGTAACACAAGAGCAGTAAATGTTGAGCAGGTTGGTGATTACCGGGTAACTATACAGGAAACATTCACAGGCGGCCTGGTTTGTTCCAATCAATCAGCTGTCGTTTCAATTTTAGCGACGCCAAGTCCTAAACTGTTCATCTTCCCCAGCCCGAATGACGGAAGGTTTACGGTTGCATATTACAATGATGGTGGCGCCAGCACCAAAAGAACGATCGCCATTTATGATTCCAAAGGCAGCATGGTCTATAACAGCCAGTTCGATATCTCAGGCGCATATACACTACTCGCAATTGATCTGAGAACAGATAACACAGGTATTTACTATGTGGTGGTTGGCGATGCCAACGGCAAAAAGCTGGCAACAGGTAAAGTGCATGTGAGATAAAATAACAATTTTTAAAATATCAACTCCCGTTACCTGATCATAACGGGAGTTTTTTTATACCTATCGCATTTCTTAATTAATCCGGATGCACAATCGGTATTATTTACTGATGATCTTTATTTCCACCCTCCTGTTTTGAGTTCTTTCTTCTTCTGATCGTTCGGGAAACGGATAAATGGGGGCCGAGTGGCCGAATCCTTTATGGCTTATTCTTTTTGAGTCAACGCCATTTGTCAGCAAATAGTCCATGACAGCTTTTGCTCTCGCTTCTGACAAATTACTGATACCGGTTTCCAGGTCAACGCCATCGTTGTTGCCGGGTTGACAACAAATATGACCTTCCACACGGATGATAAGTTTGGGATAGGTTTGCATAGCTGCCAGCAACTCATTCAGCATCGGCGCTGACTCAGGAAGAAACTGCTGCATACCTCCAACAAAATTAATATTGCGTAAAATAATATTGGTTCCGGTCGTGGTAGTGGAATCAGCCAGCTTTTCCATTAATGAAAGGACTTCCGGGGCATAGGTTACTATGACTTTTGTAAAACTGATCTCCACTCTCCGGTTCAACTGTCGCTCTTCTTCTGTTTTATTCTCGTTCAGGGGGTCTTTTTCACCATGACCAAGTGTACTTACGATACTACTCCTTTCAATACCACATTTCAAAAGATATTTCTTTACTGCAAATGCCCTTTTTGCTGAAAGTTTACGATTGTAATCACCGGAACCGATAAAATCAGAATAACCATCCAGTTTGATGATATAACCCGTTAAATTGACTTTTTCCGCAACAATAAAACTATCCAACTGTATCCTGGCAGCATTGCTGAGATCATGATTATTGAAATCGAAATAAATGGTCAGTGAACTTTGTGAATGCATGGCAATGCAGCAAAACAGGGAAATGGCTGTGAAAATTGCTTTCATCATTACCGCGAAATTGAAGGTGAAAAGAGAGGTTTATATGTCCATCAGAAAACTAATGAATAGATAACGCTGTTCATACAATTTTCTTGTATAAACCCTTACCGGGAACTTGTTTTAACTTACCTTTGCCGCCTCAAAAAAGAATATCAAATGATCAGTGTAAAGGATTTGAAACTGGCTTATGGCAAACGGGTATTGTTTGAAGAAGTGAATCTCAATTTCACAAAGGGCAATTGCTATGGGGTAATTGGCGCCAACGGCGCCGGTAAGAGTACCTTATTAAAAATATTGAGCGGGGAAATAGAGCCTAACAAAGGAACCGTAGAAATAACTCCCGGCGAAAGAATGGCCGTGCTGAATCAAAACCAGTTCCAGTTTGACGAGCAATCAGTTTTGAATACGGTCATGATGGGGCACAGCAAGATGTGGGCCATTGCAAAAGAAAGGGAATCCATTTATGCCCTCGCTGATTTTACGGAAGAAGATGGAATGCGGGCCGGTGAACTGGAACATGAATTTGGTGAGATGGGTGGGTACAGCGCTGAAAGTGATGCAGCCACTTTTTTAAGTGAACTGGGAGTAAAGGAGGAAATGCACCAGTCGCTGATGAAAGATATTCCTTCCAATTTAAAAGTAAGGGTGTTGCTGGCACAGGCGCTCTTTGGCAGCCCAGATATCTTATTACTGGATGAGCCTACCAACGGCCTGGACATTGAAACCATCAGCTGGCTGGAAAATTTTTTAGCTGATTACGAAAATGTCGTTTTGGTTGTGAGCCACGACCGTCACTTCCTCGATGCGGTATGCACGCATGTGGCGGATGTGGACCGGCAGAAAATAAAAATATTCACGGGCAACTATACCTTCTGGTACGAAAGCAGCCAGTTGATGGCCCGGCAGGTGGGTGATAAGAATAAAAAAACGGAAGAGAAGCGGCAGGCATTGATAGATTTCATTGCCCGCTTCAGCGCCAATGCATCAAAAAGTAAACAGGCTACATCCCGGAAAAAAGCATTGGAGAAATTAACGATCGAAGAAATTGAACCGAGCTATAGAAAATATCCCGGCATCATTTTTCAGCAATTAAGAGAAGTGGGCAACCAGATCCTGAATGTAGAGAAGCTGAAAAAAACAATTGATGGAAGGGTGATGTTCAGGGATGTAACCTTCACAGTAAATAAAGGGGATAAAATTGCTTTACTGAGCCGTGATCCGCTGGCGGTTACTGCTTTCTTTAATATTATCACGGCAGATACTGTCGCCGACAGCGGTTCTTATGAATGGGGGAGTACTGTTACCCATGCTTACCTGCCACAGGAGAACAGCGAATTTTTTAAAGGAGATGATAACCTGATGGACTGGTTGCGCCAGTATGTTCCGGATCATGTAAAGGATGTGGACGAACCATTCCTACGTGGATTTTTGGGTAAGATGTTATTCAGCGGCGATGATGTGCTGAAGAAAACAAATGTATTAAGCGGTGGTGAAAAGGTCCGCTGCATGCTCAGCCGGATGATGCTGCAGAATCCCAATGTTATTTTACTGGACCAGCCCACCAATCATCTTGACCTCGAAAGCATTCAAAGCTTCAATGAGCAATGCACCAACTATAATGGCATTGTTTTATTGACCAGCCATGACCATACATTCATGCAAACTGTTGCCAACCGGGTGATTGAATTAACACCGAATGGAATCATTGACAGGCTGATGGAATTTGATGAGTATTTGGCAGATGAGAGAGTGAAAGGGTTCAAGGAGGAGATGTATAAGTGAGTCGGTAGTCATTAGTCTTTAGTCTTTAGTCAGGAGTGATAATCGGCTATTGAATTTTTATCCAGAAAGGCGGTATTTTCCTTGTACGCCCATCAGGACGATATGCCCTTATATTATCAAAATAGATTTTGCTGACTGCATCCACTTCTTTTACCAGACTGACTTGTTCCTTTGATAATAGATTCCCATTTGCAATTGTTAGAATACTATCAGAGCCATTAATGAAAGTCGCAGTAAAAGAAATAACCTGGTAATTGAGTTGGACATAACAATTTGGAATAACTATTGAAAGAAATGGATTAAAGAGTATTCTGTTCCTGTTAACAGTCGTATCCTTTATTCCGGATAATGTTGCAACGGGATCCCCAATGGTCCTTATCAAATAAGATTTCCGGAAAATATTCTTAGTGCCTTTTAGCAGGATCAGTTGACAGTCATCAATTGGAGTTGATACCCGCACTATGTATTGGTGATCGTTCCCGGATGTTTGGAGGGTACCACCTCCGCCCGTAATAGCTAATCTGCAATTATCAGGAAATCCAGTTATCCTGACTCTATTATCAACCCCGATGTAAAAAATATTTTTAGAGCTATCTGTCAGGCTTTCGTTAATAATATTTATCTGGCTATTTCCAGTAATAGATAAAATAGTGAAAAGACTGAATGTAATCAGTTTCAAAAGCATTGAACGAAAAATAAGATAATTTCTTGTGCAGGAAGAATTCACCATTGACCATTCACGAATACTACCTGATCAAAGCGAGTGTGCCTTTTTGGGTATGTGTTTGTTTATCCCAGCCAATTCCCTGGAACATCCACACATAAACTCCTGTTGATTGGGGCAGTCCGCCAATCTTACCATCCCATCCCAACTGATTGGAAGAATAATCAAATACTAATTGGCCGCCACGATTATAAATCCTGAAGTACTTCAATTCCTTAATGCCGATCATAAAGGGTTTAATATAATCATTCAAACCATTGTTGTCAGGTGTAAAAGCGGTGGGTACATATACTTTTACTTCTTTGATAACTTTTACAAGTTGGTTATCCACTGTTGTGCATCCGGCGGCAGTTTTTATAGTGATGCTGTATAACTGTTCAAGTTCTGTGGATGCAGTAAATAAAGGATCCGCGATCGCCGGGTCATTAAGATGGATCGATGGTTCCCATAACACAGATATGCCAAAATTTCTTGCCTGTAATTCTGCCGGGATGTTTATGATCACATATTGCAGCGGATAAGTAATTCCAGGCTTTGGCGATTCAATCACTATTTCCTCTGTTCTTGTTAAAATACTACAACCATCCGTGTTGGCAAGTGTAGCGTAATACCTGCCCGATTGGGTTACTTTAAAAATGGACTGGTTTGCTCCCTGGATAGGACCGCCATTCCTGAACCATTGTATGTTATTCGTTGGCTGC